>VGHR01000073.1 GCA_016868205.1 Betaproteobacteria bacterium
TGGGGCCATAAAAAGCGCCATCGCCCGGGGCGATTTGAAACTCGCATCCAGAGGCTTTGAGGCTATGCATCAGCGCCTGCTCGGCCTTGTCCCAGCTCTCATCGGAGCCAATGCGCTGGGCCGGCCGGGTCGCCACCTTGTAGATGATGTCGGTGAAACCAAAATCGGCGTAGACCTTTTGCAGCAGGCTGGTGAAAGCCAGCACCTCGGGCAGGATCTGGTCTTCGGTGCAGAAGATGTGGCCATCGTCCTGGGTAAAGCCCCGCACCCGCATGATGCCGTGCAAGCCCCCCGAGGGCTCGTTGCGGTGGCACTGGCCGAACTCGCCGTATCGCAGCGGCAGATCCCGGTAGCTCTTGATGCCTTGCTTGAAGATCAGAATATGCCCCGGGCAGTTCATGGGCTTCAAGGCGTACTCGCGCTTTTCACTCTCGGTGGTGAACATGTTCTCGCGGTATTTGTCCCAGTGACCGGTCTTCTCCCACAGCGTCTTGTCGATCACTTGCGGGCCCTTGACCTCCAGATAGCCGTTATCACGATAAACCTGCCGCATGTATTGCTCCACCCCCTGCCAGACCGTCCAGCCCTTGGGGTGCCAAAACACAAGACCGGGGGCGTGATCGTCGACATGGAAGAGGTCGAGCTCGCGGCCGAGCTTGCGGTGATCGCGCTTTTCGGCCTCCTCCAGCAGCGTGAGGTACTGCTGCAGGTCTTCCTTGCTGGACCAAGCGGTACCGTAGATCCGCTGCAGCATCTCGTTGCGATGATCCCCTCGCCAATAGGCGCCAGCGACCTTCATCAATTTGAAGTGCTTGAGCTTGCCGGTACTGGGCACATGCGGGCCGCGGCACAGGTCCTCGAAGCCGCCCTCGCGATAGAGCGAGACCGCCTCACCGGCCGGGATGGAGCCAATGATCTCGGCCTTGTAGTGCTCACCGATGGCCTTGAAGTGAGCCACCGCTTCATCACGCGGCAAGACCCGCCGAAGGACCGGCTCGTCCTTGGCCGCAAGCTCGGCCATACGCTTTTCAATGGCTTGCAGGTCTTCCGGCGTGAACGGTCGCTTGTAGGAAAAATCGTAGTAAAAACCGTTTTCAATCACCGGGCCGATGGTGACCTGCGCATCCGCAAAGAGCTCCTTGACCGCATAGGCCAGTAGGTGCGCCGTCGAGTGACGAATCAGCTCCAGACCCTCAGCGTCCTTGGCCGTGACGATAGCGAGCTTGGCATCCCGTGCGATGCTAAAGCTCGTGTCCACTAGCTGGCCATCGACCCTGCCGCCCAAGGCCGCCTTGGCCAGGCCTGTACCAATTGAGGCCGCCACATCGGCCACCGTGACCGGGCCGGGGAACTGGCGTTGCGAACCGTCGGGGAGCGTGATGTGGATCATGGTGTAAAAAATAAAAAAGCGCGGTAAGAACCGCGCTTGTGAAGAGAGAACCGAGAAAACAGGTGCAGGCGCGGACTGCCGACCTCACAGGGCCAGGAAACGGGGCTCCTTGGTAGTTCGCGGTGTCATAACCGGTATGCCTTTCTCGCTCTTGTGTAGGGAAACAAACACTCCGATTTTCCCACAAAAAACCCGGGCGAACCCGGGCTTTTTGGTGCCATTGGCGGCCGCTCAGTGGAACTGCTCTTCCTCGGTCGAGCCGGTCAGGGCCTTGACAGAGGAGGAACCACCCTGGATCACGGTGGTCACATCGTCGAAGTAGCCGGCGCCCACTTCCTGCTGGTGCGACACGAAGGTGTAGCCTTGCCCGCGGGCGGCGAATTCGGGCTCCTGCACCATGTTCACATAGTGCTTCATGCCTTCGCCGCGGGCGTAGGCGTGGGCGAACTGGAAAGTGTTGAACCAGTTGATGTGGATACCGGCCAGCGTGATGAACTGGTACTTGTAGCCCAGCGCCGAGAGTTCGTCCTGAAAGCGCGCAATGGTGGCGTCATCCAGGTTCTTCTTCCAGTTGAAAGACGGCGAGCAGTTGTAGCTCAGCAGCTTGCCCGGGCAGGCGGCGTGCACGGCCTGCGCGAACTCGCGGGCAAAGCCCAGGTCGGGTGTGCCGGTTTCACACCACACCAGGTCGGCATAGGGCGCGTAGGCCACCCCGCGGCTGATGGCCTGCTCCAGACCGTTCTTGACACGGTAAAAGCCCTCCTGCGTGCGCTCGCCCGTGAGGAAGGGCTTGTCGTTGGCGTCGTGGTCGCTGGTCAGCAAATTGGCGGCCTCGGCATCCGTGCGGGCCAGGATGATGGTGGGTGTGCCCATCACATCGGCGGCAAAGCGCGCCGAGATGAGCTTTTCAATGGCCTCTTGCGTGGGCACCAGCACCTTGCCACCCATGTGACCGCACTTCTTGACGGCGGCCAGCTGGTCTTCAAAGTGCACGCCAGCCGCACCGGCGGTGATCATGTTCTTGGTCAATTCGAAGGCGTTGAGCACGCCACCGAAACCGGCTTCGCCGTCGGCCACGATGGGCAGGAAGTAGTCGATGAACTCCTTGCTGCCGGGCTCGATGCCGCGGGCCCACTGAATTTCATCGGCGCGCTTGAAGGTATTGTTGATGCGGCGCACCATGGTGGGCACCGAGTCGTAGGCATAGAGTGACTGGTCGGGGTACATGGTCTCCGAGGTGTTGCCGTCGGCAGCCACCTGCCAGCCCGACAGGTACACGGCCTCCAGGCCCGCCTTGGCTTGCTGCATGGCCTGTCCCGCGCTGATGGCACCAAAGGCATTGACATAGCCCTTTTTGGCGCCACCGTTGATTTTTTCCCAGAGCTTTTCGGCCCCACGCTTGGCCAGGGTGTGCTCAATCGGCATGCTGCCGCGCAAGCGCACGACATCGGCGGCGCTGTAGCCGCGCTGGATGCCTTTCCAGCGGGGGTTGCTGGCCCATTCTTTTTCGAGGGCAGCGATCTGTTGTTCGCGACTGAGTTGTTCGGTCAGGGTCTGTGGCATGAGAGGCTCCAAGCGAGTTGATGAAAGAGGAGGTTTTGGTTTGATCCTGGCTCCCACTTTAAGTCTTCTACAAGACTTAAGCCGTCTCTTGTGTCTTATATAAGATAAAAATTTTCATCAATAAAATCAATGGTTTTCTTTTTGTATTTTGCAATACGATATTTAATGTCTCATATTGAGAAAAAATGCTGCGCCGCAACCTCTCAATTTTTCATTATGCAAAAAATCATTCTTGCAATGCGATAAACTAAGCGCCCGTCGGAGGCGGCAAAAACATCCATGGGCCCGGGGCCTCAGACGATCCGCGAGGCCAAATGCTCGATCCAGTCCCCCCCGGGAATCAGCGGGCGTCGGCGCGCGATCGAACGGTCCATTTCGTACACCAGAGCGCGACACGACTGACCCTCCCGCGAAACCAGCGCCTGGACCCGGCGGTATTCGCCCGAGCGCTGCGGCCAAACTTCTTCCAGCTCATCCAGCCAAGCTTGTGCGGAAGAATCAACACCGTAGAGTTCGCCCACCACCCAATCCGGCCCGCCAAGAACCAAACCGGGATACGCGCCCAGATCAAAAAGCTGGCCCCGAACGCGGCCACGGCCTAGCCATTGCGCCAGCTGACCGAGTTGCGCGATATCGTTGCTGCCGCCGCGACGCAGCGTCCCGTACACAAAGACAAGCGATTGATTTTGCGGAGCAGCCGCATCGGACAATGCGCGGACAAGGTCTTGCGGCATGATGCGTGGGCCCTCCGTAAAAAACTAAAACCAAACTCTATGAATCGAATTGTGGCCCAGGGCTGTCTGGCCCTGAGCATGACCCTGGTGGGCAGCTATGTGGCGCTGTCCAAACCCTTGGTGGCGGCCATGCCCGTCTTCCTGCTGGCCTGGCTGCGCTTTGCCATTGGCGCACTGGCCATGCTGCACTGGCTACGCAAACCGGCTGAAGAGCCGCCGCTAGACGCTGCCACCCGACGCCTGCTTTTTGTTGAGGCGCTGCTAGGCAACTTTCTGTTTTCCATTTGCATGCTCTACGGCGTCTCCATGAGTTCGGCAGCGGCCGCCGGGGTGATCATGGCGGCGATTCCGGCGGTGGTGGCGGTGCTCGGCTGGCTCTGGCTGGGCGAAAGACTCAGACCGCGCACGCTGGCAGCCATCGCGCTGGCGGTGCTGGGTATTGCGCTGCTGGCCAGCGCGCGTAGTCCCGGCGCGCAGACTGAGCAGGCCCTTTGGGGTTACGCCCTGCTGATGGGCGCGGTGTTCTGCGAAGCCAGTTACGCCGTCATCGGCAAGCGATTGAGCGCGCGCCTATCAGCCCGACGCATCACGGCTCTGATCAACCTGTGGGGCCTGATCCTGATGACGCCGCCGGGCCTGTGGGCGGCCCTGCACTTCGACTGGGGCTCAACGCCGTTTTGGGTCTGGCCCCTGCTGCTTTTTTACGCGCTGGCCGCCAGCATCTGGACCGTCTGGCTGTGGATGACCGGCTTGCGCGGCGTCTCGGCGGCCGAAGCCGGGGTGTTCACCGTCATGCTGCCTATCAGCGCCAGTCTGGTGGGCGTGCTGGTTTTGGGCGAGCGCTTGACGACTCTGCAGTGGGCGGCCATGGGGCTGGCGTTAGGGGGGCTGTTTCTGGCCACCCGGCCGACCCGATGAAAAAACCGACCCCTGGAGGGGTCGGCGGCCAGTTCCTTCACAGACCCGTAGCCGGGCCAGGCTCAGTGCTTGTGCGCACCGGAGGGATGGGCGGCCTGGTGCAGGGCTGTCTCGATGCTGTGACCCCGCGAGGCAATTAGCGTGGGCGCGAGCGAACCCAACACCATGCCCACAATCGAGGCAGCAAAGCCAATCAAATTGGCCGGGATCATGGCCTCCGGCGCCGTCAAAGTAGCCCCCAGCCAGGTGCCTATGCCGAGCACAAAAGAAAGCAACGCTCCCTGCGTATTGGCTCGCTTCCAAAAGGCACCGGCCACCAGCGGGACGAAGGCCCCGCACAGAGTCACGTTGTAGGCGTTTTGCACCATCTCGTACATGGTGCTCTTGCTGTTCATTGCGAAGAGCAGCGCGCAGGCGGTAAAGGTGACCAGAATAATGCGCAGCGTCACCAGCATCTGACGATCGCTCATATTGGGAACAAAAGGACGCAAAACATTTTCGGTGAATGTGGCCGTGGGCGCCAACAAGGCACCACTGGCGGTCGAAAGAATGGCCGAAAGCAGGGCACCAAAGAACAAAATTTGCGCCCACAGCGGCATCTGGCCCAGCACCAGATCGGGCAGGATGCGCTGGATTTCACGGGCATCCTCGGACTCAAAGAGTTTGGCCAGCTCGGGTGAATGAACAATGGCCGCGTAGGCGATGTAAATCGGCACGAAGGCAAACACAAAATACACCAAAGCGCCGATGGTGGTGCCCCGTACGGCGGTCTTCTCGTCCTTGGCACTGGTCATGCGCTGAAACACATCCTGCTGCGGGATGGAGCCGAAAGCAAAAGCAAAGAAGGCACCGGCCATCGCCCACCATCCGGCCGCATCCATATTCAGGTCAAACAGGATCAGCTTACCTTCCGACGCTGCCTGCGCAATCACCTTCGTGGCACCGCCAGCCAGATCACCCACCAGGAAAGCTACCGCCGTCAAACCTACCAGAATCACCACGGTTTGCAGCAAGTCGGTAAAGGCCACCGACCACATGCCGCCAAAGATGGTGTAGACCACCACGATAGCCGCGCCGATCATGATGGCCGTCTGAAAGGCCACCGCACCGCCCGAGAGCACATGGATGACCAGGCCAAGGGCCGTCAATTGAGCCGAAGTCCAGCCCAGGTAGCTCAGGACAATGGCCACGCTGGTTAGCACCTCGACCGACTTGCCATAGCGTACCTTGTAGAAGTCGCCGATGGTCAGGAGGTTGAGTCGGTAGAAGAGCCGCGCGAACAACAGGGCCGCCAGCACCAGGCAGAGTGAGGCGCCAAAGGGGTCACCCGGAATACCCGCCAGCCCGTCGCGGGTGAAGGTGGCCGAGACCGACAGGACCGTTTCTGCGCCAAACCAGGTGGCAAAAACCGTTGCCACATTCATGTACAGGGGCAGGCTGCGTCCGGCCACCAAATAGTCCTTGGCGCCATGCACGCGGCGAGCGGCCAGCAAGCCGATGGCAATGGTGACCAGCAGGTAGGCCACAACAAAGGTCACGAGCATGATGTCTCCCAGAAGAAGCTGACGAAGCCCGCGGCCATCGCCAGGGACACGATGGCCGGCGCGGGACTCTCCCCGGCAACGATTCGCCGGGTGCGGCAGAGTTTAATTTCAATCGGGGCGCACAGAAGCCGGCCCCCAAAGTAAAACCCTGTTGCTGGCCCTGACTAGGTCAAAAAGCCAGGTCCGAGATCAGCTGGGGCGCCGCCGCGACACCGGGCGAGGCACTCTCAAGGGCAGCGGACAGGCTCAAGCCTCGCGGATACAGCGCATCGATGAGCCCGAGCAGAGCCTTGATCGGCCCGATGGCTTGTCCAACTGACGGCTTCGGCTCACATCGAGTCGCGTCTCAAAAGAGAAAAAGCTCACGATGAGCTGCTCGAATCAGTGCCACGCATTGAAATAATTGGATCGTCCAGGCAGGGTTGCGCCAACCGGGGAGAGGGAAAAATGCGCGAGGAGACAAAAAAGATTGCATGCTCGAATTGCAGCTCGCGGACCTCGTGCATACCAACGGGCTGGGGCGAGGCCCATCTTCGACAAATCGATAACCTGATCAGCAGCCGGCGCAGCATCAGGCGCGGCGGTGTACTGTTTTACAACGGCGAACCTTTTTCCGCGCTCTACGCGATCCGAACTGGATTTTTCAAGACCAGCCTGGGGACAGAGGACGGACGCGCTCAGGTGACTGGCTTTCAGATGGCCGGCGAGATCATCGGTCTGGACGGTATCGTCAATGCACGGCACACCTGCGATGAGATTGCGCTGGAGGATGCAGATGTCTGCGTAATGCCCTACGACCGCATTGAGGACATTTCGCGCGAGGTCGTCGCCTTTCAACGACACATACACCGCCTCATGAGCCGCGAGATTGTCCGCGAGCATCGGGTCGTGCTGCTGCTGGGCAGCATGCGCGCGGAAGAGCGCTTGGCCGCTTTTCTGCTCGATTTGATGCAACGCTTACAGGCACGCGGCTTTTCCAACTCTGAGCTTATTCTGCGCATGACCCGCGAGGAAATCGGTAGCTATCTGGGGCTGAAGCTAGAGACCGTCAGCCGTACCTTTTCCCGCTTTGCTCAGGAGGGTCTCATCGAGGTGCGACAGCGCCACATTCAGATACGCGACGGCCAGGCGCTCAGTCAGCGGGGCTATCGGCAAATTTGCTACTGAGACTGGATCAAGGCCATCGGCAACTGAGCAGGCGATTGGGAAACTGAGGCAGGCAAAACCGAGACGGCTTGATGTAGATCAAGTCCCTCGCAAGTCCTCCCTTTTAGTCTGCGAAAAAGAGGAGGCTTTCCATGTTCCAACGCATACTCATCCCCACCGACGGCTCCAGACTGTCGGCCAAGGCGGTGCAAACAGCCGAGCAGCTGGCCGGGCTGACCGGCGCGCAACTGATCTTTCTGCAAGTAGTGCCGCGCTACCCGATCAGCTACTTTGAAGGGGGCATCAGTATCCCCGTCAGTCAGGTGGGCCAGGTCGAAAAGGAGTGGAGCGACAAGGCGCAGGCTCTGGTTGATGAGCTCAAGCGCAAGGCCGAATCGCGCGGGCTCAAGGCCAAGGCGCTGACCGTGCGCTCGAATCTGGTGGCCGAATCGGTCATTGCCAGCGCGAAGAAGAACAAATGCGATCTCATCATCATGGCATCACACGGTCGCAAGGGCATCAAGCGCCTGCTGCTGGGCAGCGAGACCACCCATGTGCTGACGCACTCGCAGATTCCGGTGATGGTGCTGCGCTGATCCGCGCTGCCCGGCCTCTGCGCCGGGCATGCCCGCCCATGGGCCGGTGCGCTCAGGACTGGAACAGGCCCTTGTACTGGTCTCGCAGCAGGTTCTTCTGAACCTTGCCCATGGTGTTGCGCGGCAACTCGCTCACCTCGGCGCAATGCTTGGGAATCTTGAAGTTGGCCAGTCGCGCCTTAAGCGAGGCCAAAATCTGCTCAGCCTTCAAAGACGCTCCGGGCTTGGCCGTGACCACCGCCACGCCCACTTCGCCGAAATCCGGATGGGGCACGCCCACCACCGCGCTTTCGGCCACGCCGGGCATTTCATTGATATAGCCCTCGATCTCAGCCGGATACACGTTGTAGCCGCCGCTGATGATCAGGTCCTTGCTGCGACCCACAATCGTCACATACCCTTGGGCGTCGATCATCCCCACATCACCGGTCTTGAACCAGCCATCGGCCGTGAATTCCTCGCGGGTTTTCTCCGGCATGCGCCAGTAGCCCTTGAACACATTCGGGCCACGCACCTCGATACCGCCGATCTCTCCGGCTGGCAGTTCGCGGCCCGTCTCGTCGTGGACCCGAACGCCCACACCCGGAAGGGGAAAGCCCACCGTCCCTCCACGGCGCGGCCCCTGTGAGGCCAGATAGGGATTGGAGGTCAGCATGGCCGTCTCGCTCATGCCATAGCGCTCAAGAATCGTATGGCCGGTGCGCTCCTGCCACTCCCGGAAAGTCTCAATCAGCAGCGGCGCCGAGCCAGAAATGAACAGCCGCATACCCGCGCAAGCCTGGCGGGTGAGCGCAGGCTCGGCCAGCAGGCGCACATAAAGAGTGGGCACCCCCATGAACACCGTGGCCCGGGGCAGCAAACGCACCACGGTCTTGGGATCAAACTTGCTCACCCACCGCATGGGGCTGCCATTGATCAGCGCGCCATGCAAGGCCACAAAAAGGCCATGCACATGGAAGATGGGCAGGGCATGGATCAGCACATCGCCCTTCTCCCAACCCCAATAGCTTTTGAGCACCACCGCATTGCTCAGCAGGTTGTCGTGGCTGAGCATGGCCCCCTTGCTGCGGCCGGTGGTGCCGCTGGTGTAGAGGATGGCGGCCAGATCGTCGGGCCCCTTTTGCGCGACCGTGTGGGTGTCGCGCATGTGCACGGCCCGCTCAAGCAGAGAACCCGTACGATCCTCATTGAGCGTAAACACCGCCCGGGCTCCGGCCTTGAAGGCAATCGGACTGACCCACCCAAAATTGCGGGTGCTGCACACCACCACCGCCGGCTCCGCATTGCCCACGAAATACTCGATCTCGGCACTCTGGTAGGCCGTATTCAAAGGCAGAAACACATAACCGGCGCGCAAGGTGGCCAGGTAGAGCATGGCTGCCTCGACCGATTTGTCGACCTGCACGGCAATGCGCGCACCCGGCTCCAGATCCAGCGATTGCAGCAGGTTCGCCATCATCGCCGTGGCCCGATCGAGATCGCGCCAGGAGTACTGCAGCCCGTCATCGGTCTCGATGGCCAGGCTGTCCAGGTCTTTGGGGAAGGCGGCGCGCAGCGCCGCGAAAAGGTTGTGCTTACTCATGATCGACTCGGATAGTTCAGGAAAAACGAGGGCTGCGCTTGGCCATGAAAGCCCCCACGCCCTCCCGATGCTCGGCCGAATCGGCGTAGTCGTAGGCCTGCATGATCAGCCCAGGCAAGGCCGTCGGGCCCTCCTCGGCCAGAGCCCTGAGCGTGCGCTTGTTCTGGCGCGCCGCGCCCGGGGCAAGCGCACAGATGCGATCGCACAAAGCGCGCAGCTGCCCGTTCAATTCAGAAGGGTCGCAAAGGCGGTGCAGAAAACCTCGCTGCAGCAAAGTTTCAGCTGACAGGATCTCTGCGGCCAGGAGCATTTCGCGCACGGTGGTCTGGCCGGCCACCCGAGCCACCAGCTCCGCCTCGCGCGGGGCCATGGGGAAACCCAGGCGGGCAATCGGGGCACCGAAGTGCGAGTCAGCGGCCGCCCATCGAATATCGCAGCAGCAGGCGATTTCTAGACCTGCGCCCATGCAATTGCCCTCAATCTGTGCCACGATGGGTAGATCGCAGTCGAGCATGGCCGATAAAGCGCCCCAGACCTCGCGCTCGTGAAAGTCGCGCAGGCTCTCGGTCTGAAACCGAAAGTCAGCATACTCGGCAATATCCCCACCAGCGCAGAAATGACCGCCCTCGCCCGCAATCAGCACCAGCCTGAGGTCGCGCTCCTGCTGCAGGGCCCGAAAAACGGCCCGCAATTGCTGCCACATGGCACGCGTCATCGCGTTCATGCGCTGGGGATGCCGCAACACCACCCGAGCCATCCCACCCTGGCGTTCGCAATCGATGCGACCGCTCATGGTGCAGGCCGATCCAGTAGCCGAACCGACATCAGTCGAGCTTGGCCCCCGAGGCCTTGACCACGGCCGCCCAGCGCTTGACCTCGGCGCTGACGAAGCTGCCAAACTGCGCCGGCGTCAGATTGCCGAAGTCGGCCCCGTTGTTGGCCCAGATGGCCTTGAGTTCATCGGTCGCGCTTGCGCGCCGCAGTTCCTCAACGATACGCGCCTGCACATCGGCGGGAGTGGCACGCGGCGCCCACACCCCATACCAGGTGGTGACGGTGTAATCGGGCAAACCCAGTTCGGCCGCACAGGGCAGGTCTGGGAAGGCCGGGTTGCGCTTGCCCCCCGCCACCATCAGGGCCTTGATGCGACCGCCCTTGATATGCTGGGCCGAGGAGCCCAGCCCATCGAACATCATGTCCACATTGCCCGCGATAAGGTCCTGAAGGGCCGGGCCCGCCCCGCGGTAGGGAATATGGGTGATGAAGGTCTTGGTCTGCTGCTTGAAAAGCTCACCGGCCAAATGATGCGAGGTGCCCGCACCGGCCGAACCGTAGTTGAACCGACCGGGCGATTTGCGCACCCGATCCAGAAAATCCTTGAAATCCCCAGGAAAGTTTTTTGGGTGGACAACGAGCACCTGGGGCACATTGGCCATCAAGGCCATGGGCGCAAAATCTTTCTCGATGTCGTAATCGAGCTTGGGGTACATGGAAGGAGCGATCGCATGATGCACAGCCCCCATGAAAAGCGTATACCCATCGGCCGCAGCCTTGGCGGCCGCACTGGCCCCCACCGTACCGCCGGCGCCACCCCGGTTGTCAATCACCATCTGACGGCCCGTCAGCCTGGCAAACTGCGCCGACAGAGGCCGGGCAAAAGCATCCGTGCCGCCCCCGGCTGGGAAGGGCACGATCAGATTGACAGGCTTGCTCGGCCAACTGCTCTGGGCGTGGGTGGCTGAACCCAGGCCAGCCAAACAGGCCGCGCCGGCTTGCAAAACGGACCGGCGGGAAAACGACGATTTCAGAATTTGCATGGTGTCTCCTTTTTTACGGGGCGCGGGCTCTTGCGAGCGTCAGTCCGATCGAGGCCGCGGCAGTCCCCATCTACCGCAGAGTGCGGACTCACAAACGCATTGTCGCCTTACCGGGAGCCCTACTGGACAAGCAGGTCATCGCTCGGTAGCGCCTTCAACCCGGCGGCCCGACCAGCCCCAGAGCAGCGCGCCGGCGGCGATCATGGGCAGACAGAGCCACTGCCCCATGGACAGCCCCAGGGGCAAGGCCCCTAAAAATTCGTCGGGCTGACGGAAATACTCCGCAATGAAGCGCAAGACACCGTAGCCGATCAGGAAGGCTGCCGATACGCGTCCCATGGGCTGTGGCCGCCTGGCGAATAGCCAGAGCAAAACAAAAAGTAAGAGGCCCTCCAGCAGAAACTGATAAATCTGAGAAGGATGCCTGGGTTGCATCGAACCACTGCCGGGAAAAACCATCGCCCAGGCAAGGTCTGAAGAAGCGGGCCGTCCCCAGAGTTCGCCGTTAATGAAGTTGCCCAGCCGGCCGGCCGCCAGCCCGGTGGGCACGCAGGGCGCGATCAGGTCCATCACTTGCAGCCAAGGCCGCCCCCGGGATCGGGCAAACCACCACTGCGCCGCCAGCACCCCGACCAGGCCGCCATGAAAACTCATGCCACCCTGCCAGAGCGCAAAAATCTCCAGCGGGTGCGAGGCATAGTAGCCGGGCTTGTAAAACAGACAGTACCCCAGGCGGCCGCCAACGATGACGCCCAGGACGCCCAGGAACAAAAGGTCTTCGATGTCACGCAGCGTCCAGGGGGCGGGCGGGCGCACCGCTGCAAAAGGCGGGTGCTTGAGGCGCTGGCGTGCCAGCAGGAAGAAAAGGCCGAAGGCCGCCAGATAGGTCAGCCCATACCAATGGATGGCCAGCGGCCCGATCTGCAAGGCCACGGGATCGATAGCGGGATGCATCAGCATGGGCAACGATTGTAGGAGGCGGTGCTGCCCCGAAAACCTGACTCGACCTGCGACAAACCCCGCGGGGGCCTCAGGCTCTGCCGGCGCCACGGGGGCAAAATCTACAATGCCTCTTCCCGAACTACAAGGCTCGACGAGACATGAGCAACAAGATCATTCCGATTACCCCGGCCAACCGCCGCAGCGCCAACATCACCGAGGGCAAGTCGCGCGCGCCCAACCGGTCCATGTTTTACGGCATGGGCTACAAGGAAAGCGACTTTTCCAAGCCCATGATTGGCGTGGCCAACGGGCACAGCACCATTACGCCTTGCAATAGCGGCCTGCAGAAACTGGCCGATGCAGCCATTGCGGGGATCGAGCAAGCCGGGGGCAATTCGCAAGTCTTTGGCGTTCCAACTATTTCCGACGGCATGGCCATGGGCACCGAAGGCATGAAGTACTCGCTGGTCAGTCGCGAGGTCATCTCCGATTGCATCGAGACCTGCGTGCAGGGCCAGTGGATGGACGGGGTGCTGGTCATAGGCGGCTGCGACAAGAATATGCCGGGCGGCCTGATGGGCATGCTGCGGGCCAATGTACCGGCCATCTATGTCTATGGCGGCACCATCCTGCCGGGCAAATGGCGGGGCCAGGACCTGAACATCGTCAGCGTGTTTGAGGCGGTCGGCCAGAACGCGGCAGGCACCCTCACAGACGGAGATCTCCGGGAAATCGAGCAACACGCCATCCCGGGCAGCGGTTCTTGCGGCGGCATGTACACCGCCAACACGATGAGTTCGGCCTTCGAGGCCCTGGGCATCTCCCTGCCTTATTCCTCCACCATGGCCAATGTGCATGAGGAGAAAGTCGCCTCGGCGCGGGAATCGGCCCGCGTGCTGATCGAGGCCGTGAAGAAAGATATCAAGCCCAAGGACATCGTCACCCGCAAATCCATCGAAAACGCCGTGACCGTCATCATGGCCACTGGCGGCTCAACCAACGCGGTGCTGCACTTTCTGGCCATCGCGCATTGCGCGGGAGTGGAATGGACCATCGACGATTTCGAGCGTATTCGCAAACGCACCCCCGTACTGTGTGACCTCAAGCCCAGCGGGCGCGCGCTCGCCGTGGACCTGCACCAGGCCGGGGGTATCCCGCAGGTCATGAAAATCCTGCTCAACGCCGGCCTGTTGCACGGCGACTGCATCACCATCACCGGGCAAACCATCGCCGAAGTCCTCAAGGATGTGCCTGATGCTCCGCCCGAGCAGAGCGTGATCCACACCATCGATAACGCGATGTACAAACAAGGGCATCTGGCCATCCTCAAGGGCAACCTGTCCCCGGAGGGCGCGGTAGCCAAAATCACCGGCCTGAAGAACCCGGTCATCACCGGCCCGGCTCGCGTGTTCGACGATGAGCAATCGGCCCTGCAAGCCATCCTGGACGGAAAGATCAAGGCCGGCGATGTGATGGTGCTGCGCTACCTGGGCCCCAAGGGCGGCCCCGGCATGCCCGAAATGCTGGCGCCTACGGGCGCGCTCATCGGCGC
>VGHR01000074.1 GCA_016868205.1 Betaproteobacteria bacterium
CCCAGGCCTCAGTTGCGCGGCGCGCTGGCGCTGCGCATCATCGGGCTGGGCATCAAACTTGAGGTTGCCCAGGACCGCCTGCACTGGAGCCCCGATCGCGCGCAAGCGATGTGCATCCTCCTCAGTCTGGGCCCAAACCGCCGACAAAGCACTGTATGCCGGCCGAGCCAGCCACGACCAGCGCATGGCCTGCTGAAACGAGCGCTCCGACAGCCGTGCATTGGCGAGCACCAAAGGTACGCCGCGCGAGCAGGCCGCCCGCACTAAATTGGGCCAGACCTCGGTTTCCATCAGCACGCCCAGGGTCGGCCTGAAGTGGTCGAGAAATCGGGCCGTAGCTTGCTCCGTGTCCCAAGGCTGCCACACCTGTACATCGCCCTCGCGCATCAGGCGCCTGCCCTCCGCCCGACCGGTGGCCGTGCCGTGGGTCAGCAGCACACGCAATCCGGGCCGCTGCTCGCGCAGCACACACAACAAGATCCCGGCAGCCCGCGCTTCACCCAAAGAGACCGCATGAATCCACAACAAGTCCGCGGCCGGCTGCGCGGCTTGGCTGTAGCGGCCAAAGCGCTCAGCAATCGCCTGCCCATAGCCCGGTTCACGCCGGGCACGGCGCGCCAGTTTGAGCCGAAGCAGAGGTTGCACTGCAAGGGTCAGCAGGCTGTAGGCTGTCTGCACCAGAACTTGCATCATGGAGGACATGCGAATTAGACCGGGCTTTGAACGAGCAGGTTTGATTCGGCGGCTTGGCAATCCAGCCAAGCCCGCCAAACTTCATCAACTGTAGGAGCACGCGCCCCTCCCACCGCCCGTTGATAGGCCCGCCCCACCGGACCGGCGCGACGGATTCTGTCCTGGCTGAATAACTGCACCACCGGCAAATCCAGCCCCACGGCCAAATGGCCTAGACCGGAATCAACCGAAATCACACCCCGCGAGTCCGACATGTGCCGCCAGACCTGCGCCAAGTCCAGTCGAGGCAGCACCTCGGCACCCGGACCCAATTGAGCCACCAAATCGGCCGCCCAAGCCGCCTCCCGCTCTCCAGCCTGTGGCACAAACACGGACTCACCGCTGTGCAACAAACGCCGTCCGAGATCGAGCCAAAAAGAGGTAGGCCACCGATTGTCTTCGCGCGTGGTGCCGTGGGACAGCCACACGCCCCTTCGTTGCTCACGAGGCCGTCTTGGGCCAAAGGGATAGCGCGCCGACTCAAACACAATCGGCGAATCGGGAAAGGACAAAGCACCGGCAACCAGCAAGCGGGTGCGCTGTACCGCATGGACTTGCCACGGCACGGGCACCGAGCGATCGAGCATGAATCGTACGGGCCACTCGTAAGCACAAAGCTCGCTGCGATTGCCGAATGTAGCGGTAAAGCCGTCGCGGCTCAGGCGCGCCTGCCGGGCGACCCAAGCCGACTTGATCAAGCCCTGACAATCGATCACCACATCGTAAGCCTGCGTCCGCAAGTGATCCCTGAAAACACGGTATTCGTGCCAAACCCGCGGGTCGAAAGGACGCTTCCGCCAGCGCCGCTGAGCGCACACCAACACGCGTTCTACCGCTGGCAGCCCATCCAACAGCGCGGCAAAGGCTTCCTCCACAATCCAGTCGACCCGGGCCTGCGGGCACAAGCGATGGATGTCATCGAGAACCGGCAAGGTCTGTACCACATCCCCGAGCGAAGAGAGCTTGACGATCAGGATACGCATGGGCTGCTGCGGCTCAGTGCGCCGCGCCCTGCACCTGGGCGTCGGGCTTGACCTGGCGCAACAGGGCCATCATCTGCTCTTCGATGCGCTGCAGCGCCTGCGGGGTCTGACCCTCGAAACGCAGTACCAGCACTGGTGTTGTATTGGACGGGCGAATCAAGCCGAAGCCGTCGGACCAGTCGACGCGCAGACCGTCGATTGTCGAGAGCCGGGCCTGTCCACTCCATCGCTCCTGACCCAACTCGACGAGATCACTCATCAGCCGGTGCGGCTCGCCTTCAACGCAGCCCACATTGAGCTCGGGCGTACTGTAGCTGCTGGGCAAAGCGTTCAGCACCGCCGAGACATCATGGCTGCGGCTGAGGATCTCAAGCAGTCGCGCCCCGGCATAGCTGCCGTCGTCAAAACCGAACCAGCGTTCCTTGAAAAAAACATGCCCGCTCATCTCGCCCCCCAGGGGCGAATCGAGTTCACGCATGCGGGCCTTGATCAAAGAGTGACCGGTCTTGTACATCACCGCCCGCCCACCGGCAGCCTCGATCGCCGGTGCGAGCTGCTGCGAGCACTTCACATCAAAAAGAATGGGCGCCCCCGGATTGCGGGAGAGCACATCGCGCGCAAAGAGCATCAGCTGTCGGTCCGGGTAAATGGTCTGCCCCTCGCGGGTGACGATCCCCAGACGGTCACCATCACCGTCGAAAGCCAAACCCAGCTCGGCGTCTCCCCGGCCCAGCGCTTCGATCAGGTCACGCAGATTTTCCGGCTTGCTCGGATCAGGATGGTGGTTGGGAAACTCTCCATCGACTTCGCTGAAAAGTTCAGTCACCGCGCAACCCAGGGCCCTGAAGAGATCCGGAGCCGATGCGCCGGCCACCCCGTTGCCGCAGTCGATAACAATCTTCATCGGCCGTGCCAAACGCACATCCTGGGTAACACGATCACGATACGCGGGCCATATATCGATAGGACTGACTCGACCCTGGCAGGCGACCTCAGGCCAACTTTGGGCCTGCATCGTCCGGTGCAGGTCCTGGATGTTCTCGCCGTAAATGGCACGGCCAGCCAACACCATCTTGAAACCGTTGTAGTCGCGCGGATTGTGACTGCCGGTCACTTGTATCCCGCTGCGGCACACAGTGGCAGCTGCAAAGTAGAGCATGGGGGTGGTGACCATACCGACATCGAGCACATCGACGCCAGCCTCGGTCAAGCCGCCCATCAAGGCCGCACTCAGCGTTGGGCCAGACCATCGGCCGTCGCGACCGACCGCCACCACCGACTCCCCCTCTGCAATACAGCGCGCGCCGAAGGCCCGGCCCAAGGCGCGGGCCACCGATTCATCCAGCGTGGACGGGACAACGCCTCGAATATCGTAGGCCTTAAAGAGGGAGGGATCGAGGCGCATGAAGTGCGATCAAAGAGAGGGGCGACAAGCTCAGGGCCATCGACCGCCAGCCCTTGATGCAACGGGATGCCCGAAGCCCGTGATCCTTGATTTTAGGCGCGGCAAGCGCCTCCGGTTGAGCCCGTCGGTAGGTCGTATGATACGAGCCCGTCGCAAACACAGACATGCTGATGCGCGCCCCCATTCCAAGCCCTCTGGTTCAGCTCCGACACGCAAGCCCGCTGGGGCCTATCCGCCTGCTGGCCGGCCCCGGAGGTCTGGCCGGCCTGTGGTTCGAGGACCAGAAATACAGGCCGGTCGAACTCGACGGACTGTGGCCGCACCAACCGAAGCATCCCTGCCTGCAACAAGCCCAGCAGGAGTTGGACGAGTATTTCCAGGGGCGACGCCAGCGCTTTGACCTGCCCCTGGATTTGAGCGCCGGCACTGGGTTCCAGCAGCTTGTCGGGCGGGCCCTGCTCAACATCGGTCACGGACACACCCGCAGCTACGCTGAGGTGGCAGCCGCCCTGGGCCGCCCCCGGGCGGCGCGCGCGGTAGGTCTGGCCGTAGGTCGCAATCGCTTGTCCATCATCGTGCCCTGTCACCGCGTCTTGGGCAGCCGGGGCGCGCTGACCGGGTATGCAGGCGGTCTGGAACGAAAACGCCATCTTCTGGCGCTTGAAGGGTCGCTTTGAGCCCTGCGCCGACGGCGGCCGAACCCGCCTGGATGGCCCACTTCATCGCCCTGGGTGGCATCTGGGGGTCGTCCTTCCTCTTCATGCGCCTGGCTGTCAACGAGTTGGGGCCTCTGCCGACGGCAGCACTGCGGGTGGCTTTCGGCGCCCTCTTCCTGCTGCCGCTGCTGCTCTGGCGCGGCCAAGCCCATCTGCTGTGGCGACGCTGGCTGCCCATCTTCTTTGTCGGCCTGCTCAACTCGGGCATTCCCTTTGCTCTGTTTGCCTTTTCCCTGCTGAGCATCAGCACCGGCCTGTCGTCCATCATCAACGCCAGCGTGCCGATGTTCGGTGCCCTGGTGGCCTGGCTGTGGCTGAAGGAGCGACCGGATCTGTGGCGCATCGTTGGCTTGGTCCTGGGTTTTGCCGGCGTGACCCTGCTGGCCTGGGATCAGGCAGCGCTCAAGCCCGATATAACCGGCATTCATCCGCTTTGGGCCATCGCTGCTTGCCTGGGCGCCTGCCTGAGCTACGCCATCGCCGCCAGCTTCACCCGCCTCTACTTGCAGGAAGTGCCCCCTCTGGTGGCTGCCACTGGCAGTCAGATTGGAGCCGCCCTGGGTATGGCGCTGCCGGCGCTTTGGCTCTGGCCCGCGGCAGCGCCCAGCCCCACGGCATGGTTGTCCTTGCTGGTGCTCGGCGGCCTGTGCACTGGCGTGGCTTACCTGCTGTACTTTCGGCTGCTCAGCGACTGCGGCCCCGCACGCACGCTGACTGTGACCTACCTGATCCCGCTGTTTGCCGTCAGCTACGGCGTGCTGCTGCTCGATGAACACTTCACTGCAGAAATGGGCCTGATCGCCCTGCTCATCCTGCTGGGTACCGCCATGGCCAGTGGCCTGTTCAAACCACCGTCCTTCTGGCACCAGCGAACTTCGGGCGGCCGATAGGGCAGCACAGCCGCGCGGCCTCAACCCCAGGACACCGAGGGTTTTGGCAGACGCGTCTGATTTATCATGCCACTTTTTGAGTGCGATCCTAGCCCATGCATCTGCCCCTTCAACAACTGACCGGCCTGCTTGCAATCGCAACTAGTGCCTGCGCCTTGGCCGGCCCCCACGAACATGGTGTGGCTCATCTGAACCTGGCCATCGAGGCTCAATCCCTCGAAATCGCTGTCAAAGTACCGCTGGAGAGTCTGCTTGGCTACGAGCGGGCACCGCGCAGCGATGCGGAGAAAAGAGAGGCAGCGGCTCTGCTGGAGCGTTTCAAGAAAACCCAGCCCGTCCTGGCCCTGCCCGCACACTGCAAGGAAGTGGCACCGGCCCAGGTCAAAGCCCCGCTGATTGAAGGGCAGGCTGGATCAGCCCACGGCGATCTCGAAGCGGTGTACAAGCTCCAGTGCACCCAAACTTCCGATTGGCGGGAGATTGATGTCACCCTTTTCGATGTCGCACGGCGCATCAGCCGCGTGAAAGCCCAGATAGCCGGTCCGCAAGGACAAACGCAGTCCGTGCTCCGTCGTAACAAACGGCAGCTCAAGATCGGTCGCTGAGACCTGTGCATGACGCCCGCGCCGGCCCTACAGATCCGCGACCTGCGCTTTCGATGGCCGGGCCAGACGCACGACTGCCTGCACATCGAGGCCCTGACCCTGCACGCTGGGCAGGGTCTGCTCGTACGCGGCGACAGCGGCTGCGGCAAAAGCACGCTGCTATCGCTCGCTGCGGGCGTGTTGCTGGCCAGTAGCGGGCAGATCAGCATGCTCGGACAGGATTGGCGCGCGCTCGGTGCCAGCCGGCGCGAGCAGCGGCGCGCCGACCATGTCGGCTATCTGTTTCAACAGTTCAACCTGCTGCCCTACCTCAGCCTGATCGACAATGTGACCCTGCCCTGTCGGCTGTCGGCCTTGCGGTCGCGGCGATGCGGGGGGCAGGTGCGGCAGCAGGCCGAGCAATTGCTTGAGGCCCTGGGCCTGGGCCCTGACCTGTGGCAACGGCCGGCCGCGCAGCTTTCAGTAGGTCAGCAACAGCGGGTGGCAGCAGCGCGGGCTCTGGTCGGCCAGCCCGAACTGGTGATTGCAGACGAACCAACTTCGGCCCTGGATGAACGCCGGCGCGACGAGTTCATGCAACTGCTGCTGCACCAGTGCGAGCGCGCGGGCAGCGCCCTGCTGTTCGTCACCCACGACCACCGCTTGAGCGGGCACTTCGATCAAGTGCTCGAAATGCCGAGGCGTTCGGAGTCGGGCGCATGAAAGGCCTGGGGTCCCTGGCCTGGCGTAGCGCCTGGAGCCGACGCTACAGCCTGTCGTGGGTGGCGCTGTCCATCGCACTGGCAACCTTTCTTATGCTGTCCCTGGAGCAAATGCGCCATGATGTGCGGCGGCACTTTGCGCAATCAGTCTCTGGAACCGACCTGATCGTCGGCGCGCGTACCAGCAGCACCGCGCTACTGTTGTATTCCGTCTTTCGCATCGGCAACGCCACCCAAAATATCCGCTGGAGCAGCGTGCAGGCACTGAGCGCGGACCCGGCTGTGGCCTGGGTGATTCCCATTTCGCTGGGGGATTCTTTCCGGGGCTACCCGGTGGTGGCCACAAGCGAGGCCCTGTTCCAGCATTGGCGCTATGGCGATCAGCAAGGGCTCGAATTGGCGCAGGGCAGCCCGTTTCGGGATGTCTTCGACGCCGTCGTCGGGGCCGAGGTAGCGCAGCGTTTGGGCCTGCAAGTGGGTCAGCCCCTGACCCTCAGTCATGGCAGCGGCGACTTCCAGGCGAGCGATCACGATGACAAGCCCTTTACCACCACCGGTATCTTGGCACGCACGGGCACGCCGGTCGATCGCTCAGTGCACATCAGCCTGCAAGGTATGGAAGCGCTCCATGTGGACTGGGTAGCCGGTATGCCAGCGCGAAAGGGCCTGAGCGCCGATCAGGCTCGCGCGATGGACCTGCAGCCTAAATCGGTCACCGCAGTGCTGGTGGGTCTCAAATCGCGTGCCGCTGTTTTTTCCATGCAGCGCAGCATTGCGGCCTTCCAGGCCGAACCTTTGATGGCCATCCTGCCCGGTGTTGCGCTCGATGAGCTCTGGCAGAACCTGGCTACAGGAGAGCAGGCCCTTGAGTTGATGGTCTGGGTGGTGGCCATCGTCAGTCTGCTTGGCTTGGTGGCGGCCATCAGTGCTGGGCTGGAGCAGCGCCGGCATGAACTGGCGGTCTTGCGCTCCCTGGGGGCTGGGCCTGCCCGCGTTTTTGTCCTGCTGCTGACCGAGGGTCTGATCATCACCACCACGGCCACTCTAGCCGGTGTTGTGCTGACCGTGCTCATCCTGCTCGGGCTGGGTGACTGGACCGGGCAGCATTACGGTATCACCGTATCGCTGCGAGGGCCGCTGGACAGCCAACTTGCGATGCTTGCAGGGGTTGTGCTTGCGGGCGTGGCCGCCAGCGCTCTGCCCGGCTGGCGCGCCTACCGCCTCTCCAGCGTCGACGGTCTGCAGCCGCGACAATAAGCGCATGGATCTACGCAGACGCCGATGGCTCAAGGGCCTAGCCGCCGGGCTGGTCCTCGCCTTGGGTACCGCGCAGGCGCAGCTTCGCGGTAACTACCGCACGCTGCAATGGGATGACCTGCTGCCACCGGGCTGGGATCCGCGATCGGCCTTGGGCGGCGTTGACCTCAGTCGCATCCCTGAAGGCAGCGCTGAGGAGCTAGAACTACAGCGCAAAATGCGCAAGATCTGGGACAACGCACCGGTGCGCCCTGAATTGGATGGGCTGCGGGTGCGGTTGCCGGGCTATGCGGTGCCGCTCGAGTACAGCACCGGAGCCCTGCGCGAATTTCTGCTGGTGCCCTACTTTGGCGCGTGCATTCACACACCGCCGCCACCGGCCAATCAAATTGTCAGGGTCAAGCTGCAGAAAGCAGCGCGCATCCGCACCATGGATGCCTGCTGGGTGGCCGGAATCCTGAGTATCGAGCAGGGTAACAGCGACTGGGGCGTCAGTGGCTACACCCTGGTCGGACATCAGGTCGACGAATACCGCGGCCCCCGCAAACCCTGAAGCCGCGCGCAGGAGGTCACTCACTCTGGCGCAGCCATTGCGATAGTGGCTGGCGTTGGCATTGCTCGGGCCAACTGCCATCGAAAACTGACACCACAAACGAGGCCACGCGGTCCAGTTGCGGCACGACCTGCGACTGCCAGGTTTTACGGTCGTCGGCTTCATGGCCACGCACTGCGTCGGCCAGAGCCATTCCGGCGCTGGTCAGCCCCTCGGAAGTCAGGAAGTCGAGGTCGCTGGCCGCGTAGTAGATCGGGTCCAGTTCAAAGGCGTCTATCACTGCCTGGGCCATGGTTTGCACGCCCCCCTTGCCGTGCAAGGCGCCGGCCCCACGGGCCAAGGCCAGGGACACCTGTTCCTGTTCATCCAACAAGTGATCAAATCCGCTTTGACCGATCAACAGCCTGACCCGGGCCACCAGGGCCCTGTGCACCAGATGCCTGAGTGCCGTACGAGACAACTTGGACACATCAACTCCTCAGCGGGCTCGACGCCATGAACCCAATAAGCCCAGAGTGTCGCCCAAATCGGCGCCCTTGCCCTTGCCGCACGCGGCCGGATCCGGCACAGCTCCTGCGCCGCAAGCGGCGTGCGATAGACTCCGGGCTGACCCAAGGAGTTGCCATGCCCGGATTGTTGCCCCTCATCGACCCTGACGGATTGCTTGAATTTTCGGTGGTCTACACCGACCGGTCTCTCAACCACATGTCCAAACGGTTCCAGGGCGTGATGAGAGACATCTCGCGCATGCTCAAGGAGGTCTATCAGGCGCACCGGGTCGCCTTGGTGCCCGGCAGCGGCACTTTCGGCATGGAATCGGTCGCCCGTCAGTTTGCCACCGGCAAGCATGTGATGGTCGTGCGCAACGGCTGGTTCAGCTACCGCTGGACGCAAATCTTCGAGATGGGGCACATCCCCGCCAGCCACAGCGTCATGAAAGCCCGGCGCATTACTGATGCAAGCCAAGCGCCCTGGGCACCGGCACCGATCGCGGAAGTGGTGGCGGCCATTGCGGCGGAAAAACCAGCCGTTGTTTTCGCCCCGCATGTAGAGACTTCAGCCGGGATGATGCTGCCCGATGACTACCTGCGTGCGCTGGCCGATGCGGTGCATGCCCATGGGGGCCTGCTGGTACTCGACTGTGTGGCCTCCGGTGCGATGTGGGTGGACATGCGGGCCACCGGCGTTGATGTCCTGATCACCGCACCTCAGAAGGGCTGGAGCAGTTCGCCTTGCTGCGCCATGGTCATGCTCAGTGAAAGAGCCCGTGGTGCGATCGACCAGACACAAAGCACTACCTATTCGATGGATTTACGCAAGTGGCTGCAAGTCATGGAGACTTATGAGGCCGGCGGCCACATTTACCACACCACCTTGCCGACCGATGCTTTGGTGCGTCTGCGCGAGGTGATGCTCGAAACCGAGGCCTACGGCTTTGCCAGAGTGCGTCAGGAACAGATCGAGCTCGGGCGGCAGGTGCGTTTGCTTCTGTCCCAGGCTGGCTTTCCAAGCGTGGCGGGGCCCGGCTTCGAGGCGCCCGGCGTGGTAGTGAGCTACACCACCGACCCAGACATCCAGTCCAGCAAGAAATTCCTCGCGGCCGGTCTGCAGACTGCTGCTGGTGTGCCACTGCAGTGTGACGAGCCAGCCGACTTCAGAACCTTCCGCATTGGTCTCTTCGGACTGGAAAAATGGCACCATGTCGACCGCACCGTCGGCCACCTGAAGACGGCTCTGTCCCAGCTGCACTGAACAAGGCTCGGCGCGCCCCGCCACATTGACACCACGCAGCGACAAGCCGCCGCTACAGTGCGGAACCTCTGGCGCAGTCGCCTCGATCGCGGTACAGTTTCGGATTGGGATCCCCGAATAACGAGAGCGCCGGACAAAATCGTCCGGGGCGCCAAACAAGGGCAGGAGTAGTGGCATGCCGGCACAACGGCTACCCGTGCACATCAAGGAGGCTTTGCTTCGCGTCTTGCACGCGCCCGATGAAAGGGTGCCCCGCTACACCATTGTCTGGAGCGAGGGAGATGTACACCTGGAGGTGGCCTACCTCACCGACGCCGAACAGCAACAGCGCTTGCTGACGCAGCTAAGCGAGCTACGCGAACGGGTGGAAGACGGAGAATTCATCGACGGCGTGCGATGGACGGTCTTTTTTCCGGAACGGGCCGATGGAAGCTACGGCGAGCCCTTGGTACTGGGCAACCCCAGCGCTGAGGAGTTGCGCAGGGCCCTGGACAAGGCCCGGGTCCAACGCGAAGGACTGGCGTCTGTCGAGTGGGCGCGCATGAGCTCCAGGGCCGACGACTGAAGACCTGGGCGGCCCGCCAACGGTCGACTCGCATCAAGACCTTTGCAATCGCCCGGGGCTAAGATCGGCTTTTGCGAAAGTCCCCGAAGTGTTGTCCTACCTCACCATCCCCGTCACCGCCTTCCAGCAGAACTGCTCGCTCGTCTGGGACGAACAAACTCGCCAGGCTGCCGTTATCGATCCAGGCGGTGATCTCGATCGTTTCATGGCCCAAGTGGAGCGACTCGGACTCAAGCTCGATCAGATCTGGCTGACTCATGCCCACATCGATCATGCCGGCGGCACCGGCGAGTTGGCCCGACGGGAGAATCTGCCCATCATCGGCCCCCATCCGGGCGATCAGTTTTGGATTGATGCCCTGCCCCAACAAAGCGTGATGTTCGGCTTCCCCCGCGCCGAAGCCTTTAGCCCGACGCGCTGGCTGCATGAGGGCGACACGGTCAGCATCGGCTCGTACACCCTTCAGGTCCGTCACTGCCCAGGACACACCCCGGGGCATGTGGTGTTCTATTCGCCGGATCTAAAGCGCGCTTTTGTGGGCGATGTATTGTTCGCCGGCAGCATCGGCCGCACCGATTTTCCGCAGGGCAACTTTGATCAACTGATCGACAGCATCCGCAGCAAGCTCTGGCCGCTAGGCGATGACACTGTGTTCATCCCGGGCCACGGGCCAGAGAGCACCTTCGGCCGGGAGCGCCGCAGCAATCCCTTCGTGGCCGATGCATAAGTGAAGAAGCCTACGGGCATCCCTATCCGATCCGGCCACCGAGAAAGCAACACGGCAGCTCAAGTGCGCAGGATCGAGCCCAAGCTGCGGCGCGGGCTCGGCCCGCGCTGCTCAACGGCGAACCCCACGCGCGAGAGCATTTGTAAGGTCTCCCCCGAGCCTGTCAAACCCAGAGTCTTGTGTATCGCCTCATAGGGCCCACGCATCTCCGGGAACTCCTGCAGGGCTTGAGACAGGGGGTGCATATCGACCCCCGCGGCCGTGGCCAGCAAGTGGGAGCGTACATAGACGCGCCCCGCCGCCACCTGCATTGGACGCGTATTCCCAGGGCTTGCCAGCCAGAAGAAGCCGCTGGCCGTTTCAAATGGCACCCAGCGCTCCATCACACGCTCCAAGCTCTTACTACCCCGCACGGGTACCTCCATGGGGTCGAAGAGTCCGACCGCGTGCAACGCCCGCACCAGAGGACTGTTCAGGCTAATGCCATCGGGGTTCGCGGCAATGGCACCTGGACCGATGCGCATCAGGCGGGCCGATTCGAGCCAAGTATTCGCCGTAGTGGCCTCAATCTCGTAGGCCTCGCGCGCGATGCGTCGAATCGGATCCATGGCGGCTGCGCCGGCAGCCACGCCACTGCGCAAGCCCAAGCGGGTGGCCGTCTCGGCCCAACTGCTCAGCAGCGTATCTGGCAAGGCACGGTCGCTCGCATAAGCGGTCTTGCGGGTGTGCCGCAGAACGATCTGCGCAAACAAGGGATCGGCCGGCGTACTGGCCGATTCGCCCAGTATCAAGGTAGCGACGCGGCTGTCCTTTGGCAATTGCAAGTCGGCGGGAGCGCCGCCCGGAAAGAGCTCTACTTTCACCGCTACGCCGCGCTGGGCGGCGGCGATCACCGCCAATTCAACAAAAGCGCCGCAGCCGATCAGGACCTGGCGGCCAACGGGGTCAGTTTCAGGCAGCAGCCGCTCGCCATCGCAGATCAGGTGGATGCGCCCCGCTTCACGCAGGTCGGCGATCCAAGGCTGGCGATTGTGCGGGTTGGGCGCGAGCAGCGCATGGGCAAGCATGAATCGCCGTATGTCGGTCTCGCGATCAGGGTTGCGCCATGGCTGAACTGCAGCCTCAGGTAAATCGGCGGTACAGCCGGCCAGCGGGACCGCCGCCGCAAGCACAGCGCCACCGCCGACAAGGCCAATGAAGTGCCGGCGGCTCGAGGCAACCGCGGCGAAAGACTGGGCGGGCCCTGCCGGGGTGTTCGCCGACTTTTTCTTTTCCATTCTTATCTCCACATCGATAACCCTTGAATGGGCAACCGTCAAACGAAGGTCGATCAGGGTATTGTGCGGCCCCCCCTCGTGTACACAATTGCCTATCTTTAAATTATCAAATTCATTTATGAATAATTTGTTCGACTGGTCGCTTGTTCGCTCATTTCTTGCCGTGCTTGAGCAGGGCAGCTTGCTTGCCGCCGCGCGCCAGCTGCGTTCGAGCCAGCCCACCATCGGTCGGCATGTAAAGGAACTCGAAGCCCAGCTGGGCTTGGTTCTGTTCGAACGCACCGGACGGGGTCTGCTACCCACTGAGGCAGCGCTTCGTTTGGCCGACTCTGCGCGAACCATGCAAAGTGGGGCCGATCAGCTTGCACGAAGTGTCGTGGGCTCTGATCGCTCCGCATCTGGAACCGTGCGGATCACGGCCAGCCAACCTGTTGCTTGCTATGTGTTGCCCCCTCTACTCGCACAAATGCGATTGACCTTGCCCGAAGTTCAGGTGGAATTGGTGGCCAGTAATGCGGTAAGCAACCTCCTACGGCGTGAGGCAGACATTGCGGTTCGCATGGTCCAGGCCGAGCAGGCTACGATCATTGCACGGCGAGTCGGAAAGGTAGCGCTCAGAGCCTGTGCCCATCAGGATTACTTGCGCCGTCGCGGCTTACCCCGTCATCCGTCCGATCTGCTCTCCCATGACCTCATTGGCGGCGACCGCAGTGAAGAGACTCTCAGGGGCTTTGCGGCCCGCGGCTTCGCTGTGACGCGGGAACAATTTGCCTTCAGGACTGACGACCTGATCGTAGTCTGGCAGGCCGTGCGTGCAGGGCTGGGGGTGGGCTTTGTGAGCGAGCACTTGATTCGAACAGAACCCTCGGTCGTACCGTTACTTCCCAAGCTGAAAATTGAGCCGCTGCCGGTCTGGCTGGCCGTCCACAAAGAAATACGGGCCAGCAAAAGGATACGGGCGGTCTATGATTTTTTGTCAGAGGCATTGCCCGCTGCCATTTAAAAGTCGATGAGCGATAACGACGCAGAAGATCTGTCGGGGGGCGCTGAGTACTCGTGCCCCGACATCAACGCCGCGGGGTCGAACTAGACATCACAAAGCCGCGCCCTTGCCGGTATGAGTTTTGCATCAGTCCCCGAGCGAGAACCGACCGGCTGACGGTGAATTTAAGCCAGAAATGAAAACGCGCCCGAAGGCGCGTTTTGCTTGCTATGTGGCGGAGTGGACGGGGCTCGAACCCGCGACCCCCGGCGTGACAGGCCGGTATTCTAACCAACTGAACTACCACTCCTGGTAGCAACAACTTCTCTCTTTCGAGCCAAGCGCCGCTCCTTGCGTTGC
>VGHR01000075.1 GCA_016868205.1 Betaproteobacteria bacterium
CTACGCGCCGGCCACGCCAGCCTGGGCGGGCGCTGCCCGCTCAATCCACATGGGGGGCTGCTGTCGCAGGCACACATCGGCGGCATGCTGCATGTGACCGAGGCGGTGCATCAGCTGCGCGGCACTGCGGGCAGGCGGCAGGTGCCCGGGGCTCGGCGTGCGGTGGTCAGCGGCAATGGTGGCGTGTTCTCGGTCTGTGGCGTGATGGTGATGGAGGCCTGAGGCATGAACAATGACTTGCTGGCCGAATTTGTGCCGCCGACCCTAGACTCCCGACCGTTTTGGGAAGGCTGCAATCGGCAGGAACTTTTGCTCCAGCATTGCCAGGCCTGCCACCATGCCTTCTATTACGCACGGCGCTTGTGTCCCGCGTGTGGCGACACACGGCTGGCCTGGCGGGCCGCTGGGGGCCAGGGCTGCGTCTACAGCTACAGCCAGGTTCAGGTGCCCTTCCAGGGGCCTGCCTGGCAATCGCAGTTGCCCTACTGCGTGGTATTGATCGATTTGGAGGAAGGCCCGCGCATGCTCAGTCGCTGGCTGGCTCCCAGAGGAGAGGTGCCGCGTATCGGTCAGCGTGCACAGGTGGTTTTCGAGCAGGTGGGCCAGCAGAAGCTGCCGTTCTTCGGCGCTTCATAATAAAGCGCTCGCCCCCCACCGCCATGAACACCGACCGATTGCCCCCCCTACCGCCCTCCACCTGGACCGAGGCGCAGCGCGAGCAAGCGCAAGCCATCATCGACGGACCTCGGGGGGCGCTGGTCTCGCCCTTCATCCCCCTGATGCGCAGCCCTGAACTCATGGGCCATGCGCAGCGCATGGGTGAATATCTGCGCTACCGAAGCAACCTGCCCTTGCGTCTGTCGGAGCTGGCGATTTTGATCACGGCACGGCACTGGTCACAGCAGGTCGAGTGGGCCATCCACGCCCCAATTGCCCAGAAGGCCGGCGTGGCTGCCAGTACTGTGCAGGCCATCGCGCAAGGCCGGAAACCGCCCGACCTGCACGACGACGAGGCGGCCGTCCACGCTTTCTGTATCGAGTTGCATCAGCAACGCGGCATCAACGATGCCACCTGGTCCCGGGCGCTAAACCTGTTTGGCGAGCAGGGGGTGGTCGATCTGATAGGTATCAATGGCTACTACACCCTGCTGTCCATGGTGATGAACGCTAGTTGTACCCCGGCGCCGCCTTCATCGGTGGCTCCCTTGCCGAGTCTGAGCTTGTGAAACTCCTGCGCATTCTGGGCCACCGCATCGGCTGCCTGCTGCTGGCCGCCGCCGTCCTGGCTGGACTGAGCGGCTGCAGTGATCCGATGGACATCCGGTCCAACCACGAGATCGTTCGCGTGCCCCCCCTGGGCCCGTCCAATGGGGCCGAGCCCATGGTGCGCATGAACAGCAAGGAGCTGCCCGATGCCAAAGCGGTTTACGAGCAGATCAAGGCCGACTACTACAGCTGCGCGGGGCTGGTGGGGGCCTGGTTCCTGGAGTTGGTCACGGCGGAGATGAATTTCCTGGCGCGCCATCACGGACTCGAACGCCTGGACGGCTCGGCCTGCGCGCTGAGCCTGACCAAGTCCGGGGTGGGCACCGGGCGCATCAAGCTGCACCTGTTCAAGGACGCGACCGAAGCCAATGAATGCGTCTTCAAGAACAAATGCGGGCTGGCCCGCAATGTGACACTCATCCCCACCAGCAAGGCGGTTCTGCGTTCGTACTTTCTGACTGACTTCCAGGGCGAAAAATTCCACCAGCACTGCCTGGCGCCCCCCGATCTGTGGCACAAGGGGGTCAGCTGCGAATACATTGGTCTGGAAGCGGCACTGGGCATCGAGCGGGCCAGGCGGTAAGCGGCCAAGCCCGATCGCACCTGGGCGGCGATACGGCCTTTCTTTGTTACTCAAGTCTTGAGTAATAAAGGCGCCGCCTCGCTACTGCGCGGCAGCACCTGCCCGATCAAAGCCGCCTGGGTGTAGCCGGCTGACTGCAGTGCCGCCAGGCAAGCCGGCGCCTGATCGGCGGGCACGCCGGCGATCAGGCCGCCTGCGGTTTGCGGATCGAAGAGCAGCGGCAGCAGCGGGTGAGCCGGCGGCGCTTCGCGCAAGGCCGCAGCAAACTGGGCATTGGCTGCGTGCAAGGAACTCAAATGCCCTGAGGCGACCGACTCCAGGGCGCCGGCAAGCAGGGGCAAGGCGGACAGATCGATTTCGACATCCACGCCGGACGGTCGCGTCATCTCCAGCAAGTGGCCGGCCAGACCAAAGCCGGTCAGGTCGGTACAGGCGCGCGCGCCATGCGCGCGCAAAATCTGCGCAGCCTGCTGGCTCGACTGCATCATCGAGTCCAGGGCCGCGTCAATCCACCGTCCCCGCGCACGCAATCGCTGGTGGGCCACCAGCAAAGTGCCGGTGCCCAGCGGCTTGGTCAGCAAGACCCTGTCCCCGGCACGCAGCCCCGACTTGGTCATCAGGCCTTGCAGTGACGCATCCACCCAGCCGTTGACCGCAAAGCCCAGCGCCAGCTCACGCCCCTCGGCGGTATGACCGCCGACCAGCGCGCAGGAGGCCGCTTGCAGAGTCTGTAGCGCTCCAGCGAGCATCTGGTAGAGAAATTCCTCGGTGCGCGACTCCAGGCCCGGCGGTACGGTGGCCAGAGCCTGTGCGCTGTGCGCCTGCGCGCCCATGGCAAAGAGATCCCCCAACGCATGGTTGGCCGCGATGCGGCCAAAGACCCAGGGGTCGTCGGTAAAGGAGCGAAAGAAGTCCACCGACTGCACCAGGGCCTTACCAGCAGGCACACGCATCACCGCTGCATCGTCTCCAGGGCCAACCAGGATATCTGCGTGGCCCGAGGTCGAGGGCAGTCGCGCCAGGGCGCGGCCCAGCACCGAAGCACCAACCTTGGCGCCGCAACCGCCACAGCGCATGGCTTGCGCGGACAGGGCCTGCGCCGCCTCGTCCTGATCGAGCGGCAGGGTTGCGGGCTCAGAGACGGCCGCCATGGGTTCGGGCTCCACCGAAAAACCGGCCATGAAGCGCCGATCGATCGCGTCTTTCCAGCGCCAGAGCCAGGAACCGGCTGCAAAAAATGCGCCGCGCGAAGCCACCGCACGGCCGTCGCCCGTACCGATCAGGGCCAGCCAACGGCGCTGTGGGCGGTAGCTTCGCAAAGCCTGGCCACGCAAACTGCGGCACAGGTTGTCGTGCAGCACAGGCCCTTGCCGCACGGCAAACACACCGGCCTTCTCCACCGGCTGGTCTTGCAAGCAGGCAATATCACCCGCGGCAAACACCCGCTCATCGCTGACGCTTTGCAGATGCTGATTGACCACAATGAAGTCCCCCTCGTCAAGGGCCAATCCGCTTGAGCGCAACCAGGGTGCACCCGCCGCCTGGGTGACCCAGACCACCTCGTCGGCATCGAAGACCTGACCACTGGCGGTTTGCAGGCAACCGGCCCACACGCCGGTCACGGTCTGCGCCGTGTGCACCTGCACCCCACGCTCCTGCAAGAGGCGCAGCAGGTAACGCCGCACCCGCCGATTGTGGGTGGGCACGATCTGGGGCGTGCTGCTGTAGAGATCAAACTGCGGAGGCTGCAGGCCCAGGGGCTGCAACTGCCGCTGTAGCCGCGCCTGCATCGCCAGCAGCAACTCCACACCCCCCGCACCCGCCCCGACGACAGCCACGCGGCTGGGGCGGGCCCGCACCCGCTCCAGCAGGCTCAGCCAATGCGCGTTGAAGCGCTGTATGGGCTTGACCGGCACCGCATGCGGCTGGGCACCGGGCACATTCAATCGGGGGGTGGCACCGATGTTGATGGACAGGCGGTCGAAGGCGATCGAACGATCGTGGCATTGCACCCGACCGGCCTGCAAATCCAGCCCGGTGACCTCAGCGCGTACAAAACGCGCGCCGGCCGCCTGGGCCAGGGTGCGCAGATCGATGTGCACCTGATCGTAGTCATACAGGCCGGCGACATAGCCCGGCAGCATGCCCGAGTACGGGGTATGCGTGTCACGGCAAACAAGGGTCAGTTGCACGCCGGCCAGCGGACGCATGGCCCAGCGTCTGAGCAGGACCGCATGGCTGTGCCCACCGCCGACCAGGACGATGTCGCGCAAGGCCGGAGCATCAGACGATTGCATGGCGGGAGGCGTCGAAAGATCCCATTGTCGCTGCGCTCACGCCGCCCTCGACAGGGCTGCCCGCCAGCCCGGCTCAGCCACGCCTCCAGGCGTGAAAGCGCTCGAGCCACCCGAGCAACCAGGCCGACTGATGCTGGCGTCGATGCGCTGCTGCCGCCAGTCGCACCGCCTCGGCCCAGGTCGGATACGCATGCACATTGGCGAGCACCCTCGACAGCCCCAGCCCCTGGTTCATGGCCAGGGTAAATTGGGGCAAGAGCTCACCGGCCTGCGCACCCACAAGCGTCACCCCCAGGAGGCGATCGCTACCCGCCGGGGTGATGAGCTCCACATACCCTTTGCGTCGGCCATCAACAATGGCGCGATCGAGCTCATCGAGCTCCACCCGAGTCAGCTGTGGGTCCAGGCCCTGCTGCTCGGCTTGTTGTCGCGTCAGTCCTGCGCGCGCGATCTCCGGATCCATGAAAAGCACCTGGGGCATCACCACCCGATCGGGCCTGAGGGACCACAGGCCCTGCAAGGCATTGACCGCCGCATGCCAGCCCTGATGCGCCGCGGCGTGGGTGAGGGGCCGACCGCCGGTGACATCGCCGGCGGCATAGATACCGGGCAGGGCCGTCTGCAGGTGTTCATCGAGCTCCAGCGATTGCAGCCCCAGCTCTTCCAGACCGAGGCCGCGCCAGTTCGGTTGTCGGCCGACCGCCAGGATCATCAGGTCGAAGGTCAGCGTGCGCAGGCCCTGCGGGGTCTGCACGGTGGCTGCGTACGGTGCCGCGCCCTGCTGATCGGCCTCCTGGCACTTCAGGACCTGGCTGCTCAAGTAGAGGCTCACGCCTGCGCCGCGCAGTGCATCGCCCGCCACCTCACTGAGCTGCTGCTCCTCCTGGGGCAGGGCTCGATCGCCACGCTCGACCAGGCTGACTTGAGCACCCAGCCGCGCCAGGGCCTGCCCCAGCTCACATCCCATGGCGCCGGCGCCAAGCACGAGGATGCGGTGCGGCAGCTCGTGCAGACTGGCCAGGTGGTCCCACAGGCTATCGCTGGTGTGGGCACAAACACCGGCCAGGCCCTCGATGTCGGGCCGTATCGGTTTGGAGCCGGTGGCCAGCACAATCGCCCGGGTGCTCAGGCGCTCGAGTCCGTGGGCCGATTGAATCTCCACCATCCAGGGATTGACGATGCGGGCGCGTCCGATGCGCACATCGACGCCCAAGCCGGTGTAGCGCGCGATGCTGTCATGGGGCTCGATCTCGGCTGTCACCTGCTGCAGGCGCCGCATCAGGACCGGCCATTGCAAGCGCGGCTCGCTCAGCAGCAGCCCATGACGCTGGGCCTGCTGTATCTGCGCCATCTGGCGAGCCGCCTCGATCAGGGTTTTGCTCGGGACGCAGCCACGGTAGAGGCAATCGCCGCCCGGCCGGTCAGCTTCGACCAGGGTCACCCGGGCCCGCAGCGTGCTGGCCATATACGCGCTGACCAAACCACCGGCCCCGGCGCCGATGACGACCAGGTTGCGGTCGAAGCGGCGCGGGCGCTCGGCCCACCAGCGCGAGAGTGCCCGCCGGCGTGCCCACCAGGGCAGCAGGCCACGCGCGGCCAGGGGCAGCAGGGCCAGCAAGCTCAAGGCCACCCACAGATCGGCTGACCCGATGCCATCGGCCGCAGAAGCCAGGGTGCGACCGGCATTCACATAGACCACCGTGGCGGGCAACATACCCAGCAACGAGACGGTGGCAAACCGCACGAACGACATACGGCTCAATCCCACCGCGAGGTTGACCAGAAAAAAGGGCAATACCGGCAGCAGCCGCATCGACAACAAGTAAAAGCTGCCATCGCGCGCCATGCCACGCTCGAAAGCGGCATGCCAGGGGCCCAGTTGCCGGCGGGCCCAGTCGCCCAGGAAATAGCGCGCCAGACCCATGGCCAGGGTGGCCCCCAGAGTGGCTGCGCAAAGCGCCAGCACCGTACCCAGACCCAGGCCAAAGAGGGCTCCGCCGGCTATCGTAAGCACGGCCGCAAAAGGCAAGGACAAGGCAGCCATCGTGACATACACAGCCAGGTAGGCGAGTGCCGACTGCCAAAGATGGCGCTGCGTCCATTCAGTCAGAGCCTGCTGCTGTTCGATCAGGGTCTGCAGCGACAGGTGTTCACGGCCCCAAAAGCCAAGGCCCCCGATCAGAGCGATAAGCCCGAGCCACTGCGGCCATCGCGGCCGGCGGTACGCATCAGGCACTCGGGGTTTAGAACTGGGATTCACAACTTCAAGGGGCAGAGAAGGGAATGTAGCACCGGCGCTTGACGGCCTGGCGTCCTTGCACCGCCCCCGAGAGCCCCGCCCACGGATGAGCTGCTCGAATCGATCAACATCGCTGTACGATGAATCCGGACTCACACCCCAAGAGCGCCATCGCCGCGACCACGACCCTTGCACCCTGCCATGCCCGCCCTTGAAGCTCCACCCCAGACCGCAGATGCTGCCGACGACCGTCGCGATGCAGAGGCCGCGCGCTATGCTGTGATGCGCCGCATAGCGCCGACGCTGCGACATCACATGGACGGTGAGTTTCAGCCTCTGACCCTCCTGGCCGCCCTGGTCGAGAGGAATCTGAAGACCGGCGCCGTGGACAAAGCCACCGAAAACAGCCTCAGCCTCGGCCTGCAATCGCGACTGGCGAACCGGCGCTGCGCATCACTGCTCGATTGGGCCGTGATGAGCGCCACGGCGCCAAGCCCGGCCGGCCAGGCCTTGCAAGACTGCGCGCGTCTGCTTGGCGCCGTCCTGAGTCTGCGCGGCTTTGGTCTGAAGCTGTATGCGCACGAGCTGTCCATGCCCTTGGGCCCGGGCCTGTGGCGCTGCCTGTTGCCCGCTGCCCTGCTCTACCTGAGCGATCGGGCGCAGACGCCTGGGCGCCTGCATCTGCGCTCGCGGGCCGATGGGGCTCAGACCCTCATCGAGATTCGCCTCGAGATGGCACAGCAACCCGCGGCCCGCATGCCTGCGCCTGAGCGCCCGATCCGCTGGGACGATGTCTGCGCTCTGGCCCGGGCCGAGGGCTGGGGTCTGCAGATGCTGCCCAATGGACTGCGGCTGTCGATGGCCATCGGCAGCCGCGCGCAGGAGTCCGGGCAGGCGGGCACACGGCGGATTGACGCCGACTTGCCCATGACCGGCCGGCTCAGACGGAACGATCGGGCGGCGGCAGGCGATAGCTCGCCGGCGTGCGGCCGAGTTTGATGGGCGAGGCCACGCCGCGGTAACTGCCGATTTCTACCACCATGCCGCGATGGTGCGTGTGCGGATCGGCCAGTGCCGAGGCCACATCCTGGATCGGGGCGCAGGGCACGCCCTGGCGCACCAGTCGATCGGCCAGGGGCTTGCATTCAAAGCACGAGAGCGCCGCCTCCAGGCGCTCCTTGAGCGCTTCGCGGTGTGCCGAGCGCTGGCCATTGGTCTTGAAGCGCTCATCACCGGGCAAATCCTCAGCCCCAATGAGCTTGCACAACATGGCAAACTGCTTGTCATTGCCCACGGCGAGAAAAATTTTTTCGGTGGCCGTGGCAAAGGTGTCATAGGGTGTGATGTTCGGGTGCGCATTGCCGCTGCGTCCTGGAATGCGGCCGTCCATCAGGTGATTGGCCGCGTGCGGATGCAGCAGCGACAAGCCGGCGTCATAGAGCGCCACCTCCAGATACTGACCCTGAGCGCTGCGCCCGCGCTCGATCAGGGCAAAGCTGACGCCCACGGCTGCATTCAGGCCGGTGACCATGTCCACCACCGGCAGGCCGACGCGCAGCGGCTCTCCCCCGCGGGCATCGGGCTCGCCATTGACGCTCATGATGCCGGCTAGCGCCTGGATGGCCGCGTCGTATCCTGGCAGCGCACCCATCGGGCCGTCGGCCCCGAAGCCGGTAATGCGGCAGTACACCAGGCGGGGAAAGCGCGCCTGCAGCTGCGCCGGGCCCAGGCCCCACTTTTCCATGGTGCCGGTCTTGAAGTTTTCCACCAGGACATCGGCATCGCACAGCAGGTCGAGCAGAGCCTGACGCTCGGCCGGATCGCTCAGGTCCATGGTGCGAGCGCGCTTGTTGCGATTGAGCCCGTAAAAATAGGACGCGGTACCCTTGGCATCAAAGGGCGGGCCCCAGCCCCGGGTTTCGTCGCCTACCGGCGGCTCGATCTTGAGCACATCGGCTCCATGATCGGCCAGGATTTGCGTGCAGTAGGGTCCGGCCAGCACGCGCGAGAGGTCGATGACGCGCAGGCCCTCAAGACTGCCCAGCGCAGAAGGCAGGGCCGCAGGTGGATTCATGATCGGTGGTTCTCCAGGTGCTGACGCAAGGCCAGCAAGCAGGCCTCGTTGCAATCGGTCATCAGCCAGTGACTGGCCTCGGGCAGCTCGACCAGCTTGGCCGCTGGCAAGCGCGAGGCGATCAGGCGGGCGTTGGCTGGCGGAATCAGGGCGTCCTGCAAACCATGCAAGACCAGGGTCGGCGCAGTCACATCGGGCAAATAGGGATAGGCCGTCCAGTAAATCAGGCCATAAAGCTGGGCCTGGTAATCGCGGGCGCCCGGCTGATTGGCCAGACGCACCAGCGCATCCTCCTCAAACAGGGCATCGGGTGTGCGAAGCCCGTAGGTGTGCGGCCGCATGCGTCGCAAACTCTCTTCGGCTGACATCTGGGCCTTGGCAAAAAGCAGCTGACGAACCTGCGCCGTGGCCTGAGTCGCCCAGGCCCCCCCGGGGTGAGTGCCGATCAGACTGAGCGAGCGAAGGCGCTGGGGAAAGTCGATCGCAAACTGCTGCGCGATCATGCCGCCCATGGAAAAACCCACGACATGCGCCCGGTCCTCGCCGGCCGCATCCAGCACGGCAGCCACATCGGCCGCCATCACCGCGACCCGGTGAACCAGCGCAAGAGGCGTACGCGTCTGACCGCTACCCCGGTTGTCCAGCAAAATCACCCGGTGCGAGCGCGCCAACTGCGGTGCCACCCGGAACCACAGGGCCGAGCTACAGCCCAAGCCCATGACCAGCACCACCGGTTCGCCCTGACCCAGGGAGTTCCAGTAGATACGGGCATCGGGACGCTCGGCGAAAGCCATCAGCCGTGTCGGCCGTCGCGGGCGATGGCGCTACAGACCGGCATCAGTTGAACTGCGTCACAAACTTGGTGTTGAGGTAGCCATCGAAGGTCTCTACGCCGCCCTCGCTGCCCATGCCGCTGTCGTTGATGCCGCCAAAAGGCGTCTCGGCCAGTGCCAGGCCGAGATGGTTAATGGAGACCATGCCCGCGGCCAGACCGGTGCTAAACAGGTGGGCGTTGCGATTGGACTGGGTGTAGACATACGAAGCCAGGCCGTAAGGCAGGCTGTTGGCACGCGCGAGCACTTCGTCGACCGTCTTGAAACGCACCAGCCCGGCCACCGGACCGAAGGGTTCCTCGTTGAGCAAGCGCGAGGTCTCGGGCAGATCTGCAATGACGGTGGGCGCAAAGAAATGGCCCAAACCTGGAACCGGCGCGCCGCCCAGCAAGACGCTGGCGCCGCGCTCGCGCGCATCGTCCACAAAGCCTGCCACTGCAGCGACCCGGCGCTTTTGCGCCAGCGGACCCATCTGCGTGCCTTCGGCCAGGCCATCGCCCACCTTGAGCGCCCCGGTCTTGGCCACAAAGCCAGCGACGAAGCGGTCGTAGATACCCTCTTGCACATAAAAGCGGGTCGGCGAAATGCAGACCTGGCCGGCATTGCGGAACTTGAAGGCCACCAGGGACTTGACCGCCTGATCCACATCGGCGTCGTCGCACACGATCACCGGCGCATGACCGCCAAGCTCCATGGTGCAGCGCTTCATCTGCGATGCAGCCTTAGCCGCCAGCATCTTGCCCACCGCCGTCGAACCGGTGAAGGTAATCTTGCGCACGATGGGGCTGCCCAGCAGAAGCTCGGAGACTTCCGAGGGCACGCCCCAAACAATATTGAGCACCCCCTTGGGCAGACCGGCGTCATGAAAAATCTGGGCCAGCGCCACGACCGCGCTGGGTGCATCTTCAGGTCCCTTGAGAATGACGCTGCAGCCCGCGCCGATGGCCGCCGACACCTTGCGAACGGCCTGGCTGAAAGGAAAGTTCCAGGGCGAGAAGGCCGCCACCACACCCACCGGCTCGCGCAGCACCGTCTGACGCACGGCCGGATTGCGCGCCGGAATCACCCGGCCGTAAATGCGCCGGCATTCTTCGGCGTGCCATTCGGCATGCTCGCCGCAAGACAGCACCTCCCCTGTGCTTTCGGCCAGCGGCTTGCCCTGGTCCAGGGTGATGCCGCGACCGATCTCGCCCGCCCGCTCGCGCATCAGCTCACCGGCGCGGCGCAGCACCTTGCTGCGCTCGAGCGGCGAACTCTTCTTCCAGCTCTCGAAGGCCCGGGCGGCAGCGGTCAGGGCCCGGTCCAGGTCCTCGCGCGTGGCATGAGGCAGCTTGCCCACCACCTGCTCGGTGGCGGGGTTAAGGATGTCCTGCCCCTTGCGTCCGCCGCCGTGGATGAATTCACCGTCGATGTAAAGGCTCAGTTGTGGATAGCTCACTTGAAAAGTCCCCCAAAATTTAGGCACAAGAATAAACCAGCGCGTGGGCCTGCCCTGACGAGACCAGCTCAGGGCACCAGCACGGTACGCCCCACGACGCGACCGTGGTGCAAGTCCTGCAGCGCCGCATTGGCCTGCTCCATCGGCCGCCGGGTGACCGGAATTGCCCGCATGCCGGTGCGCTTGACCAGCGCCACCAGTTCCTCAAGCTCGGCCAGAGTGCCCACATAGCTGCCCTGCAGCGTCAGCGGCCGCATCGGGATGACGGGCAAGGAGACGGTCAGATCGCCCCCCATCAGGCCGCAAATCACAACATGTCCACCGCGGGCCGCACAGCCCATGGCCAGCGTCACCGTGGGCGTGGCACCGACCAGATCGAGCACCGCGCGCGCACCGCCACCGGTCGCTTGCTGAATCTGCGCCACGGCATCGCTCGCCTTGGCATCGATGACCTGCAGCGCGCCTGCTGCCAAGGCAGCGTCGCGCTTGACCGGATCGAGATCGACCACGATCGCTCCCCGACCGCCCAGCGCCTTGAGCACCTCGATGGCCATCAGACCGAGGCCGCCGGCTCCGATGATGACCACGGGATCGCTGACGATGCGATCACCGAATTTTTTCAGGGCGCTGTAGGTGGTGACGCCGGCGCAGGCCAGGGGTGCAGCCTGCGCGACATCGAGCCCGTCAATGTCGATCAGATAACGCGGATGAGGCACGATCACATAGTCGGCAAATCCACCGGGACGGGCCACGCCCAGAGCCTGCGGCTTGGCGCAGATGTTTTCTTCGCCCCGCAGGCAGGCCGGACACTGACCGCAGCCGATCCAGGGGTGAACCAGGGCCACCCGACCGACGCGCGCCCGATCGGCCGGGGCCAGCGGGCCTGCGGCAACCACCTCGCCGACGATCTCATGGCTGAGCGTCAGGGGCGGCTTGATACCGCGTTCGGCCAGCGTCAGCTTCTTGCCGCCTCCCATATCGTAGTGGCCCTCCCACAAATGCAGGTCGGTGTGACAGACGCCAGCGGCCTGCACCCGCAGCAGGACCTCGGTGCCCTGCGGCTGCGGCGTGGGCCGGTCCACCAGCTCCAGGGGCTGTCCGTGATGAAGTACGCAATAGCAACGCATGAGGGATCCTTATTGGTGAGGAAATGCCGGTCGGGGTTCGGATGGGTCTGCCCGGGGCGCCAGGCGGCGAGTGGGTCGGCTCAGACCGATCGGAGGGAGAGCCAGGCATCGAGGGCCGGCCACATGCGCAGCTCGGCGCCGCGCCCGGCCACCAGACCGACATGGCCGCCCTTGACGATCAGCTCCTGCTTGTCGCGGCTGCCGGCTCGCAGCACCAGATCACGCGAGGAACCATAGGGGGTGACGTGGTCGTCCTGTGCCAACAAATGCAGCAGGGGCACCTCAATGGCCGCCAGATCCGCAGTGTGTCCGCCCAGACTCCAGGTGCCACGCACCAGCGCGTTGCCCCGCAGAAAGTCGCGCACCATCTGACGAAAGACGCCACCAGGAAAAGGGATGTTGTCGGTCTCCCAGCGGCCCATGCGCAGATGGCTTCGCACCACCTCGGTCTGATCGGCCTGGTTGAGCAGACTCAGCGCCCCGGCCATCTTGCCCAGAGGACGCAGCGCGCGCAGGGCGTTTTGCACCCACTCGGCCGGTACATTGCCATGCCGGGCGAGCAGGGCCTCTTCATCGAAGTTCGGGCCCATCCAGGCCTTGAGCGATTGCAGCCCGTCGCTGTTGACCGGTGCGGCCATGCACACCAGATTCTTCAGTGGCGCGCGGCGGCCGGCCAAGGCCGCCCACAGCACGGCCAGAAGACCCCCGATGCAGTAAGCGATGATCGAGAGTTCCTTCTGCCCGCTGTGACTGAGCACCTGCTTCACACACGCCGGCAGGCGGTCGAGCACATGGTCTTCGAGGCACAAGTTCTGGTGCTCCTTGCGCGGCCGGCCCCACTCGATCATGTAGACATCAAAGCCCCGTTTGAGCAGGAACTCCACCATGCTCTGGCCGGGCACCAGGTCGAGGATGTAGGGCTGATTGACCAGCGAGGTCACGATCAGCACGGGCACCCGGTAAACGCTGTCGCACTGCGGCCTGAAGTGATGCAGCTTGAGCGTGCCCTGCGTGTAGATCGTCTCCTTCGGGGTCACCCCCAGCGGCCCGCTCAGAGCCGCCAGATCAGCGGCCGGTAAACCCAGGCGCTCGAGCGTACGCTGCACTGGATGGGGTAGAGCTCCCAAGAGAGCCTGAGCGGAGCGCATCGGGTTCAGTCCTTCTGGGCAGGCCGGCGCGTGCGGGCGGGACGGGTCGCCTGCTCATCGGCAGCGAGCGCCGGACTTCTTGCAGCCAGGGTCCGTCGTAAATCGGACAGCGCCGCCGCCACCTGGGCCAGGCCGTCTTCCAGGCGCCCCATGCGTTCAT
>VGHR01000076.1 GCA_016868205.1 Betaproteobacteria bacterium
AGCGTACCGCCGGGCTCGCCACTGTCGACTCGGGTGTTTCATCTCTCGGGGATCAGCCTGGCCATTTCTGAGAGTGCCTGCGACGCCGGCCTGGCAATGGCAGAGGCCGCCAGAGCGGCCGGCCGCTGGGTCAGTTTTGACACCAACCTACGCCTCAAGCTCTGGCCGGTGGAGCGGGCGCGGGCCGTCATGGACCGAGCTTTGAGCTCCTGCGATATCTGTCTGCCCAGCTATGACGACTTGACCACTTTGACCGGCCTGCAGAGCGACGAAGCGATCGTCGATCATTGCTTGAGCCGGGGGGCCCAGACCGTAGCGCTGAAATTGGGGCATAGGGGTGCAGTGGTCGCCAATGCGAACGAGCGCCATCGCATCGCGCCGCATCCCTGCCAGGCGGTCGATGCCACCGGTGCGGGTGACGCTTTCGGGGGCGCTTTTGTCACGCGACTGATTGCTGGCGATACAATCGAGCAAGCCGGACGCTACGCCAGCGTGGCCGCCGCCTTGTCAACCGAGGGCTACGGTGCCGTCGACCCCATTCCGTATAAACACCAAGTGCTCCACGCCCTGGCTGGAGTCAAGACACGATGAAAACCAGACAACAACGCATTGTGGTGACCGGTGGCACCAGCGGCATCGGCTTGGGGATCGCCCAGACCTTTGCCGAGCGCGGCGATGCGGTCGTTGTGACAGGTGCGACCGAGGCCGAAGCCCAACACGCCCGCAACACCGAGGGTATCGAAGCCCATGCCCTGGATGTGCGTGATGGCGCTGCAGTGCTGGCCTGGGTACAAGGCCTGGGCGAAATCGATGTGGTGGTCAATTGCGCCGGCGTCCTACGACGCGGCGCCGAACACGATCCAGCCGTCTTTGCCGACACCATCGATATCAACCTCAACGGCACCCAGCGGGTGTGCAGCGCTGCCCGCGCGGGTCTCAAAGCGCGCGGCGGTTGCATCGTCAACATCGCCTCCATGCTCAGTTTTTTTGGCGGCGCTCTGGTGCCCGGTTACAGCGCCAGCAAGGGCGGCGTCGCCCAGCTCACAAAGAGCCTGGCTATCGCCTATGCGCCCGATGGCATCCGCGTCAACGCCGTGGCGCCCGGTTGGATCGCCACCGCGCTCACCCAGGCTTTGCAGGATGATCCGGCTCGAAGCGCTGCCATCCTCGCGCGTACGCCCATGGCGCGCTGGGGTACGCCAGCCGATGTGGCCGGTCCAGTTCTCTTCCTGGCCAGTCCGGCCGCTGCCTTTGTGACCGGCGTGGTGTTGCCGGTTGATGGCGGCTATCTTGTGGCTTGAATCTCATCTTAGACCGCCAGCCCAGCATTGTGAGGACCGTATGAACTCAAGCGCCGCGCCCGACGAAAAGTGGCAAGCCTACCGCCTGCCCATGCCCGAGGAATCACCGCCCGAGCTGGTCGTACCTGAGGCCGTCCCGAAAGACGAACGCATCTGGGTGCCCGTGGACGACAATGTCTGGTTTCGGCCGCTGTGTCTTTCGGCCAGCCGCGGCTATTGGATGAATCTGCTGCGGGTACGACGCGCTGGAGTGCTCTCGCGTCACCGCCATCCTCAGCCAGTACATGGCTTCGTGCTCAAAGGCACTTGGCGTTACCTCGAACACGACTGGGTGGCGACAGAAGGCTCGTATGTCTACGAGGCCCCCGGCGAAACCCACACTCTGGTGGTTGATCCAGAGGTGGAGGAAATGATCACCCTGTTTCAGGTCAATGGAGCCATGATCTATGTCGACCCGGACGGCAGGTGTACCGGCTATGACGATGTGTTCACCCGCATCGAAAAATGCCGTCGACACTATGCGGGCAACGGCCTGGGCGAAGGCTATATTGACCAGTTCATTCGCTGAAATCGCTCAGAAGGTGCCGGGGTAGGTCCCCCCATCGAGCAGGATGTTTTGTCCGGTCAGGTAGCCGGCCTGCATACTGCACAGGAAAGCGCAGACCTGACCAAACTCATCAGCGCGACCGAAGCGCTGGGCGGGAATCGCCTGCCGGCGCGCCGCAGCCACCGCCTCCACGCTCTGACCGCTGCGTGCGGCGGCGGCAGCCTGGGTCGCGCGCAGGCGGTCAGTGTCAAAAGCGCCCGGCAGCAAATTATTGATGGTCACGCCCTTGGCCGCCAAAGAGCTGCGCGCTACACCGGCGACAAAACCGGTCAGGCCGCTGCGCGCTCCATTGGACAGGCCCAGGATATCGATGGGGGCCTTGACCGAACTGGATGTAATGTTGACGATACGGCCAAAGCCTCGCTCGGCCATGCCGTCCACGGTGGCCTTGATCAACTCGATCGGCGTCAACATGTTGGCATCGAGGGCCCGCAGCCAGGCGTCGCGGTCCCAGGAGCGGAAATCCCCGGGCGGCGGCCCACCTGCATTGGTGACCACGATGTCAAAGTCAGCGCGCTGCGCAAAGATGGCTTCACGGCCAGCCACCGTAGTGATGTCGCAAGCCAGAGGCACCACTTTCGCGCCAGCAGTTGCCTGCTGGCGCAATTGAACGGCGGCATCCTCCAGTTCAGGTGCCCCTCGAGCCACGATGACCAAATGAACGCCCTCACGCACCAGCGCCTGGGCGCAGCCCCAGCCCAAACCCTTGCTCGCACCACCCACCAAAGCCCAACGACCGGCGATTCCCAGATCCATCATGATCTCCTTTAACTGTCTTGCGTGGCGACAGCCTGGCGATCGGCGGGCCGATCGCGCTGACGGGTCACCACATACACTCCTGCCAAAACCAAGACGGTACCCAGCAGGACACCGGTGGTGATGGCCTCGCCAAGGAACCAGGCCCCCAGGGCGAGAGTCACCATCGGACCGATCATGCCCACCTGGGCACTTAAAGCAGCCCCGATGCGCTCGATGGCCATCATCACCATCAGCACCGGCGCGACCGTGCAAGCCAGCGCATTGAGCACCGACAGCCACAACACTTGGGCGGGCACATCGGCGGCCGAAAGCGGGCGCAGCGCCCAGAACTGCACGATGCAGCACAGGCAGGCGACCGTCGAGGCCAGACCAACCAGTCGCAAAGAGCCCAGGCGTTTGACCACTTCACCGCTGTACACGAGGTAAAGGGCATACGACAGCGCACTGGCAAACACCAGACCGCTGCCCAAAGCCACCTCCGGCCCCTGCAAGCGCAACTCCTGCCCAAAGACCACCACGATACCGGTGTAGCTGATCAGCAGGCCAAGCAGCTGCCGGCCGGCCACCGGCTTGCGATACAGCGCCAGCGAGATCAGCAGGACGAGAGTGGGATTGAGGTAGAGGATCAGGCGCTCCAGAGATGCGCTGATGTACTGCAGGCCCAAAAAATCCAGGAAACTGGCTAAATAGTAGCCAGTCACCCCCAGGAAAACGATGCCACGCCACTGGCGAGCGTCGAGCCGCTCCTGGCCACGACCGGCCCACCAGGCCATGAGTAAAAAAAATGGCATGGCGAACAGCATGCGGTACATGATCAGCGTGACGGCATCAACGCCGTACCGATAACCGAGCTTGACGATAATGGCTTTCCCGCTAAAGGCAATCGCGCCGGCGCCTGCCAGCAATAAGCCCAGGGCCAGTTGCGAAGCAGGGCGGGCGGGGTCCATCACCCCGCAATGGCCCGGGGTTGGGCGCTGCGCCTCAGAAGCCAACGGCCTGCCCATCGCGGCGCGCGTCGCTGGCCGCCACATAGCCCTCCAGCGCCGGATCGCCCGCGCGCCAGATGAACTGTCCAGCACCGAAGTCCTGGTAGGAGTCGTCGATCACATCGAGTTCATGACCCAGGGCCTGCAAGCCGCGCACCGTCTCCGGGCGCATGCCTGCCTCGGCGTTGATATTGAGCCCCTGATTGAAACGCCAGCGGGGCGCATCGCAGGCCGCTTGCGGGTTCTGTCCGTAATCGAGCATGCGCACCAGGGTTTGCATGTGACCTTGCGGCTGCATATTGCCCCCCATCACGCCATAACTCATCACCGCCTCCCCCCCACGGGTAAGGAAGGCCGGAATGATGGTGTGGAAAGGCCGCTTGCCCGGTGCGACCAGGTTGGCCTTGTTAGGGGCGGCAGGGTCAGTGCTGAAGCCGTGGCCCCGGTTGTGCAAACTCACGCCGAAGGTCGGCTCGACCACCCCAGAACCAAAGCCCATGTAATTGCTCTGGATGAAGCTGACCATCATGCCGCGCTCATCGGCAGCGCTCAGATAGATGGTGCCCCCCTTGATCGGATTGCCGGCCTGAAAATTTTGCGCACGACGAGGATCAATCAGGCGAGCGCGCGTGGCCAAGTAGGCGTCATCGAGCATCTGTTCGGGCGAGACCTCCATGCTTCGCGGATCGGCCACATAGCGGTACACATCGGCGAAAGCCAGCTTCATGGCCTCAATCTGCAGGTGCTGCGCATCCACGCTGTCAACCGGCAGGCCAGTCAGGTCAAAGTGCGACAAGATACCCAGCGCGATCAAGGCTGCGATGCCCTGCCCATTCGGGGGAATCTCGTGCAAGGTGTAGGACCGATAGGTCTTGGCGATGGGTTCAACCCACTGCGCTTGGTAAGACGCCAAATCGGCCGCTGCAAGACTGCCGCCATTGTCTGCTGAAAACTTGACCAGCGCCTGCGCAATCTCCCCCTCGTAAAAATCCCGGCCTTTGGACCGCGCGATAGCCCTCAGGCCTCGCGCCGCTGCGGGAAACCGGAACAACTCGCCCACCTGCGGCGCACGACCCCAGGGCATGAAACTCTGGGCAAAACCCGGCAGCTGTTGCAACTCCGGGGTGGCGGCCCGCCATTTTTGCTGCACCACCACTGGAACCAGGTAGCCGCGCTCAGCCACCTCGATGGCCGGCTCAAAAAGATCGGCAAAGGGCAACTTGCCAAACCGCTCGGACAGGGCAGCCCAGGCCGCCACCGCACCGGGCACCGTCACCGAGTCCCAACCGCGCTTGGGAGGCGCCGACTGCGCCCCGTACTTGCGCTCAAAATAGGACGGGGTCCAGGTGGCAGGGGCGGGCCCCGAAGCGTTCAAACCGTGCAAGCGCCGCCCATCCCAGACCATGCAAAACGCATCTGAACCCAGGCCGTTGCTGACCGGCTCGGTGATCGCGATGGCCGCGGCAGCCGCGATAGCAGCATCAACCGCATTACCGCCTTTGAGCAACATGCGCAGCCCGGCCTGAGCCGCCAGCGGATGCGAGGTGGAGACAACATTGCGCGCAAAAAGCGGCAGGCGCGTGCTGCCATAGGGATTGTTGAAATCAAACTGCATGGGACTCACTCGAGCGTGATCTTGCGCTCGTCGATGATCTTTTTCCACTTGGCAGACTCGCCGGCCAGCATGCGCGAAAACTGGGCCGCCGAGCCGCCGGCCGGCTCGATGCCCAGCCGCGTAAGACGGTCGATCGCATCGGGATCACCCAGAACCTGGGAGGCCGCCGTATTGAGCCGCTGAACCATATCGGCCGGTAGGCCCCGGGGGCCGAAGAGGCCAAACCAGGTCACCGACTCGTAGCCAGGCAAAACATCGGAAATCGGCGGCAATTCGGGGGCCAGGGGCGTGCGCTTGGCCGAGGTCACCCCCAGGGCCCGCAGACGACCTTCCCTGACATGCGGCAGGCCCGTCGGCAGGGAGTCAAACAAGACATCGATCTTGCCGCTGACCAAGTCAGGGATGGCCAGCGCGGTGCCCCGGTAGGGAATGTGCAGCACGAACACATTAGCCTGCGACTTGAACAACTCGGCGGTCAGGTGAACGATGGTTCCGTTACCGCTCGAGGCGTAATTGAGGCGGCCTGGGTTCTTGCGGGCATGGTCGATCCACTCCTTGACCGTCTTGGCCGGCGACGCATTGGGAACCAGCATGATGCTCGGGGCGTTGCCCAGGTGCGAAATCGGGGTGAAGTCGCGCACCGCATCGTAGGGAATCTTGGGATTGAGGTTGGGCCCAATGGAATGCGTGCTGCTGGTCGAAAGCAGCAGGGTGTAGCCGTCGGCCGCAGCCTTGGCCACGATGTCCGAGCCTAAAGTACCGCCGGCGCCGGGCCGGTTCTCCACAACAACCGCTTGGCCGAGCCTTTCAGCGAGTTTTTGCGAGACCGTCCGGGCGAACAAATCAGTTGCACCGCCGGGCGGAAAAGGCACCACAAGACGGATCGGCTTGGTGGGATAGGTTTGTGCGAACGAGAGGGTGCCCGCAAAACCAGCCGTCAGAGTCGCAAGCGACCGGGAGAGAAAGCGACGCTTATTCATCCAGCCATTTTGGCAGAGCCCTTGCCCCGGCGTCAGCACGGCCAAGCATGGCCCCGAAATTGCGTCGGCAAATGAAAGCGGCCCCAGCGGGGCCGCCCAACTTGCGCAGGACCGGGTTCAGTCTTCCACAAACGCTTCCTGCCGCTTGCTCTTGACCGAAGGCAGCAACACGATGATGAGCATCAACACCGCCATGGCCAGCAAAGTAGCCGACAGCGGGCGGGTGACGAATACCGACCAGTCACCGCGCGACAATAAAAGCGCTCGCCTGAGGTTTTCCTCCATCATCGGGCCAAGAATGAAGCCCAACAACAGGGGCGCCGGCTCACAACCGAGTTTGACAAAGGCATAACCGATCACGCCAAAAATCGCCACCATCCAGACATCCCAGGTGTTGTTGTTGGTGGAATAGACACCGATGGCGCAAAACAGCACAATGGCCGGAAACAGGTAACGGTAGGGCACGGTCAGCAGCTTGATCCAGATGCCGATCAGGGGCAGGTTGAGAATCACCAGCATCGCATTGCCAATCCACATCGAGGCAATCAGGCCCCAAAACAACTGCGGATTGCTGGTCATCACCTGCGGTCCGGGCTGTATGTTGTGAATCGTCATGGCACCGACCATCAGCGCCATCACGGCGTTGGGCGGGATGCCCAGAGTGAGCAGGGGAATGAAAGAGGCTTGCGCGCCCGCATTGTTGGCCGATTCAGGCGCGGCCACACCGCGAATATTGCCCTGCCCAAAAGGTATTTCCCCGGGTTTGACGCCCATCTTCTTCTCCAGGGCATAGGCGGCAAAAGCAGCCAGCAAGGCGCCACCTCCGGGCAGGATGCCCAAGAACGAACCCAGGGTGGTGCCGCGCAAGACCGCCGGCACCATGCGCTTGAAGTCTTCCTTGGTAGGCATCAGGCCGGTCACCTTCGACGCAAAAATCTCGCGGCTGTGCTCGGGTTGAGACAAGTTGGCAATGATCTCGCCGTAACCAAAAATGCCCATGGCCAAAACCACGAAACCAATCCCGTCGGTCAGCTCAGGCACATCGAAAGAGAAGCGGGCTACGCCCGAGTTGACATCGGTCCCCACCAGGCCCAGCAGCAGGCCAAGGAAGATCATGGCGATGGCCTTGAGCAAGGAGCCCGACGCCAACACGACAGCGCCGATCAGACCGAGCACCATCAGCGCAAAGTACTCGGCGGGGCCGAACTTGAAAGCCACCTCAGTCAAGGGCGGTGCGAAGGCGGCCACGATCAAAGTGCCGACGGAGCCGGCGAAGAAGGAGCCCAGGCCGGCAGATGCCAGCGCCGGGCCAGCGCGCCCCTTGCGGGCCATCTGGTACCCATCGATACAGGTCACCACCGAAGAGGACTCCCCGGGCAGATTGACCAGCACCGCCGTGGTGGAACCGCCGTATTGGGCGCCGTAGTAAATACCGGCCAGCATGATCAGGGCAGAAACTGGCGGCAGCGCATAGGTGGCCGGCAGCAGCATCGCGATGGTCGCCACCGGGCCAATACCGGGCAGCACACCGATCAGGGTTCCAAGTACGCAGCCGATAAAGGCATAGAGCAGGTTGATGGGCGTAAACGCGACATCAAAACCCAGCGAGAGATTGGCAATGAGATCCATGGTCTTGCTTCCTTGCTAGGCCCTCAGGCGGTGAAATAAGCCGGCCAGACCGGAAACTGAAGATTGAGCAGCTTGATGAAGGCCAAGTAGCTGATCACAGCCAAGGCCGTCGACAGAATAAAAGTGTTCAAGACCTTCCAGCCGTCCTCGGCCATGCTGGCCACGAAAGTGAGGGCGTAAATGCCAACGATCAGCCCCAAAGGCTTCAGACCAATGGCGGGGACGCCCCCCAAACAGACGCCAAAAATAAGGTTGGCGCCGATGATGAATCCCAGCGGCTTCCAGGCCCACTTGCCGATGCTTTGGCTACCCACCCGCTCGAGTACCAGCGAATTGAAGGTAACGACCATGCCCAGGACCGCCAAAAGCACGCCAAGCATCAGGGGGAAATAGCCTGGCCCCATGCGGGCCGCAGTGCCGATGCTGTAAGAGGTGGCCCCCCAGGCGAAAGCCGCCCCGACCACCATGAACATCAGCCCGGAAGCGAAATCCTTGCTACTCTTGATATTCACAAAAACACTCCTTGGAAACCCGAACCGGCCGATTGTGCACGGACTGACCGCCCATCCCTATGTGGCTTTCACCTAGAAAATTACTGGGAAACCCTGGGGCGGCTCAGTCGGCCTGCGTCCAGCAAGGCCGCAAAAGTCGCAGCCATTTGCCTGCCGGCAGTCCCCAACGCGACTCAATGGCTTGCGCGCGCTCAATAAGCAGCGGCCGCGGCGGCCCTGAGGGCTCACGCTGGGCCAAAACTACGGTGTTGCCCTCCCGGGTCGGACTGAAACGCCACAGGGCCGCCTTGCCGAAGGCGTCCGCCACGCGCGCCAGGGACTGCTCAAAGCTGGCGTTACGGCCAAAGAGGTTAACCGTCATCACGCCCCCGTCGGCGAGCAAGCCCCGGCACCCGGCATAAAAATCGGCGCTGTCGAGTGCGGGGGCGGCGGCTTCATGGTCATACAGGTCCACCTGCAAAGCATCGACCGCCCCCAGATGCTCGGCCTTGGCGATCTCGCGCGAGGCATCGGCCAGGATAACCCGAAAGCGTTCGGATTCGGGTGGCAACTTGAACGCCACCCGGCAAGCCTGCAGCACCCGGGGGTTGATTTCAATGACGGTGCTACGCATACGCAGCTTCTTGAGGCAAAACTTGGTCAAGGCGCCAGCGCCCAAGCCCAGTTGCATCGCATGCAAGCCGGGCACCCCTTCAGGGCGTTGAAACAGCAGCCAGGCCATCATGCGCTGCACATAGTCAAGCTCCAGGTCGAAGGGGGCATCCAAGCGCATGGAGCCTTGAATCCAGGGCGTCCCCAGGTGCAGATGGCGCACCTGGCCGTCTTCGGAAAACGAAACCTCCGGCATCAGGGGCTTGGAGGCAGAAGATAAAGAGCGAGCGACCATGCGTCCCAAGCCGAATCAGGGGTTGAGCAGCCGTGCCAGACGCGGCAGGGCCTGCGCTGCATTGTCCCGCAGCTGCGCGCCCAGATCTTCAGGCCTCAAGCCGCGTAAATCAGCCAGAGAGGCACCGATCCGGGGCAACTGGGCGGGCTCGTTACGCGCTTGCGGCCGCCCGCGCTCACGCTCTCCGGCGGTGCGGTAGAGCCACTGAGGCGCAATGTCCGGTGCATCGGTTTCCAGCACCAGCGCCTGCAGCGGCAGGCTGCGCGCCAGGCGTTGCAGCTGCAAGGCCCGCGGGAAAGTCAGGGCCCCTCCAAAGCCCAGCTTCAGACCCAGCTCGATGAAGGCCCGGGCCTGTTGATCGCTCCCGTTGAAAGCATGAGCGATGCCCCTCCATCCTGCGGCCGGGGCAAGCTCGCGCAAATGTTTGAGCAGACGATCGGCCGAGCGACGCACATGCAAGATGACCGGCAAATCGAGCCGGCGCGCCAGCAGCAACTGAGCGCGGTAGAAGTACTCCTGCTGCTCGCGCATCTGCGGCGTGCACAAGGAAGGAACGAAAAAGTCCAGGCCGATCTCGCCCACGGCCATCAGCCTGGGGTCCTGCAGATGCCGCGTCAAGTCGCGCTCGAGCTCGGTCAGGTCCGCCTCCCTGGCCGCAGCGATGTAAAGCGGGTGCAGCCCAAGGGCATAACCATCACCAAAACGGTGCGCCAGCTCCCGCACAGCGTCAAAGCCGGCGGCGGTGACGGCTGGGATGAGACAGAGATCGACACCGGCCGCACGCGCGCGCTCGCGCACAGCCTGAACATCGGCCTGGAACTCCGCAGCGTCGAGATGGCAGTGGGTGTCGATCCAGCGCATAGGCCAATGATGCCCGAGAAGCACGGGGGTCGATACCGCTGTGGCAACGCAGGTGCGCTCAGGCCGCGAATGTGATAGCGTGGCAAACTGCACAGGGTCTTCCGCCGATGGACGGCCCGTACACAAGGTCAGCCGATGCGAAGGTCCGCCCTCTACAGCAGCTCCCGCTCACAGACAGCCCCTCCGCCGGTCTCAACAGACGATGCCCCGCCCCAAACCGGCCGGATGATCAGGCTGCGACGCTGGCTCGCCGGTCCCGCCTGGACCGACCCCCGACTGCTTTGGGGCTTTATCAGCGCCCTGGGGATCGTCACCGCCCTCAGCCTGATCCTGCTGGCCGGGCAGGTGCCGCGCGCGCTGACGCAGAAAGACATCGATGCGGCGGTGCTCAAGACCCTGGAGACCGTCCCCCTGCCCTCGAAGGCAGCCAAGGCCTTCGAGGCGATCGCGCCCTCGGTGGTTCGGGTGACCGGATTTGACACCGACAAAAAAACGGGTGAACTGGTGCAACGCAGCGTGGGCACGGGCGTCGTAATTGTCGATAAGGGCATCATCCTGACCAATCTGCATGTGGTGCAAGGCGCCAGCGTCATCCGCATCGAATTCAGAGACGGCCTGGAAACCACCGCCAGTGTCACCGGCGTGCAGCCCGAGAATGATCTGGCCGTGCTGCAAGCCCACAAGATTCCGGACGACCTGAACGCAGCGACCCTGCGCTCGACCGCCGACCTGCTGCCCGGGGACGAGGTGGTGGCGGTCGGCTTTCCTTTCGGCATCGGACCCTCGGCATCGGCCGGCGTGGTGTCCGGGCTCGGCCGATCCTTCCGATCGCCGGAGGGCCAACATGAAATGCGCAACTTGATCCAATTTGACGCGGCGGCCAATCCCGGCAACTCGGGCGGGCCGCTGGTCACCATGGACGGTCAGGTGGTGGGCATCGTCACGGCCATCTACAACCCCTCGCAGCAACGCACCTTTATCGGCATCGGTTTTGCCGTGCCCATCGAGAACGCGGCCTCGGCCGTCGGCATTCCCCCCTTCTGAAGACCGCCTCCCAAGCAGGATCCTCCAATGAGCGAAACACCCACCGTCCATCCCGAAACTGCCCAACTGATGGAACGCATCCTCTATGAAGTCAAGCGAGTCGTGGTGGGTCAGGATCGCTTTCTCGAGCGCGTCATGATCGCCACCTTGGCCCAGGGACACCTGCTGGTCGAGGGCGTGCCGGGTCTGGCCAAGACCCTGACCGTCAAAACCCTGGCTGAGGCCCTGCGCGGACAGTTCAAGCGCATCCAGTTCACCCCCGATCTCGTACCAGCTGACCTGATAGGGACGCGCATCTACAACCAGAAAAGCGGCGACTTCAGCACTTCGCTGGGGCCCGTGTTTACCAACCTGCTGCTTGCTGATGAAATCAACCGCGCGCCGGCCAAGGTGCAAAGCGCCCTCCTTGAAGTGATGCAAGAGCGCCAGGTGACGATTGCCGGCCAGAGTCATCCCGTGCCACGGCCCTTTTTGGTCATGGCCACACAAAACCCCATCGAGACCGAGGGCACCTACCCTCTGCCCGAAGCCCAAGTGGACCGCTTCATGATGAAGGTGGTGGTCGACTACCCGAGTGATGAAGAAGAATATGTGATTGTTGAGCGCATGATCGGGCCCAAGGTCCAAGCCCATGCAGTGGCCACCATGGAGCAAATTGCCGACTTGCAGCAGCAGTGCCGGCAGGTCTATGTTGACCCCTCACTCCTGCACTATGCCGTGCGACTGGTCTCCGCCACCCGCTACCCGGAGCGCCATGATCTTGCCGATCTCAAGCCCATGATCACCTTCGGTGCGAGCCCGCGCGCCACCATCGCCCTGACCGAGGGAGCGCGTGCCCTGGCCCTACTCAGAGGCCGGGGCTATGTGCTGCCCGAGGACATGAGCGATCTGGTGCCCGATGTGCTTCGCCACCGATTGGTCCTGTCCTATGAGGCGCTCTCCCAAGGACTGAGCAGCGATGCAGTGATCGGACGCATCATGGCCCGGGTGCCCGCCCCTTCCAAGCCGCTGGAACATGAGAAGCTGGCTGCGTAAACTATTCGAGGGTTCCCCCGCAGCGCAGGCTGTACCCGCGCCGGCGGTCGCGGGACAGGCCGAAGAGGTGCTCAAGCGCCTGGAGTGGACCGTGCTGCGCCGGCTCGACGGACTGCTGCAAGGCCACCACCGCACGCTGATGCGGGGCAATGGCCTGGACCTGGCCGATCTGCGCGAGTACCAGCACCACGACGATGTGCGCCATATCGACTGGAACCTGACGGCGCGGATGGACGCGCCCCATGTGCGGGTCTACACCGAAGACCGCGAAATGACCGCCTGGTTTTTACTCGACCTCAGCGCCTCGGTCGATTTCGGATCGGGGGGGCTGCGCAAAAATGAAGTGGCTCGCGATTTCGTGGCCGCCCTGGGACGCATGCTCACCCGCGAAGGCAACCGCATCGGCGCCATCCTCTATGGAAGCCAGGTCGACACCATTTTACCGGCCCGCGGTGGTCGCCTTCAAGTGTTGCACTTGTTGCAACACCTGCTCAATCGCAAGCCGCAGCAACAGCCCTACGCGACGCAACTCGACAAACTGCTGCAGGCGGCGGCGCAAAGCATACGCCGGCGCTCGACTGTTTTTGTGGTGTCGGACTTCATTAGCGAGCCAGGCTGGGAGCGCACGCTCGGTCAACTGGCTCAACGCCACGATGTGGTGGCAGTGCGCCTCTTCGACCCGCTGGAGTTGCAATTGCCAGATCTCGGGCTTGTGCCCATGCGCGATGCCGAAACCGGC
>VGHR01000077.1 GCA_016868205.1 Betaproteobacteria bacterium
TTTGGATATCGCTCTGCATGGCTCTCGATGATGTCAGCGGCCTCGGAGCGGGGTAAGGCGCAGAGGATGGCCAGGCCGCCGGCGCCCACACCCAGTGGACGACGAACCCCTACTTTTAGGGTAAGAGTGTTGGCGCCGATCCAATATTGACCACCTGTGCCGATTGAATATTGACCAGGGGACTAGGGCCAGCGGCGAAGCCGCTGGCTGTGGATAAGTTTAAGCCTATGCGGTGTTTTGAACCTCCTTGGTGACGGTTTTGCGGGCCTGCTCCCTGGCCTTGATGCGCCCCCTTGCCTCGCTGGAGCTATGGCGGAAGCGGTAGGACTCATTGCCTGTCTCGAGGATGTGGCAGTGGTGCGTCAGACGGTCCAGTAACGCTGTGGTCATCTTGGCATCACCGAACACGCTGGACCACTCGGCAAATGTCAGATTGGTCGTTATCAGCACGCTGGTGTGCTCGTAGAGCTTGGACAGCAGATGGAACAGCAGGGCACCACCGGCCTGGCTGAAGGGCAGGTAGCCTAACTCATCGAGGATCACCAGATCCATGCGCATGAGACTCAGCGCAATACGTCCGGCCTTGCCCTGTGCCTTTTCCTGCTCCAGCGCGTTAACCAAGTCGATGGTCGAGTAGAACCTCACCCGCTTGCCGTGGTGCGTCAGGCCCGAGATGCCCAGAGCCGTGGCCAGGTGGGTCTTACCCGTGCCTGGCCCGCCGATGAGCACCACGTTTTGTGCCTCCTGGGTGAACGACAAATCGGCCAGTTTGAGTATCAAAGCCTTGTCCACGGTAGATGCTTCAAAGTCAAAGCCCGCTAGATCCCGGTGGACCGGGAACCGAGCAACCTTGGTCTGGTGCGCAATGGATCGCATGTGCCGGTTCACGCTTTCGGCCTGCAATAAGTGCTCGATCAGCCACCGTGAAGCAACAAGATCGCTGTTGGCGCCTTGCTCCATCAGGTCGGCCCAGGCGCTAGCCATTCCGTGCAGCCGCAGACCTTTGAGCTCGGCTTGAACGTCCCGTGAGCTGCGCAGTGCTTCAGGCATGGGAGGCCTCCTTGTCCTGGCTGCTGCGCAGGTGGTCGTACCTGGCCGTGTTGGCCACGGGAACCTGGCGCAGTTGAAGTGACGTCTCGGCCAGGGCCGGCACCGGCGGACCACTCAGGCGCGCCAGCACATTGCGCACATGCTCGACGCTGATGCCACCGTTGGGCGTGGCGCCTTCGAGCACCACCTCCACCGCCACCAGGACGGCTTCTAAACCGGCCTGGGGCACCACGGCCAAGACTTGCGCCATCATCCGGTCACCGCCGGAATGGCGCAGCAAGGCCTGGCGTAGCTTGAGCAGCGCCGGCGGCAGATCCAGGAAGGGGGCGCCGTTCCTCAGTGCCCCGGGTTTGCGTTGCACCAATTCGATGTAATGCTGCCAGTCGTAGTGAGTCTGGCCTTTGCCGGATAGGCGGCAGTGGCTGGCTACGATGGTGTCCTGCACCACCACGTCCACCCGATTCGGATACAGTCGCGCGCTCACCAAGTGCCCTGCCCATTCACAAGGCACCGAGTAGCGGTTGCGTGCCACCGCCACCAGACAGGTGCTGCTCACCCGCGCGGGACTCTCCACATACCCGTCAAAGGGCTCGGGCATACTCATGAGATGTTCACGCTCGAGTTCGAGCATCTCGGCCACGGTGAACTGCCGGTGTTCGGGATGCGCCGTCTCGGCCCATACTGACCGGCAGCGCTCGCCAAGCCAGGCGTTAAGTTCGGCAAAGGAGCCAAAGCGCCGCTCTTGAGCCTCCAGCCAAATCCGCCGTCGGCTGTCCTGCACATTCTTCTCCACCACCCCCTTCTCCCAGCCCGAGGCTACATTGCAGAAGTCAGGATCGAACAGGTAATGGCTGCACATGGCATTGAAGCGCGCGTTGACGATGCGGCCCTTACCCTTCTTGACCTTATCTACCGCCGTCTTCATGTTGTCGTAGATGCCCCGCTGTGCCACGCCGCCCAGGGCGGCAAAACTGCGCGTGTGCGCATCGAACAGCATCTCGTGACCCTGGCTGGGGTAGGCCACCAGCCAGAAGGCGCGGCTGGCACACAGCTTGAGGTGCGAGAGCTGCATGTGGTGGTAGACGCCGCCCACCAGCAGTCCTTCCTCGCTCCAGTCGAACTGGAAGGCCTCGCCAAACTCAAAGCTCATCGGCACGAAGGCAGTGCCGACCCTCTGGCCTTGCCTTTGGCGCCAGTCTCGAATGAAGTCCGTCAAGCGGCTGTAGCCGCCCCGGTAGCCCTGAGCCTGCAACTGTGCAAACAGGGCACGGGCTGTACGCCGGGCATGCTTGGGACGCCGCGCATCTGCCTGGAGCGCCTGCACCAGCGTCGCCTCGAACGCTCCCAACTTCGTAGGACCATTTCCTCGTTGGTACTTGGGAGCTTGGTCGCCAGGGGCCTGCAGCCACTTCTTGACCGTGTTACGCGATAGCCCCGTGCGCCTCGCAATCTCACTGTTGGAGAGTTGCTCGCGCAACTTCATGCGCCTGACCTTGCCTATCATTTCCATGGTGATCACCTTCTCGTCTCTCCTGCTGAAAAATTCAGCAGGCAAGTGGAATACCCTGGTCAATTTTGGGTCGGCATCAACTCGGTTAACTGGTCAGTTTTCGGTCGGCGTCAACAAACATGCAACTTCCGGGCATTTATTGTTTGGGCACACCATCCCACGTGCCTTCAAAAGTGCTTGGGCCCCCGTTTGACCGCTCAGGCCAACATCTACGGTCCCTCCTGCCCCAGCAAGCCCAGCACATGTTCGGCAAAGGCATGGGCGATCACCGGTAGCTGGCGTTTGGCCAGGCGGGCCATCAAAATGTGGCCGACCGGAAAGCCCCGGTCCTCGATCTCGCGGGTCACCAGCTGCCCGCCATCGGTGACCGCGCCGCTTTCAAACTGGAAAGTCACCGCCTCCTGGTGATAGAGACAGCCGCGCAGCAACTCAAAGCTGTTGCTCTCGACTATGGGCTTGAGGTCGATCGAGCGGCGCAGCAAGAAGCGCTCGAGCATCTGCCGACCGGCGGTGTCTCGGTTCGGCAGAGCCAGGGGGTAGGTGGCACAGTCGGACAAGCGAATCGCCGCCGCTTTTTGCGCCAACCGGTGGTCCTTGTGCATCACCGCCAGCAGCTTCTGGTCGTGAAAGACGATAGGGTGCAGATCCGGCTCCGAGTCGAGGTTGAAGACCAAAATCAGATCGGTCTCCAGCGCCCGCAAGGCGCTCAGGGCCTGCACATGGTCACCCACCTGCACCCGAAACTCGACCAGCGGATGCTGCCGGCGGAACGATGAAATGGCCTGCGGTACAAAGCTCGGCGCCAGCCCTTGGCTGCAAATCAGCTTGACGGTGCCGCGCCGCAGTCCTTTGAGCTCTTCGATGTTCGAGCGCACCTGCTCGAGCTCGGCCTGTCGGGTACGCACATAGGTGATGAACATCTCTCCGGCGGCGGTCAGCCGCATGCCGCGCGGCAGCCGCTCGAACAAGGGGGCGTCCAGCTCCTCCTCGATGTCCTGCAGGCGGCGGTTGACCGCCGATGGGGCCACATGCAGGCGTTCGGCTGCCGCCCGTATCGAGCCCGAACGGGCGATTTCGTCCACGTATCGCAGAAATCTCAGATGATTCATTAGGGTCACGCTTGCAGGATTGATGCCTTAACGGCAACGTAACGAACTTTATTTGGCATCTTCAGACAACGCGTTCTGGCATCGGGTCTGCGTAGCTTCTGGCATGAAAGGTACTGCCGTCTCTTCGCGCACCAAAACTAAGCAAAAGATGCCCGCCAAGGTGCGAAGCGCACCAATTAAGAGCGCCTCAGTGGCCGCCGAGGGTTGGAAGATCAAGGCGGAAGGCTTGAGTCTGCTGCGCCCGGCCCGAAAGCCCCGGCCGGTGTGGCTGCAGGCGCGGCCGCAAAAGCTGGAGATCGACCTGCGGCGCAGTGCGCTGGTCGTCATCGACATGCAAAACGACTTTTGCCATCCCCAGGGCTGGTTCGGTCAAAAAGAAGTGAGCATGCGCGCCACCCGTAAGCCCATTCCCATGCTGCAAAAGCTGCTGCCCCTGTGGCGCGCCGCCGGTGGGCGGGTGGTCTGGCTCAACTGGGGAGTGCGGGCCGACAGACTCAATCTGCCCGAGGCTGTGCTGTTTAAGGCCAAGGTCGATGCACAGGGTGGGCTCAGCGGCGTCGGTTATGCCGAGTCTTCCCCGCTGGACCGTGGCCCCAGTCTGGTGCCGGGGCACTGGGGCGCGCAGGTGGTTGACGATCTGCCGGTGGCCGCTGAAGACATCACGGTCTTCAAGCATCGCCTCAGTGGCTTTCACGACAACGAGCTCGACAGCCTGCTGCGCAAGCAAGGCATCAGCACCTTGCTTTTTTCCGGCATCAACACCGACCGCTGCGTCTTCTCGAGCCTGCAGGATGCGGGCTTTCTCGGCTACGACTGCGTCCTGCTCGAAGACGCCTGCTCCACCCCATCGCCAGCCTACGTCAGCCGGGCCATCTTGTTCCTGATCGAAAAGCTGCATGGCTTTGTCGCCAGCGCCCAGGCCCTCGCCGTTTCATTGACCCCCAAAGGAGCTCGCCCATGACCGCCTCATCCTCTTTGCTTCCGCTGCGCCGCCTGCTGAGCCTGTGCACTGCAGGCACCGCCCTGAGCCTGGCCTGTGCCAGCGCGTCGGCCCAAGCACCGACCAAGATCAAGTTCACCCTGGACTGGAAGATTCAGGGCGTGCACGCCTGGTTCTACTGGGCCAAGGACAAGGGTCTGTTCAAGGCGGAAGGCCTGGATGTGGAGATCGACCAGGGCAACGGTTCGGCCGCTGCCGTGACGCGGGTGATGTCGGGCAGCTACCAGGCGGGCATCGGTGACATGAACGCCATCATCCAGAACGCCTCGCTCAAGCCGGGCGAGGCGCCAGTGATGGTTTACATGGTCTACAGCCGCGCCCCCTTCGCGCTCATCACCAAGGCCGGCAGTGACATCAAATCGCTCAAAGACCTGGAGGGCAAGACCCTGGGCTCGCCGGCGGGCAGCGCGGCACTGGCCCTCTTCCCGGCCCTGGCCAAGAAAAACGGTCTGGATGAGAAGAAGATCAACTGGATCAACATGGCGCCCAATCTGCAGGAGCAAATGATGCTGCAGGGTCAGGTTGCTGCCTCGGCCGTGTTCTCGGCCACCAGCTACATGAATCTGGTGTCGCAGAACGTGGACCCCGACAAGGACATCCGCTGGATCTTCTATAACGACCACGGCCTGGACCTCTACAGCAACGGCGTGCTGGTGTCCAACAAGCTGCTCAAGGACAACCCCAAGGCCGTCAGCAGCCTGGTCAAGGCGATCAACACCGCCTTCAAAGAGTGCGTGGCCCGCATCGACGCCTGCATCGACAACCTGGCGGTCAACGAGCCCTTGATCAACAAGGACATTGAAAAGCGCCGCCTGACCTACGTGCTCAAGAGCTCCGTGCTCACGCCTGAAGCGGCCGAGCTGGGCCTGGGCGACGTCAAGGACGCCCGCATGAGCAACGCGATCGCGCAGATCGCCCAGAGCTACAACCTGCAGCGGCTGCCGGCCGTCAGCGAAGTGTTCAGCCGCGCGGCCCTGCCGCCCAAGGCCGACCGCATGGTCAAGCTGCCGGGCAATTGAGCAGCGCAGCAGAGCCCGAGAGCCGACCATGACCGAGCCCTGGTTCATCTGTAACGCCCGCCTGCCCGGTCGCGACGGCCTGTGGCGCATCGGCATCAGTGGTGCGCTCATCGCCAGCGTGCAGGCGCAGGACGATGCCGGCGCGCACGACCTGGGGCCGAGTTGGGATGCGGCCGGCCGTCTGGTCTCGCCGGCCTTTGTCGATCCCCACCTGCATCTGGACAAATGCCTGACCAGTCAGCGCAGCGCGGGTACCGCCCGCCATCTCGATGAAGCCATCCGTGCGGTGCGCGCCATCAAGGCGGGCTTCACCGTGGCCGATGTGGCCGAGCGCGGCCGGCGCGCTCTGCGCATGGGCGTGCAGCACGGCACCGTCCGGGCGCGCAGCAACTGCGAGGTTGACCGATCAGCCGGCTTCAGGGCGCTCGAAGGCCTGCAGCAAGCCGGCCGGGAAATGGCCGCCCAGGTCGATCTGCAACTGATTGCCTTCCCGCAAGAGGGCTGGTTTGACACCCCGGGCACACTGGAAGACGGCGCCGGCCAGTTCGTTGCCCAGTCACTGGAGAGGGGCGTCAAGGTCATCGGTGGCAATGTCAATGGCGCGCTTTGGCCGTCGAACCCGCAAGACCAGGTCGATGTGACCTTTGAGCTGGCATCCCGCCACGACTGCGACATCGACTACCACCTGGACAACGCCGATGTGCCTCAGGCCTTCACCTTGCCCTATGTCGCCGAAAAAGCCATCGCCCAAGGCTGGCAAGAGCGGGTGGCCGTCTCGCACATTGCCTCGCTGGCCCAGGTCAGCGATGCACAGGCGGCGCAGACCATCGACCGGGTGCGCGAGGCCGATATCAGCGTCTGCGTGCTGCCCACCCGCATCCGCCTGACGCGGGTGATGGAATTGATGGAAGCCGGCGTGAACGTCGCCTGCGGCACCGATAACCTGCGCGACCCCTTTGTGCGCTTTGGTGACGCCGATCCGCTCAAGGCCCTGCTGCTGCTGGCCCAGCTGACCTTCAGCCTCAACGACGCCGGCCTGGAACGGCTGTGGGCCACCGCCACCACCAATGCGGCGCGCATGCTGCGCCTGAACAACTATGGCCTGGCCCCCGGTTTGGCCGCCGACCTGATGGTGATCGACGCGCACAGCGCGGCGCAAGCCATCCTTGAGCAATCACCGCGACTGGCGGTGTTCAAAGCCGGCGTGCAGGTGGCCGGTCCCCTCGCCCTGCATTGACCTTTTCTTGTACCAACCCTCACCACGGAGACCCTGACCATGAAACGCACCCTCTGGACCCTGTGCCTGACGGCCCTGCTGCTACCCACTGCAGCGCTGGCCCAAACCAAAATCAAGTTCGTCCTGAACTGGAAGTACCAGGGCCCGCAAGCCTGGTTCTTTGTGGCCCAGGACAAGGGCTATTTCAAGGCCGAAGGCCTGGATGTGGAAATCGACCAGGGCGAAGGCTCGGCGGCGCCGATCGGCAAGGTCGCCACCGGCGCCTACACCGCTGGCTTTGGTGACATCAACGCGCTGATTGACCTGGCCGCCAAGCGGGGCAACGAAGCGCCGATTGCCGTTTCCATGCTCTACAACACACCGCCCTTCACCATCGTGGTCAAGGCCGACAGCCCGATCCGCACGCCCAAGGACTTGGAAGGCAAGACTATCGGCGGGCCGGGCAATGACGGCGCGCTCAAGCTCTTTCCGGCCTTCGCCAAGGCCGCCAAGGTCGACGTCGCCAAGGTCAACATCACCAACATGGCGCCCAATCTGCGTGAGCAGATGCTCATGCGCGGCCAGGTCGATGCGGCCTTTGGCTTCATCAACACCATCTGGTTCAGTGCCAAGCTCACCGGCGTCGACCCCGAAAAGCAGCTGCGCTTCATCAAGTATGCAGACCACGGCATGGACCTGTACTCGAACACCATCATGTTCTCGCGCAGCTTCGCCCGCGACAACCCGCAGGCGGTGCGCGGCTTTCTCAAGGCGCTGAATCGGGGCATCAATGACGTGCTGGCCAACCCGGAGGCCGGCATGGACGCGGTCATGAAGCGCGAGCCGCTGCTCAACCGGGCCGTCGAAAAGGAACGCCTGATGGCCACCGTGGCTCAGGAAATGAGCCACCCGGAAATCGCCCGCATCGGACTGGGCGATGTGGACGACAACCGTCTCAAGCGCGCGATTGCCATCGTGGTCGAGTCGGCGCAGCTGCCTCGCACACCGGCCAACAACGAGATCTTTGACCGCTCTTTCCTGCCCGCCCGCGCCGAGCGCGCCTCCAAGTTCTGATGCGCACGTCCTGACCCCACCATGAAGCTCGATCTCAAAGACAAAGTCGTCGTCATCACCGGCCCGGCCAAAGGCATGGGCCAGGCCATCAGCCTGGCCTTTGCAGAGCAAGGTGCCAAGCTGGTGCTGACCGGCCGCGACACCGCCGCCATTGATGCCGTGGCCGACAGGACCCGTGCGATGGGCGTGGCCACGCAGGTGCTGCGCTGCGACCTGACCGACCCCAGCCAGACCGAGGCCATGGCTCAGGCGGCGCTGACCGCCTACGGCCGCATTGACGTGCTGGTCAATGTGGCCGGCGGCTCCGGGCCGATCGGCAAGACCGGCTGGGAGACCAGCCATGCCGAGTTTCAGGAGATCGTCGAGCTCAATATGACCGGCTGCTTCAATACCATGCATGCGGTATTGCCCAGCATGATCGCCCAGCGCTATGGCAAGGTGGTGAATGTGGGTGGCACCTTCGGCATGCGCGGGCGCGCCGGCCGCATGGCCTACTCGGCCTCCAAATGGGGCTTGCGCGGCATCACCAAAAGCTTTGCGCTCGAGGCTGGTCCGCACAACATCAATATCAACTGCGTCGCCCCCGGCATGGTCGATGGCCCACGCTTTCGCGAGAAGGTGTGCGCCAACATGGCGCAAAAGCTGGGCATCACCCTGGAAGAGGCGATGACCCGCCACGCCGCCGACTACGCCCTGCGCCGCGTCTCCACCGATACCGATGTCGCCCACGCCTGTCTGTTTTTGGCCAGCGACGTCTCCCGTCAGATCACCGGTGTCGACCTGCCCGTCGATGGCGGCTGGGCCATGCTCTGAAAGATTCCATGACACACGCACCCAAAGAAGTTGACCTCGTCATCCGCGGCGGCCAGGTGGTCTCGCCCGAGCAGATCATCCCGGCCAGCGTCGCCATTGCTGGCGAACAGATTGTGGTGGTCGGCCATGACGACTGCATGCCGCCGGCACGCCAGGAGATGCGCGCCGATGGGCTTTACCTGCTGCCCGGCGCCATCGACAGCCATGTGCATTTCCGCGACCCGGGCTATCCGCGCAAGGAAACCTGGAAGACCGGCTCGGCCGCTGCCGCTTGCGGCGGGGTGACCACCGTCTTTGAGATGCCCAATACCAACCCGCCCACCGGTACGCTGGAGGCCCTGGCGCTCAAGCTCACGGCCGCCGAGTCGTCCTATGTGGACTTTGGTATCCACGGCCTGCTGGGAGACGACACCATCGACAAGCTTGAGCAGCTGCTCGATGGCGGTGTCAGCAGCTTCAAGGCCTTTGTGGGCAATACCTTCGGCAATCTGCCCGCGCCGACCGACGGCGCGCTGCTCGAAGGCTTCGAGATCCTGGCGCCGCTGGGCATACGCACGGTGGTGCATGCGGAGAACTCGTCCATCATGGCGCGCCGGCAGGCGCAATTGCAGGCGGCTGGCCGCATCGACCCTCTGGCCCACCTCGACGCCCGACCGGCGGTGGCGGAGATCGAGGCCATTGGACGGGTGCTGACCCTGGCCGAATGGACCGGCGCGCGGGTGCATATTGCCCACCACAGCGCGGCCGACTCGCTGTTTCTGCTGCGCCAGGCCAAGGCCCGTGGGGTTGATGTGACCGCGGAGACCTGTCCCCAGTACATGCTGCTCAACACCGAGCACATGCGCAAACTCGCCGGCGTGATGCGGGTCAACCCCCCCATCCGCGAGCCGCGCCACAACCAGCCGCTTTGGGATGCCCTGTGCGAGGGTGTGCTCGACATGATCGCCACTGACCACGCGCCGCACACACCGGAGGAAAAAACCCGCGCCAACATCTGGGAATGCGACTGCGGCTTTCCGGGTGTGGAAACGCAAATGCCTCTGATGCTCACCGAAATCAACAAGGGCCGCGCCAGCCTGATGGACTACGTCAAGTGGAGCTCGGTCAATCCGGCCAAGGCCTGGGGCCTGTACGGCACTAAGGGCGTGATTGCCGTCGGCGCGCATGCCGACATCGCATTTGTTGACATGGCCCGCACGGGTACCCTGTCGCAGGGCCGCCTACAGAGCATCAGCAAGATCTCACCCTGGCATGGGCGCAGCGTGCAGGGCTATCCGATCCACACCCTGCTGCGCGGCCGCTTCGTCATGCGCGACGGCCAGCTGGTCAGCGACGCGGCCGGCTGGGGCCGCAGCATCAAGCCGATTCAGAAAATGCCGACCCCCAAGCCGCGCAATACCGCGCATTACAGCCGGGCCATCATCAAGGCCAGCGCGCATGAGAGTCACCCATGAGTACGCCGCTGATTGAACTCTCAGGCGTGCGTCTGCAGTACTCTAACGGCACGGTGGCCCTGGAGAGCACGGACTTGAGCATTGCCCGGGGAGACTTTGTGGCCCTGGTGGGCCCCAGCGGCTGCGGCAAGTCCACCATCCTCAAGCTGGTGGCTGGCCTCTTGCGGCCGAGCGCCGGCGGCGTGGTGGTGGGCGGTCGCGAGGTCGGCGCAGCCGGTCAGCGCGATGCCTTTGCCTCAGGGATTCGGCTGGGCCTGGCCTTCCAGAACCCCACCCTGCTGCCCTGGCTGAGCATCCGTGAGAACGTGATGATTCCGCTCAAAATCGTCGAGCCTTTCAGGCAGGATTACGCCCGCAAAAAGAAGGGCGAGTTTGCCGATCGCGCCGACGCCTTGCTGGCCCAGGTCGGCCTCAAGGGCTTTGCCGACAAGCGGCCCTGGCAGCTTTCGGGAGGCATGCTGCAGCGGGCCTCTTTGTGCCGTGCGCTGATTCACGAGCCGCAACTGCTGCTGCTCGATGAGCCCTTTGGCGCGCTCGACCAATTCACCCGCGAGGAGCTCTGGGCCATCATGCAGGAGCTCTGGATCAAGACCCGGCCCACCGTGCTATTGGTCACCCACGACTTACGCGAGTCGGCCTATCTGGGCACCCGCATCTGCGTGATGTCCTCGCGTCCCGGCCGCATCATTGAAGACTGCCCGGTGCCTTTCGAGCGACCGCGTACGGTGACCATGAGCTACGCGCCTGAATGCAGCGAACTGGTCCAGCAACTGCGCATGCGCATCGCCCATGCTCGATCAGAAGCAGTCCCCGCATGAACGCGCTCTCGCCCGCAACCCGGCAAAACCTGCTGAGCCTGCTGACCCTGATCGGCTTTTTCGGTCTGTGGGAGCTCGCCTGCATCGCCTTTAATGTCTCCAGCCTCATCCTGCCCAAGCCCAGCCAGATCATCACCGTCCTGGTGACCAAGATGCCGCTGCTGTGGCCCCATACCGCGCAAACGCTCTACACCACCTTGGTTGGTTTTGGCATCGGCGTGGCGGTGGGCATTGTGCTGGGCATGCTGATCGGCTCGTCCAAATTGGCCTACAACGTGGCTTACCCTTTGCTGGTGGGCTTTTCCAGCATCCCCAAGGTCGCAGTGGTGCCGATTTTCGTGGTCTGGTTTGGCGCGGGCACGGTGCCGGCCATCCTGACCTCGGCGGTGATCAGCATCTTTCCGGTGGTGGTTAACGTGGCGACCGGTCTGGCCTCGACCGAGCCGGAGCTGGAAGACGTGCTCAAGGTTCTGGGGGCCAGCAAGCGCGACCTGCTGTGGAATGTGGGCCTGCCGCGCGCCCTGCCGTATCTGTTCGCCTCGCTCAAGATTGCCATCACCCTGGCCTTCGTGGGCACGGTGCTGTCGGAGACGGTGGCAGCCAACCGCGGCATCGGAAATGTGATGATGATCGCCAGCGGCAACTTCGATGTGCCCATGGTCTTCGCTGGCCTGTTCATTCTGGCTGGTCTGGGCATTAGCCTGTATGCGGTGTCCTCGTTCGTCGAGCAGCGCATGACAGGCTGGAGCCAGCGCAAATCCGAAATGGCCATGGCCTGAGCCCTGGCAGCCCTGAACCCTCGCACCCGGACTGACCCCATGAATTCCCTGATTTCCATCGAGGTGGCGGGACACCGCCTGGTGGCCCGCGCCCACCCGCAAGCGCCCCAAACCGTGGCGGCCTTTCTCAAGCTCCTGCCCTACCCGCAAAAATTCATCCATGTGCGCTGGAGCGGCGAAGGCGTCTGGGTGCCGCTGGGCGACTGGTCGCTGGGCGTCGGTTTTGAAAATGCCACCAGCCATCCCTCGGTGGGGGACATTCTTTTCTACCCCGGCGGCTACAGCGAGACCGAGATCATCATGGCCTATGGCCCCTGCAGCTTCTCCAGCAAACTCGGACAACTGGCGGGCAACCACTTTTTGACCGTGGTCGATGGCCGCGAGCATCTGCCCGAGATCGGCCGCAAGGTGCTCTGGGAAGGGGCGCAGGACGTGGTGTTCAGGCTGGCTTGAATACCGCGTGCCGACGAGAGGGGCGCAGCCTTCCGGGGATGCGCTGACCAGCGCATCGCCGATCGGTCTGGGATCCGCCGGCAAGGACAGGTGGCCCGCTTGAGTTCATCCTCCCCAATCCCCAGCATCTCGAGCATGCCTTGGTCACTGACATACGTTTGTATGTAGTGGAGAGGCAGTCCATCTCCAACGCGATCCCCCACTTCGTAAATAACCGACTCGTCCACGCGAGCTAATAAGTCTGCAACGGCCACATGGAAGAGCTTCGTCTTTCGCTTCGAGGTAAGACCACGCTTTACCCGTTCGAAAACCGGCAGTAATTCATCATCCACCCGGAAACCCCGCGGACTCCGCCCGTCCATGGGCAATGGGGTCAAGCCTGCCTCGACTGGCGTCTTAGATACAGCCGAAGCCGCGCCGGTGTATAGCTCCTGGAAGGTCTTCCCAGTCCGT
>VGHR01000078.1 GCA_016868205.1 Betaproteobacteria bacterium
AGACTGCGCGGCCCGTTATAACTTCACGCGCGAGCAGCAGGACGCCTTTGCGATGGCCTCGGTGCAACGCGCGCAACACGCTATTGCCAGCGGTGCCTTTGTCCAGGAGATCGCGCCGGTGACCGTCAAAACCCGCGCCGCAGAGACGGTCGTTTGTATCGACGAGGGGCCAGGCAAGATCAAGCTGGACAAGATCCCCACGCTCAAGCCTGCCTTCAAGAAGGACGGCACCATTACCGCAGCTGCCAGCTCTTCCATCAACGATGGCGCAGCGGCGCTGGTGATGATGCGCCAGAGTACTGCGACCCGCCTTGGCTGCAAGACCTTGGCCCGCATCGTCAGCCACGCCACGCACGCCCAGGCGCCCGAGTGGTTTACCACGGCCCCTGTGGAGGCGAGCCGCAAGGCGCTTGCAAAGGCCGGCTGGAAGGTCGCCGATGTCGACCTCTGGGAAGTCAACGAGGCTTTTGCCGTCGTGCCCATGGCGCTAATGCACGACTTGCAGGTCGCGCATGAGATCGTTAATGTCAACGGCGGTGCCTGCGCACTGGGACACCCGATCGGTGCCTCGGGCGCGCGCATCATGGTGACCCTCATCCATGCCCTACAGGGCCGCGGCCTCAAGCGCGGCCTGGCCTCGCTGTGCATTGGTGGCGGCGAAGCTACGGCGGTGACGCTGGAACTGTGCTGAGATAGCGTCAGGAGGGTTTTATGCTGCTCAATGCCGACCAAACCATGGTGCGTGATGCCATGCGCGACTTCGCTCAGCGCGAGCTTTGGCCCAAGGCGGCCGAATGGGACAAGACCCACCACTTCCCCAAAGATGTGCATCGAGGGCTCGCGCAGCTCGGCGCGTATGGTATTTGCGTGCCCGAATCACTGGGCGGCGCCGGCCTGGACTATCTCAGTTTGGCGGTGGTGCTCGAGGAAATCGCTGCTGGTGATGGCGGCACCAGCACGGCTATCAGTGTGACCAACTGCCCGGTCAATGCCATCTTGCTGCGCTACGGCAGCGCCGAGCAGCAGCGCCGATGGCTCACTGCCCTGGCCCGCGGTGAGATGCTCGGCGCTTTTTGCCTGACCGAGCCGCATGTGGGCTCCGATGCCTCGGCCCTGCGCAGCACGGCCGTGCGCAGGGGCGACACCTATGTGATCAATGGCGTCAAGCAATTCATCACCAGCGGCAAGAACGCCCAGTTGGCCATCGTCATTGCAGTCACCGACAAAGGGGCTGGCAAAAAAGGCATGAGCGCTTTTATCGTGCCTACTGTCACACCGGGCTACCGGGTCGCCCGTCTCGAAGACAAGCTCGGCCAGCGTTCCAGCGACACCGCGCAGATCCAGTTGGACGATTGCGCGATCCCGGCCGACCACCTGATCGGTGCCGAGGGCGAGGGCTACAAGATCGCCCTGTCGGCGCTGGAGGGCGGTCGCATCGGTATTGCCGCGCAGAGTGTGGGCATGGCCCGCAGCGCGCTGGAGGTGGCCGTCGACTATGCCAGGCAGCGCGAGAGCTTCGGCGCAGCCCTGATTGAGCATCAAGCGGTGGGCTTCAGGCTGGCGCAGTGCGCCACCGAACTTGAGGCGGCGCGGCAGCTGATCTGGCATGCGGCCAGCCTGCGCGATGCCAACCAACCCTGTCTGAAGGAAGCGGCGATGGCCAAACTCTTTGCCAGCGAGATGTCCGAGCGGGTCTGTAGCGCTGCCCTGCAGACGCTGGGGGGCTACGGCTATGTCAGCGATTTTCCGGTCGAGCGCATCTACCGGGATGTGCGTGTCTGCCAGATCTACGAGCGCACCAGCGATATTCAGAAAATCATCATCCAGCGCGCCCTCTGAGGAACGCGGCGGCGCTCCAGGCGGCCTCAACGTATGATTTCATTGCCATGAACATCATTATTCTGGGGGCTGGGCGTGTGGGTGAGAGTGTGGCCGAAAGCCTGGTCTCCGAGCGTAACGACATCACTGTTATCGATCAGGACCCGACGCGACTGCGTCTGCTGGAAGAGCGCCTGGACCTACGGGGCGTGGTTGGCAATGGCGTGCAGCCCTCGGTGTTGAGGGAGGCGGGGGCACAAGACGCCGATATGCTTATTGCCTGTGCAGCACTTGACGAGTCCAATCTGGCCGTCTGCAAGATTGCGCACGATGTCTTTAATGTGCCCACCACTGTGGCACGCCTGCGTTCGCCCGATTTTAAGGAGGGGGATGAGCTGCTGGGCAAAAGCGGTTTTGCGGTCGATCATGTGATCTGCCCGGAAGAGTCGGTGATGAATTACATCCACCAGCTCATTGATTACCCTGAAGCTTTGCAGGTGCTGCGCTTTGCCGATGGGCAGGCTAGCCTGATTGTGGTGCGTGCCATTGAGGGCAGTTCGCTGGTCGGGCACACCATCGGCGAGTTCCGCACCCTCTTGCCCGACGCCCAGATGCGGGTGGTGGCCCTCTACCGCTTCGATGCCGAGGTGGAGGCCACTGCCGCCACGCGGATTGCGGTTGGCGACGAGGTATTCGTGCTCGCCGACTCCGACAAGATTCGCCAGGTGCTCGCCGCCCTGCACCGACGCGACAAACCGGTGCAGCGTCTGATGATCGCCGGTGGCGGCAAGGTGGGCCTGCGCCTGGCCCGCAGCCTGATCGGTCAGTGCGAGGTCAAGCTGATTGAGCGCGATGCGCAGCGCTGTCAGTACCTGGCCAGCCAGTTGCCCTCGAGCATGCTGGTCTTGCAAGGCAATGGTGCCGATGAGGACCTGCTGGTCGAGGAGCATGTTGGCGAAATGGATCTGTTTTTGGCCTTGACCAGCGACGACGAGGACAACATCATGTCGGCCATGCTGGCCAAGCGCTTGGGGGCGCGGCGGGTCATGGCCCTTATCAACCGCCGCGCCTATGCCGACATGATGCAGGGCGGCACCATCGACATTGCCATCTCGCCGGCTCAGACAGTTATTGGTGAATTGTTGGCCCATGTGCGTCGAGGTGATGTAGTCGCGGTGCACAGCCTGCGACGCGGCGCGGCCGAGGCGCTTGAAGGCGTGGCGCGTGGCGATGCCCAAACCTCGCGCCTGGTTGGCCGTCGTGTGCAGGAAATTGTTTTGCCTCAAGGCGCCCGCATCGGCGCCATCGTGCGGCAGCAAGGAGCGCAGTCGCAGGTGCTGATGCCGCATCATGACACCCTGGTCGAGACCGATGACCACATCATCATCTTCATCCCCAGCAAGCGCATGGTGCGCGAGGTGGAGAAGCTGTTTCAGGTCAAGGCCACCTTTTTCGGCTGATGCTGCGCGCTTTTCTGCCCGTTCTCGCCCCGATGTCCCGCATCATTGTGGCGTTCTCCTTTGCCTTTGTCGTGCCCATCGTGTGGGCCTGGTTCGAGGACGACAGCTTTGACCTGCTTGTCTGGGAAGGCGGTTTTGCTTTCACCTTTCTCAGCGGACTGCTGCTGTGGTGGCTCACCCGACGGCATCGCCGCGAATTGCTCGCGCGCGATGGTTTCTTACTGGTCAATCTGGTCTGGCTGGTCTTGCCTGCCTACTCGGCCCTGCCTCTGATGTTCAGCGTCCCCGACATCACTTGGACCAAAGCGTACTTTGAGGCCATGAGCGCCCTGACCGCCACCGGCGCTACCGCTCTCTCGGGGCTCGATGCGCTGCCGGTGTCGGTCAATGTCTGGCGCTGTTTTCTGCAGCTCATCGGGGGTCTGGGCATCATGCTGCTGGTGGTGGCCGTGTTGCCGCTGCTCGGTTTGGGGGGTATGCAGCTCTACCGCGCCGAAACCCCGGGCCCCATGAAGGATGCCAAATTCACGCCCCGCATTGCCGAAACGGCCCGTGGATTGTGGGGCGTGTATTTCCTGTTTTCTCTGGCCTGCTTCCTGGCCTATCGCTGGGCCGGCATGAGCTGGGCTGACGCCTTCATGCACATGTGCACTACCATGGGTTTGGGCGGTTTTTCGTCCTACGACGCGAGCCTGGGGCATTTTGCTTCGCCGGCCGTTGAGTCGGTGGCCATCGTGTTCATGACGCTGGCTGGCATCAGCTTCTTGCGCTACTTCATGGTGCTGCGCAGCCGCTCTCTGCGGTCCATCAGCGCAGATCGCGAGATCCGTGTCTACCTGGCGGTGATGGCTGCCTCCACTGCGGTGGTGACCTTGCTGCTTTGGGTGCAGGGCGTGTACGACGACGGGCTTGAGGCCCTGCGGGTCAGCGCTTTTCATGTGGTGTCGCTGGCCACCACCACCGGTTACGCCGCGACCGACTACTCGCAGTGGCCGGTTTTTGCGCCGGTGCTGCTGCTTTTTCTAGGCTGCTTTGCTTCCTGCGCCGGGTCCACCGGCGGTGGGATCAAGATGGTGCGCATGATTTTGCTGGTGAAGCAGGCCCGGCGCGAGTTGGTGCGCATCATCCATCCGCGGGTGGTCAATCCGGTCACCCTGGGGGGCTCGGTGGTACCGATGCCCATCATGACGGCGGTGCTGGGTTTCATGCTGATCTACGGCGCGGTAACGGTGGGCTTGAGCATGTTGCTGTTGTTTTCCGGAATGGATGTGGTGACCGCTTTTTCGGCGGTGGTCGCCACTGTCAACAATATCGGCCCGGGCCTGGGCCAGGTGGGGCCGACGGGCAACTTTGGCGGCCTGAGCGTCTTCCAGACTTGGGTGCTTTCCTTTGCCATGCTGCTCGGACGGCTGGAGCTGCTCTCGGTTCTGGTACTGCTGACGGGCCAGTTTTGGCGCAAGTGATTTTTCAAGGAGACAGGTATGCCGATTACCAAGGGATACCGCCAGCTGGTCGATGAGGCCATGGCGCAGGTCACCACCTATAGCGTCGAGCAGGTACGCGATCGACTCGGCCAGGGTCAGGTGCAAATCGTCGACATCCGCGATGTAAGGGAGCTCGAGCGTGAGGGCACAGTTCCTGGCGCCCTGTTGGCCCCGCGCGGCATGCTCGAGTTCTGGGTCGATCCGGCATCGCCTTATCACAAGCCGGTGTTTGCCGACGAGAGTCGGCAGTTTGTTTTGTTTTGTGGGGCCGGCTGGCGCAGTGCCTTAGCGGCCAAGACCCTGGAGGATATGGGCATGCGTAATGTGGCGCATATCGACGGCGGTTTTGCGGCCTGGAAGCAGGCTGGGGCGCCGGTGGTGAGCCTGGAAGAGCACAAGAAAGAAAGTTCGTCGCGCAAGGCTTGATGGCGAAGACTCCGCGCGCCTTATGCATTTTTCATCGTCGGCCCGCTTACGCGGCGTCATTGACTCGGCCTTTATACGCCGCTTCGTGCGCGAGGCCAGGCGTCGTCGCTCCGATCTGGAGCGCGGCAGACCGGCCGACTCTCTGACCTTACAGCAGTTGCTCGATCTTCATGGCGGGGCCACTATGCCGGTGCTGCTGATTGTTTTGGCGCTGGTCACCACCATTCCCGTGGCTGGTGCCGGTATGCTTTTTAGTCTGGCGATCATGGTCTGGGCCTGGCGTTGGCTGCGCCGTCGTGAGACCCTCCAGGGCCTCGAGCGCCTGGACTTTATCCAGATCGCGCCTCGGGCAGCCAGCCGCTGCCTGCGCTGGCTGGCCTGGATGTATCTGTTCGCCAGACGCTGGCTACGGCCACGGTGGGCACCACTTTTCGCAAGCCGCCTGCGCGGCTTCTGGAGCCTGTGGGTGGCTCTGATGGCCTTGATTATTTTTCTGCCGATTCCCTTCGGCAATCTGTTCCCGGCGGTCAGTTTGCTGATGCTGGGTCTGGGTCTGCTCACCCGCGATGGTCTGATGCTGGTGTTTTCTCTGCTGCTTGGGCTGGCTGGCCTGACCGCCTTGATTCTGGCCGGCGGCTGGATCTGGCACTGGGTGGTCGATTTCTGGCTGTCGGTGGTCCGATAGCGGCGCTTCCTACAATGGCCGGATGCGTTTTGAAGCTCTGCTGTTCGATTGCGATGGCGTGTTGGTCGATAGCGAGGCCATCACCTGCGGCGTCTTGCGTGACATGCTGGAAGAAAAGGGCTGGCGTCTGACGCTGGCTCAGTGTATGGGGCACTTTGTCGGACACACGGTGCGCAATCGGGCGGACTTGGTACGCGAGCACACCGGCTGGGACTTGACCGAGGGCTGGCTGCAGTCCTTTTATGCGCGGCGCAATGCGGCGCTGGCCCAGGATATACGGGCCATCGACGGTGCGCGCGAGCTGCTCGGACAGGCGCAGACCGTCTACGGTCAACGCATGGCCGTGGCTTCAGGGGCCGACCGCCACAAGGTGGAGATGATGCTGGGCCGCGTGGGCCTGATCGATTTTTTTAGCGGCCGTATTTTCAGTGGCCATGAGATGCCGCGCAGCAAGCCGGCGCCGCGCAAATCTTCGAGACCATGCACGCGTTGCGCCAGGCGCTGATCTAGCCCCCAGGGGCCACCCGGCTCACACTAGAGCTCTGCTGACTCAGCCCCGGGACGAGATGGGCAGGGGGGCGGCCTTTAAGCCGCGGCACGCCAGGCTGCCGGCGTCTGGCCGGTCCAGCTCTTGAAGGCCCGAATGAAGCTTTTCTCGCTCGCGAACCCGAGGTCCTGTGCCACTTGTTTGATGGGTTGACGACCGCGCGCCAGTTTCTCGCGAGCCCGGTCCAGCCTCGCTTCGTTTTTGAGGGTTTGCAGGCTGGTGCCTTCCTCGCGCAGTTGCCGGTGCAGGCTGCGCACCGACAGGCCCAGCGCCTGCGCCACGGCGCTGGCGTTTCGGTTGAATTGCGGCTGGTCAAGCAGGGTCTGGCGAACCTGGCGTGGTAGCAGGCGGTCGCGTCGATAGGGCAGCACCTGCACGGGCAGCGCGCGTTGCAGCATTTGGCTCAGTGCCTTTTCATCGCGTCGGATGGGCAGATCCAGATAGCTCGGGTCGAACCACAGGCGCGCCTGTGTGCCATTGGCAGACACACCAAAGCGCACCGGTCCCGGAAACATCAGCGGATAGATGTCGGCATGCGGCGGTTGCGGGTACGGAAACTCGCTGCGCCGCAAGGCCAGGCGCGAGTCGATCAGCCAGCAGGCCACGCCATGCAGATTGCGCAGCAGCGACACCATGCAAAACTCGCGCAGCTCACCCATGGGATGCTGCTCGGTCAGCACGGCGCAGGCACCTTGGCTCTCAATATGGAGACGGACGCTGTCACAGATCAGGCCGTGATGGCGGCACCAGCGCTTGAGGGCCACGCCCAGGGTGGGCGCGCTCAGGCTGGCACGGATCAGCAAGCCGTAGCTGCCCCAGGGCAAGCGCCGACGGCTCCAGCCCAGCGATTCGTCGTCCAGCTCTTGCATCGCGTGCGCAGAGATCCGCTCCATCTGCAGGGCATCGATTCGGCCCTGCCGATTTTTGAGAATGGATGGCTCGATTTGTGCCGACCTCAGGGCGGCGGCTGGACTCAGGCCGCGCGCCTCGTAAGCCCGCAGGATGGGCCGCACCAGCGCCAGCGGCGTCACAGCGGAGGAGGGTCGCTCCGGAACGGCGGGGGCGCTGGGGTGGCGGGCCATGGTGCCGTAGTGTGCCGCAAAACCGGCCAGGCCAGTCATTTTGAGGGTAGATTGGCACGATTTATCACCTCTGCCCGGCCCGAAATCGCCTCGGCTGACTTATGCTTGGCCCGGGGGCCGGTCCAGGCTCTGTTCACAAACGCGCGGGCGCTGCCGCCGCGCCGGGAGCTTGCTGCGCATGTCCGTCCTACAGACCCGAATCAATGCCCGTTCGGCCGAATTCAAAGCCTATGCCGAGCAGATGCAGGCCGCTGTCGCGGACCTGCAGGCCCAGATCGCTGTTGCCGCCGAGGGCGGTGGACCGCTCGCCCGCGACAAGCACACCGCGCGGGGCAAGTTGCTGCCACGCGAGCGTGTGCAAATGCTGCTCGATCCGGGCACGCCATTCCTTGAACTCGCGCCTCTGGCTGCACATGCCATGTACAACGGCGATGCGCCCTGCGCCGGCTTGATTGCGGGCATCGGTCGCATCGAGGGGATCGACTGCATGATCGTTTGCAACGATGCCACGGTCAAGGGAGGCACCTACTATCCCATGACGGTCAAGAAGCATTTGCGGGCCCAGGAGATTGCCCAGCAAAATCATCTGCCCTGTGTTTATCTGGTCGATTCAGGCGGGGCTAATCTGCCCAACCAGGACGAGGTTTTCCCCGACCGCGAACACTTTGGCCGCATCTTCTACAACCAGGCCAACATGAGCGCGCAGGGCATCGCACAAATTGCGGTGGTGATGGGCTCATGCACCGCCGGTGGCGCTTATGTGCCTGCCATGAGCGACGAAACCATCATCGTACGCAAGCAGGGCACCATTTTTCTGGGGGGGCCGCCCTTGGTCAAGGCGGCAATTGGCGAGGTTGTTAGTGCCGAGGACTTGGGTGGCGGAGATGTGCACACGCGCTTATCGGGTGTGGCCGATCATCTGGCGGAAAACGATGCCCATGCGCTGGCCCTGGCGCGCCGGGCTGTGGCCACGCTGCAGCGCCGCAAGGCTGCGTCTGTGCAACTGCGTCCCGCGCTACCTCCCTTGTATGCGGCCAGTGAGCTCTATGGAGTGATCCCCTCTGACACCCGCAAACCCTACGATGTGCGGGAGGTCATTGCCCGTATCGTCGATGGCAGCGAGCTGCACGAGTTCAAGGCCCGCTTCGGCTCCACCCTGGTCTGCGGCTTCGCCCATATCGAGGGTATGCCGGTGGGCATCATTGCCAATAACGGAGTCCTGTTTTCAGAATCGGCGCAGAAGGGCGCGCACTTCATTGAGCTGTGCTGCCAGCGCAAGACGCCTCTGGTTTTTCTGCAGAACATCACTGGTTTCATGGTGGGCCGCAAGTACGAGAACGAAGGCATTGCGCGCCACGGCGCCAAGATGGTGACGGCAGTAGCCACTGCCAGCGTGCCCAAGTTCACCATCATCATCGGCGGCAGCTACGGTGCGGGCAACTACGGCATGTGCGGGCGCGCCTATTCACCCCGCTTTCTCTGGATGTGGCCCAATGCCCGCATTTGCGTCATGGGTGGCGAGCAGGCGGCCGGCGTATTGGCCACCGTCAAGCGCGACGCGGTGGAGGCCAAGGGCGGCACGCTCAGCGCCGAGCAGGAGCAGGCGATCAAGCAACCCATCCTCGATCAGTTTGCGCATCAGTCGCACCCTTATTACTCCAGCGCCCGCTTGTGGGACGATGGGGTGATCGACCCAGCCGATACCCGGCGTATGCTGGCCCTGGGCTTGTCAGCCGCGCTCAATGCGCCCATCGGCGAACCCAGGTTTGGCGTCTTTCGCATGTAATGCAAGCTGTGCCTGGCCTGAGCTCCCTCCCGCACAGCATGCGCACCCCTTCCTCGACCCTTTTGACCCTGGACAGGTATGCAGCCCACCCTCTATGACACCCCCGAACACGCCCTGCTGCGCGAGCAGGTGGCCCGCTTCATCGCGCGCGAGGTCGAGCCTCATGCCCAGGCTTGGGAAGATCAGGGCTGTGTGCCGCGCGAGGTGCTGCAGCGCATGGGCCGCGCCGGCCTCTTGGGCCTGATGTACGAGGCCCAATACGGCGGCGGTGAGGCTGACGCGCTCACCAACCTGGTGTTTGCAGAAGCCCTGTCACAGTCCACTTTTGCAGGTTTCATCATCACCGTGCTGGTGCACACGGACATGGCCAGTCCGCACCTGCACCATGCGGGTTCGCCCGAACAAAAAGCGCGCTATATGCCGCGCATTACCGCGGGCGACTGCATCACTGCAGTGGCCATTACCGAGCCCGGTGCTGGATCGGATGTGGCCGGCATACGAACCCAGGCCCGCCGCGAAGGCGATGAATGGGTGATCAGCGGCACCAAGATGTTCATCACCAATGGGGTGCATGCCGATGTCTACTTTGTCGCCGCCAAGACCGGTCCTGGCAAGCGTGACATGTCGATTTTTATCGTCGACAAAGGCACCCCCGGCTTCACGGTCGGCCGCGCGCTCAAGAAAACCGGCTGGCTGTCCTCCGACACGGCTGAACTGGTGTTTGATGCGGTTCGAATCCCCGCGGCCAACCTGCTCGGTCAGGAGCACAAGGGTTTTTATTCGGTCATGCAGAACTTCCAGACCGAGCGCATTGCTCTGGGTGCGATGGCCGTGGGTCACTGCCAGCAGGCCTTGCGGCTGACCCTGGACCATGTGCGCCAGCGACAGGCCTTTGGCGGCACCTTGTGGGATCAGCAGACGATACGGCAGCGCCTGTCCATGCTCGATGCCAAAACCCGTGCGGCGCGGCAGTTCATGTACCACTGCGCCTGGTCGGTCACACAGGGCCACGACATCGTCCAGGAAGTGTCCATGCTCAAGGCCCTGACCGGCGAGCTGGTCAATGAAGTGGTGCAGAACTGCCAGCAGTTTCACGGGGGCATGGGTTTCATCCGCGAGACCGCGGTCGAGCGTCTCTGGCGCGATGCCCGCGTGCTGGCCATCGGTGGGGGCGCCACCGAAGTCATGCTTGAGGAAGTGGCCAAGCGCTACTGATCCTGCGGTGGCCCCGACCCAGTTCTCCCTCCCCTAAGGATGCTCCATGTCTGATGCGATCGAAGTTCTGCGTCCACGGCCCCAGGTGGCCGAGGTCTGGCTCAACCGTCCCGAGGTGCGCAATGCCTTCAACGACACCGTCATCGCTGATCTCAAGCGCGCCTTTGTCGCCTTGGCCGCCGATACTGAACTGCGTGTGGTGTTGCTTGCTGCCCGGGGCAAGGCCTTCTGTGCCGGTGCAGACCTCAACTGGATGCGTGCCATGGCCGACTACAGCTGGGAGCAAAACCGCCAGGACGCGCAGCGCCTGGCCGATATGCTCTGGACGCTCGATCAGTGTCCGGTCCCGCTGGTCGGGCGTGTGCAGGGCGATTGCTACGCTGGCGGTATGGGGCTGGCCAGTGTGTGCGATGTGGTGGTGGCCTCCAGGCAGGCCACCTTTTGTTTGTCCGAAGCGAGATTGGGGCTGCTGCCGGCCACGATCAGCCCCTATGTGGTGCGCGCGCTGGGCGTGCAGGCCTCGCGCCGCTATTTTGTGACTGCCGAACGCTTCAGCGCCGAGCAGGCCCACCGCTTGGGTTTGGTGCACCAGCTCTGCGAGCCTGAGGCCTTGGATGCGCAGATCACGGAGCTCATAGACGCCCTGGTGGCCAACGGACCGGCCGCGGTCAAGGCCTGCAAGCAATTGGTGCGCGATGTGGCTGGCCAGCCCCTTACCGAAAGCCTGCGTGCGGAAACCGCGCGGCGTATCGCCGATTTGCGTGCCAGCCCCGAAGGCCGGGAAGGGGTGCAGTCTTTCCTGAATAAGCGTGCACCAAACTGGCAGGTCTGAGAGGAACCTATGTTCAAGAAAATCCTGATTGCCAATCGCGGCGAGATCGCCTGCCGGGTGGCGGCCACAGCCCGCCGCCTCGGTGTGCAGACGGTGGCGGTTTATTCTGAGGCCGATGCGCGGGCCAAACATGTGGCCGCATGCGACGAGGCGATCTACATCGGCGCCAGTCCGCCGCGTGAGAGCTATCTGCAGTGGCAGCGCATCGTTGAGGCGGCGCTTGCCACCGGGGCACAGGCGATTCATCCCGGCTACGGCTTTCTCAGCGAGAACGAGGAGTTCGCTCAGGCTTGCGCCGATGCCGGACTGGTCTTCATCGGCCCGCCGCCTGCGGCCATACAGGCCATGGGCCTGAAGGCCGAATCCAAGCAACTCATGGAAAAAGCTGGCGTACCGCTGGTGCCGGGCTACCACGGCGCCAATCAGGAAGCCGCGGTGCTGCAGGCCGAGGCTGACCGCATCGGTTATCCGGTGCTGATCAAGGCCAGTGCCGGCGGCGGCGGCAAGGGCATGCGTGCCGTCGAGAAAGCCCAAGACTTTGCAGATGCGCTGGCCAGTTGCCAGCGCGAAGCCGCCAGCAGCTTTGGCGACGATGCAGTGCTCATCGAAAAATATGTGCAGCAGCCGCGCCATATTGAAATCCAGGTTTTTGCCGATCAGCACGGCCACTGCATTTACCTGCACGAGCGTGACTGCTCGGTGCAGCGCCGCCATCAGAAGGTGCTGGAGGAAGCGCCTGCGCCGGGCATGACCGAGCATCTGCGCAGGCGCATGGGCGAGGCGGCGGTTGCCGCGGCGCAGGCTGTGGGCTATGTCGGAGCAGGGACGGTTGAGTTCATCGTCGAGGGGCTCGCAGGCGACGCATCGGAGCGGCCCAGCGTCGGGGCCCAGTTCTTTTTCATGGAGATGAACACCCGTTTGCAAGTCGAGCATCCGGTAACCGAGGCCATCACCGGTCTTGATCTGGTGGAGTGGCAGTTGCGGGTGGCCAGCGGCGAGCCTCTGCCTCTCGCGCAAGAGCAAGTCCCCCTGCGCGGCCACGCCATCGAGGCGCGCATTTGTGCGG
>VGHR01000079.1 GCA_016868205.1 Betaproteobacteria bacterium
ACTTACCGGTTTCGCGCTCAGCAATCAACCGGAGTACTTGCTTCTCGGCTTGTTCTTTGTCTTCGTCAGTCTCGATCGAAAGAGGACCCGCCGCAGGATTGATGACCTCAAATTCCAGCTGCGAGCCCGAGCAGCGCAGCGCCACCTCGCCCACCCTGCGGGTAACCAGCGGATTGGTATTGGGATTGATCACCAGGATGCGATGGCCTGCCGCCATCGGTTCGCCAAGCCCCTGCCTCATGGCGAACTGGTGCTGTTCGGAAGCCAGTTCACGATTTCCGGCCAGAGAATCAGCATTACCGTGAATCCCAGCATGATGAACACATAAGGCAAGCTGCCCGTGACGACATCACGGAAGCTCCCGCCATCCTTGCGCAGGCCCTGAACCACAAACAGATTCATGCCTACAGGCGGGGTAATCAGTGCTATCTCGCACATCACAACAATAAAGATCCCGAACCACACGGGATCTACGCCAACGGCCACAACCATAGGAACCGCGACGGGGACCGTAAGTACCAGCATGGACATGGCATCCATGAACATACCCAAAATGACATAAAAGAGGATCAGGATAAAAAGCAGCGAGTAGCGATCCAGGCCCAGCGCCCCAACCCATTGGGTCAGGGCTTGCGTGGTGCCCAGCATAGCCAGAGTCACATTGAGTAAAAGCGCGCAAACAATGATGAGAATCACCATCCCCGTCGTGCGCGCTGCCTGCGCAAAACAGTGCTCCAACAGAGACCAGCGCAGACGCCCCGATCGCCCGAGAAAGTAAAGGGCCGCCATCAGACCGAGCGCAGCGGACTCGGTCGGTGTGGCCGGGCCGCCGTAGATGCTGCCCATGACAACCACGAAAATCACACCGGGTGGTATCAGGTGCTTGAGCAGAACAAGCTTGGTTCTCAGTGGGACCTCGCCCGCCTGATCATGACGACCCGCCCGCGAGTGGGCCACGGCCACATACAGTAGAAACAGGCCGGTCAATAACAGCCCGGGAATGATGCCCGCTATGAATAGCTGTCCGACTGAAACATTGGCCAGGGATCCGTAGACCAGCAGGTTTACGCTGGGCGGTATGAGTATGCCCAGGGTGCCGCCGGCAGCCAGCGAACCCAAGGAGGCGGCAACCGGATACTTGCGCTCGGTCAACGCCGGTAAGGCCACGGTGCCGACTGTGGCAGCGGTAGCCACTGATGAACCCGAAGTGGCGGCGAACAAGGCACAGGTGCCGATATTCGTATGAAGCAGCCCCCCAGGAAGACGACCCATCCATACCGACAGGGCATCAAACATTTTGTCAGCGATACCGCCGCGCAGCAGCAATTCGCCCAGAAGCATGAAAAGCGGGATCGCCGTCATGACCGAGTTGTTCAGGGTCCCCCAGACGACTCCTCCCATCATGTCCAGCAAAGGCAGGCCATGCGCGAATAATCCGCCAAGGACGCCGACAAACACGATCGCAAACGCGACTGGCAAGCTCAAAAACATGAGGGCCAGCATGGCGATAAAGCCAATGCCCAGATAGAACAAGGTCATCGTCGAAAGTTTCCTGACTAGCGCCGCTTGAGGTCTTCGAGCTCGGCCTTGAGCTCATCTTGCGGTGTATCTGGTCCGAACTGGCTGCTCAAGGCGGCGTGCTGTCCGCGCGAAAGCATGAGCATCGCGCGCAGGGGTAGCAGGACAGCTGGAAGCACAAACACGCTCACCGCGATGAGCCACAGTGACTGTGGATAGATCAAGGGCGTGGCCCAGGGCGTCTGTGCAAGCGATTGATAGGTCTGGGTGTCCATGACCGTCTTGACAGCGAAGGCGAAAAGAAAAATTGCCACAAGGCCAATGGCAAACACAGACAGGCAATCCATCCAGGCTTTGAGCCGCGGTCGCATGAAGATGTAGAGCAGGTTGATCCGTATATGCGACCGATCGATTAGACATACCGCGAAGGCGAGGGGCGCACCGATCGTGATGGAATAGCCGGCCAGTTCATCGACCCCGCCCAGCGAGATGGAAAAGAGTTTGCGCAGCAGTGTCTCGGCCGTGACGAGCAGGGCCAGAGCCAGCATGAGCACCCCGAAGATGTTGCTGGCCAGGCGCTTGTACCGCCTGGCCTCTGGGAACTCAGAGCTCAAAGCCCCGCTCCTATGGTGGCGTTCCAGTCGGCTTCACAACTTGGGTTAACGGCGTTGCACTGCTTGCTCCAAGTCGGCAAGGACCGCTCTTTGAGCGCGTTTTTCACCGTAGCCAGGTCTGCGGGCGTGACAGGTACGACGGCGAGTTTGTAGCTTTTGCCCGCTGTGCACGGACTGGCCCCGGTGTTGCAGCGATGCGCGTCGTCGGCCACTTCTTGCGAATAGGTCCAAATATCCTTGACCAGTCGGTCAACTGCCTGCTGCAGTTTGGCCTGGTCAGCCGGGGACATTTGCTTCCAGACATTGAGGTTGATGGCGTATCCGTTGATGGCCAGTTGAAGCGCCAGGGGCATAACGGTTCTAGCCGCCTCGGGCCACCCCCCCGAGTTGGCCGAAGCCGGCCCTGTGATGGAGCAGTCGACCACACCCCTGGCCAATGCCTGTTGCACTTCGCCGAAGGGCATGGGTACGCCGCTTGCCCCGAGGCCGGCGGCAAAGTTGGCACTGTTTTGATCCCCCACGCGGATCTTGCGGCCTTTGAGGTCCGCCAGGCCTTTGATCTGGGGCTTGCAAAAGATCACTTGAGGTCCGGCCGGCCAAACGCCCAGCAATTTGGCACTGAGCTGAGCCTGCAGCCTTTTGTCGACCGTGGCGAAGTAGGCGTCGGTGTTTTTCTTTCCGGCCTCAAAGGTGGGGTTCAGGCCGACCAGGTCGAATCCCAGAACAGTAGGTTCGTCGCGACTGACCTGGGGCAGGCGCAGCGACACCATGCCGAACAGCCCGGATTTGAGCACCCGCAGACCGTCTGTGTCGGGTATGCCCGCGACATCAACGGGCGAGTACTGGATGTTTACATTCAGTCCGGCGGTCTTGGCCAGGTTTTCAAAAAACGGCTGTTCTTTGTTTTTCTGAATCAAGCCCGATCCAACCGGCTGACCCAGAACCTTCAGAACGATCGGTTACGCGTGGGCCGCCATAGACGCGCTTAACGCAATGGACAGCGTAGCAATCAGGTGGAAACGCATAAAACCCCCTTTGGAAAATGGAAAGTCGCAGAAAGATCCGAATCGAGCTGTTTTGTTACGCAATTTTCTTGCCATCGCACATGAAACAAATTTTTCATCAACGGTTTGAGGGATGGCGTTGCTCTGGGCAAGCCCGATTGCAGCCAGCCACCGGTGAATGCCCGTACAAAACTGGTGCGGGCTAGCAATTTTTTTGGTGCATGTGCGCCAAAGTGGCGTAGGGTCAGTTTTGGAGCGCGGAGCCCGCTGCCGGGGCCGGCCCGAGCTCCAGGCCCCTAGAGCTCTTCGAGTTCGTCGTTGAGCGTTTCGATGGCGCGCAGACGCGCCCGGCCGTTTGTGCCGGCCTTTTCGATAGCGCGAGTGGCCAAGAGATTACAAAGTGCGGCCACCGCAGTGTGATTGAACAAGGGGCCCGGCGCCTGAGAATGGCAGCGAAAGTGCCAGGTTGCGCCGGGCTGAAAGGGCACGCCTTCGTCGGTGATGTAGAGCAGCCGGGCGCCTTGTCGGCGAATTTGATCGAGCATGAGGTCCATGCGCGAAACGCGTCTGCGAAGGCCCAGCACGATGACCACATCGCGCTTGCTCACGCTCACCAGATGCTCGCCCAGTGTTTGCCCCCCCTGCGGGATGGCCACGATGTGTTCAATGACCTGGGTCAGCTGCCACTGGAGATGAGTCGCAAACGGATGGCTGCTTCGAAAACCGATCACCCAAACCTTTCTTGCTTCAAGCATGGCATCGACTGCGGTGTCGATTTGCGCGTCAGGAATGGCCATGAAAGTGGCCTCCAGGTTGGCAACACCCTGGGCAACATGCGCTGCCACGCTTTCAATGATGCCGCCACGCTTGGCCGTGCCCAGAAAAAGACGCGAACCTGTTTGCTTTTCGGCGCGCGCATGGCGGCGAGCCGCCTCGTAGTTGCTGTATCCCAATCGCTGCACGAAACGCGATACGGTCGCTTTTGATACATGGGCAAGTTCAGCCAGTTCGGAGGCGGAGTAACTGGCAAGTTCACCCGGAAAATCGCAGACAAAGTCCCCCAGCCGGCGTTCGGCCGGGTGCAGTTCGGGCAGGGCTTTCCGAACGCGCGTTAAAAACGATTTTTCCTTGGGCATAGCAGCCGGGATATAGGTCGTGACGGTGGCTCAGTGCTGGTGTGAGCGGGGGGCGTGTCGGGGGCTGCCGAGCTTGGAGTCGCTGCCGTCCAGCCCCGCCGGGAGGGAGCTGATAGCGCTGTCTTTGAGAAGCATCGCCATGGGGCGGTGCTCAAAGAAATCGTTCATGGCAACACACTGGAAGATAAAAAGCGCATGGGTGCAATTTTGAGGCTCCCTATTGGACTACGGATTGGGGCTCTCTGGGGGCGCGGCGATGTCCGGGCCTGCCGGCCTATGGGTTAACACTAATAGGGAGGGAGACTATTTGCAGGCTTTTTTTGGCATGATGCTTTGATTGTCCGCGCCAAAGCCCCAGGCAAGCAGGTGCGGGATGTAGACCCTTGACTGAACTGTCCGATGATCCCCGTCGAAAAAGCTTTTTCCGGCTCGTACGCGCAGGCGCGATCCGGTTTTTTGGCGGCCGCTGAGGCGGCAGGGTTGTCGGTTGACCACCACGCCCATCCCCTGAAGGGCAGTCAGGGCGAGGCTTTGGCCATGGATGTGGCCTTGGACGGGCCTCAAGCGGCGGAGCGACTCTTGATAGTCAGCAGTGCTTGCCACGGGGTGGAGGGCTATTGCGGCAGTGGCGTGCAGATCAGTGCCTTGCACGACGAGCGGTGGCGTGAGCGGCTGCACAGTGCCGGGGTGGCGGTGGCCTACATTCATGCGCTCAATCCGCACGGGTTTTCCTTTGACAGGCGGGTCACACACGAGGGGGTAGATCTCAACCGGAATTTCCAAGATTTCTCCAGGCCCCTGCCGGTCAATGCGGCGTACCGCGATTTGCATCCCCTTTTGTTGCCCGATGCCTGGCCACCCTCGCCCGACAACCTGGCGGCCACCGAGCTCTATATCAAGACCCACGGCATGCTCGCCTGGCAGGCGGCCATCACCCGCGGCCAACATGAGTTTCCCCAGGGTTTGTTTTTTGGCGGCACTGCCGCGACCTGGAGCAATCAGACCTTGCGGCAAGTGCTCAGGCGTCTTGGCGCGGGGCGCCGGCGCATCGCCTGGATCGACTTGCACACCGGTCTGGGTCCGGCCGGCGTGGGCGAGAAGATTTTCGCTGACCGCGATGATCCGCTTTCGCTCAAGCGCACCCGAGCCTGGTGGGGCGAAGAGGTCACCTCGATTTACGATGGCTCGTCCACATCGGCCTTGTTGACCGGCTTGATGTGGATGTCCGTCTACCAGGAATGTCCGCAGGTCGAGTACACCGGTATTGCCCTTGAATATGGCACTGTGCCTGTCGATCAGGTGCTTCAGGCCCTGCGTGCTGACCACTGGATGCACGGGCAGCCGCAGGTCGACCCCGTTTTAGCCCGACAGATCCGCCAGCAGATGCGCGATGCCTTCTACATCGATACGCCGCAGTGGCGCCAAGCCATCGTCGATCAAGCCGCGCGAGCCATGCATCAAGCGGTTGAAGGACTCACGGGTGCTTGAGGCCGCTGCTTCCTCACGGCCACTGGCTTACCGCGCCTCGGGCGTGGCCTTCGACACCATTCGGCAGTTCCATCCGGAACTCACTGCGTTCCGGCGCGATCTGCACCGCAACCCGGAACTGGGGTTTGAGGAGGTCTATACCGCGTCCCGCGTGGTCGAGGCGCTCAAACTCTGTGGCGTTGACCGCATCGCCACCGGTCTGGGCAAGACGGGCGTGGTTGCTCTGGTTCATGGGCAGGGGTATAGCGCCGCAAGACCGGGCCGTATGGTGGGTCTACGGGCCGATATGGACGCGCTGCCGATTCATGAGCGCAATGAGTGCGCCTGGAAATCGACTCGGCAAGGCCTGATGCATGGCTGTGGCCATGATGGGCATACCGCGATGCTGGTGGGAGCGGCCCGTTATCTGGCGCAATCGCGCCGTTTTGACGGCACTGCCGTGCTCATTTTTCAGCCAGGCGAGGAAGGCTACGCCGGCGCTCGGGCCATGATTGAAGACGGACTGTTTGAGCAGTTCAATTGCGAAAAGATTTTTGCTCAGCACAACTCGCCCGATGTGCCGCTGGGTGTCATTGGGATCACGCCGGGTCCGATGCAGGCTGCGGTCGATCGCATCGAGATCGTGGTTCGCGGTCAGGGTGGACATGGCGCAAGGCCGCACCAAACGATTGATCCGGTATTGGTGGCCGGCCATATCATCACGGCGGTACAAAGCGTGGTCGCGCGCAATCTGTCGGCCATGGATCAGGCGGTGATCAGCCTGTGCTCCATGCAAGGCGGGCACCCTGAGGCGATGAGTGTCATCCCAGGGGAGGTGACGCTGGTCGGTACGGTCCGGACCTACGACCCCAAAGTGCAAGACCAAATCGAACAGCGACTTCGCACCCTCTGCCAGGGGGTGGCCCAGGGTTTTGGAGCCAGTGCCGACCTGATCTACGAGCGGGTTTATCCGGCGACCATCAACACGGTCCCGGAGGCAAACTTCGCGGCCGATGTGGCCGAGCGTCTGGTCGGCCCGGAGCGGGTCTCGAGGAACATGCTTGCGAGCATGGGGGGCGAGGACTTTTCTTTCATGCTTCAAGTGCGGCCTGGCGCGTATATCCGGATCGGGCAGGGCCGATCCGATGGCCCGGGGCCTTACCCCTTGCACAACAGTCGCTACGACTTTAACGACGATATCCTCCCGCTGGGGGCCGCCCTGCATGCAAGTTTGGTTGAGCAAGCCTTGCCCCTGCAGCTCTGAGCGTTTTCACACCAACCCATCCCCGTTTTTTTCAGAAGGAGACTTAAATGAAGCTTAAGAAACACTGGTGGGCAGTCATGATCGTGGCTGCCTTGGGCGCGACGCAACTGTCGGCCAAGACCGTGCGCATCGCCAATCAGGGCGATGCCAGCTCAATGGACCCGCACTCGCTCAACGAGTCTTTGCAGCTGAGCATTACCAACAATGTCTACGAGGCCTTGGTCGGCGTGAGCAAGGACCTCAAGTTTGAACCGGCCCTGGCCACGGCTTGGCGGCAGAGTTCCCCGGTGGTCTGGCGTTTTGAGTTGCGTCGTAATGTGCGCTTTCATGATGGCACGCCGTTCACGGCTGATGATGTGGTGTTTTCGCTTGGCCGTGCATCGGGCGAAGGCTCGGATATGCGCAGCAACACCAACGACATCAAGGAGGTGCGCAAGGTTGACAACTACACCGTCGAGATCGAGACCCGGTCGCCGTTTCCTATCTTGCCTAATGTGCTCTCGACGGTTTACATCCTGAGCAAAAAATGGTGCGAGGACAATCAGGCCACCCGTCCGGTGGATCGGCGCAAAGGGCTAGAGAACGCCGCTTCTTTCCGTGCCAATGGAACCGGCCCCTTCGTTCTGGCCGAGCGTCAACCTAATGTGAAGACCACCTTCAAGATCAATCCCAACTATTGGGGCAAGGTGGAAGGCAATGTGACGGAGGTGGTTTTTACGCCGATTGCCAATGACTCCACCCGCGTTGCTGCTTTGCTCTCAGGTGAGATCGACATCATGGAGCCGGTGCCGGTGCAGGATGTGCCTCGGATCAACTCCAGCGCCAATACACAAGCGCTGACCGGGCCTGAGCTGCGCACGATTTTCCTGGGCATGGATCAGGCACGCGATGAGCTGCTGTTTTCCAATGTGAAGGGTAAGAATCCGTTCAAGGACAAGCGGGTGCGTCAAGCCTTCTACCAGGGCATCGACATCCAGGGCATACAGCGCACGGTGATGCGCGGTGCTTCCAATCCGACCGCTCTGATGATTGGCCCGGGTATCAACGGCTTTACCGAGGACATCAACAAGCGTTTTCCGTACAACCCGGACGCTGCCCGCAAACTGCTGGCCGATGCGGGCTATCCCAACGGCTTTGAGGTCACCATGAATTGCCCCAATGACCGATATGTCAACGACGGCGAGATTTGTCAGGCTGTGGCGGCCAACCTAGCGCGCATTGGCGTGAAGATCAATTTGCAGGCCGAAAGCAAGTTGACCTATTTCCCCAAGATCTTGCGCCGTGACACTAGCTTCTACCTTCTGGGCTGGACGCCGAGCACTTACGACGGCCACAACGCGCTCAATGCTTTGATGCGTTGTGTGGATGGCAAGGGTTCGGGGCAGTTCAACTTGGGCTCTTACTGCAATCCCAAGGTCGATGACCTGATCACCAAGATTCAGGGAGAAACCGATCAAAAGCGCCGCGATGCAATGATGCGCGAGGCTTTTGTGATGCATGCCGACGATATTGGGCATCTGCCCATCCATCAACAGGCGCTGGCCTGGGGCATCAACAAGCGCGTCACTCTGGTGCAGCGCGGCGACAACTTCATGCCCTTCAAGTCCATCAGTCTGAAATAAGGGGCCTGTGGCCCGGGCACTGCTCCAACCCGGGTCGCCTGAAAAAACCGCCTTCGGGCGGTTTTTTTCTCACCAGTCGTGCAGGGAGCCGTCGTGTTGCAGCCGGTTTATTGGCAGATAGGCGCGCTGGTAGGGATATCTGGCAGCCAGTTGTTCGTCGATATCGACTCCGTGACCGGGCGATTCGCCGCAATAGAGCATGCCGCGCTCGAAGCGCCAGTCGTGCGGAAAGACGCTGAGCATCAGTTCGCTGTGGGGCATGTACTCCTGCAGCCCAAAGTTGGGCACCCAGGTGTCAAAGTGCAGGGCCGCACCCATGCAAATGGGCGACAGGTCGGTGGCGCCATGACTGCCCGTCTTGACCTGATAGAGCGCCGCAAGATCGGCAATACGGCGTAGATGGGTGATGCCGCCGGCGTGGGTGACGGTGGTGCGGATGTAGTCGATCCACTGTTTTTCAATCAAGGTCTTGCAGTCCCAGATGCTGTTGAAGACCTCGCCGACGGCGATCGGGGTGGTGGTGTGTTGACGGATGAGCGCAAAGGCCTCCTGGTTCTCTGCCGGGGTGGGGTCTTCCATCCAGAACAGCCGGTAGGGTTCCAGGCTTCGGCCGAGCTGGGCGGCCTGCACAGGCGTGAGGCGGTGATGCACATCGTGCAGCAGATGCACATCCTCCCCAACGGCTCCCCGGACTGCCTCGAACAGCCTGGGTGTGTGCCGCAAGTACTTGCTGCTGTCCCAATCGTGCTCGGAGGGCAGGGCGGCATCGGCGGGTTCGTAGAGCCGACCTTGCGTGCTCACGCCGTAGACTTTTTCCAGTCCGGGTACGCCACTTTGGGCTCGGATGGCCCTGTAGCCGGCTTCCTTGTGTCGCAGCACCTCCTCGACGGTCTCGGCGATGTCCCGGCCCGTTGCATGTCCATAAGCCATGACGCCGGTGCGGCTGCGGCCCCCCAGCAATTGGTAGAGCGGTTGTCCGGCGATCTTGGCCTTGATGTCCCACAGCGCCGTGTCAACGGCAGCAATGGCGCTCATGGTCACCGGACCGCGCCGCCAGTAGGCACCTTTGTAGAGGTAGTGCCAGATGTCCTCGATCTGCTGGGGGTCGCGGCCAATCAGGCAGGGCAGCACATGGTTTTGCAAATAACCGGCCACCGCCAGTTCGCGCCCGTTGAGCGTGGCATCGCCGACGCCGTGCAGTCCTGCGTCGGTTTCGATCTTGAGTGTGACGAAGTTTCGTCCCGGGCAGCAGACGATAACCCGGGCTTGGGTGATCTTCATGGTACTTCCCTAATCAGTCGGTTCACGGCTTCATCCATGCCGTGTGCGAGGACGGCCTGGTGCCAGTAAGCTACGCGCGCTTTCCAGTGCGTGTGTTCTACCAACAAAGGGCCCCACAGATCTTTGCGGGTGAGCAAGTGGTCAAGGCTGTGCGCTGGCCTTGTTTTTTGGAGGGCGGCCACATCCCGGAGCCACTGGGCTTGCGGATCGGAGATGTCGTAGGGGCGCCCCTGCTCGTCTTCGGCCAAGCCATAGCGAAGCCAGGCGGCAACGGCCAGAGCGTGATGCTCGATGGAGGCCCCTTGACGCAGCTGTCCCTCGACCGAGGGGGGCCAGCGTTGTGGGAGTTTCAGTGAGCTGTCGGTGGCTATCTGATGCACGCTGTGGCGCAGGTGCGGATTGCCAAACCGCGCCAGCAGGGCGTCTTGGTACTCGGCCCAGTCACGGCGTTGCAAGTGCGGTGCTACCTCGCGCTCGATTAGGCGCCGCACGAATTCGCGCAAGGGGGGATGGCCGATGCAGTGGGCAATGAAGGCGCGTCCGGTGATTGCACCTATCAGCGCCATGGCCGAATGACTGCCATTGAGCATGCGCAGCTTGGCATCTTCATACACATGCACATCGGGCGTGACGCGTACGCCCACTGCTGACAGCGCCGCGGCATCGCTGGGATCGGCCAACCTGTCTTCGATCACCCATTCCCAGAAGCCCTCGGTGCCCAGCGGTGACTCGTCGACAACACCCAGCTCTTGGACCACCTGGTCGCGTAGCGCCGCACTGCTGGCCGGCACGATGCGGTCGACCATGCTGCTGGGGAAAGCGCAGCACACATCCACCCAGCGCTGCAGCTTTGCCGACTCACAGGCTTGCAGCACAAGTTGGCGCAAATGCTGGCCATTGCTGCGCAGATTGTCGCAGGAGGCCAGGGTCAAGCCGGCTGCCCCCGCGGTATGCCGTCGCATCAGACCTTGCGCGATCAGTGCGCCGAGTTCCGGGGTGTAGCCTTTTTCGGTGACTGTCAGCGTGATCCAGCGTAGGGCTGGGCTGGCCATGGCTTGGATCACTGCCTCGCGATCGGTGCTCAGGACACTCAGCCGCCACAGTGCCGCCGGGACGACCCAGCGCACCGCTGCTGCGTCAGCCACGCGCACGGCATACAAGCCGTCTTGTGCGTGCAAAGCCTCAACCAGCCCCCTCTGGCGCATGCCAACACCGTGCATGCCCCAGCGTCCGTCGCCGGAAGCAAGCAGTCGATCGAAAACCATGGCCTGATGTGCGCGGGTGAAGGCGCCCAAACCAAGGTGGAGCACACCCGGCTCGCTATCGCGGCGGTCGCTGGGGCTGTGTTCGACGCGCTCCAGCCACTGCGGGCGGCTGGCCAGACTTAGGCGCGCAGGGCTCAAGCGCCCACCTTGACGGCGGCGGCCTCGATTTCCGCCCAAGTGGCCGCATCAATGTCGATACCGCTTTGTGCCCGCAACTGGCGGGCCCGCCGCTCGGGTGCGCCGGCGAGCAACACGCCCTGGCTGCCAGGTGCGGCCGGGCTGCTCTGGACCCAATCGGCAAAGGCCTGGGCTTCCCGCACGAAAGCGTCCCGACTCCCCAGCTTGGCCGGGTCGATGACGACGGTGAGCATGTTGTTGATGACCGCCCGCTTGCTGTTGGGTGGATGGTGCCAGGTGCCGCCACCGGTCAGTGCGCCACCGAGCAGCTCGCAGGCGGCCGCCAGCCCATAGCCCTTGTGCTCCCCAAAGGTCATCAGGGCCCCCATCAAGCCATCGACCTGGGGCACGACGACCACGCCCGGATCGGTGGTCGGATGCCCCTGGCTGTCAATCAGATAGCCCAGCGGCACTTGGCGCCCTTCGTTGTGGGCAACACGCATCTTTCCCTGGGCCACCCGGCTGGTGGCAAAGTCCAGAAGGAAGCCCGGGCCTTCACCCACAGGAATACCCACGCAGAAGGGGTTGGTTCCGAAGCGGCCGTCACCGCCGCCATGGGGCGCAACCACCGGGCGTGAGATCACATTGACAAAGTGCATGGACACCAGGCCTTGAGCCACCGCCATTTCGGCGAAGTGCCCGATTCGGCCCAGATGATGCGTGTTGCTCAAGGCGGCCACGCACACACCGTGTTGACGCGCCCGGGCGATGGCCATCTCCATGGTTTGTACGCCGATGATCTGGCCGTATCCTTTTTGGCCGTCGAGCGCAAGCATGGCGCCCCCATCGAGCCTGACTGCGACGCTGGTGTTGGGTATCAGACCCTCTTCAAGGACGGCATCCACATAGCGTGGCACCATACCCACCCCGTGCGAATCGTGGCCGCTGAGGTTGGCCATGACCAGGTTGTCGGCGACTTGTTCGGCTTCTGCGTGGCTGCTGCCGGCCATGCCCAGTATGCGGGAGACATGGGCTTTG
>VGHR01000080.1 GCA_016868205.1 Betaproteobacteria bacterium
AGCCTGACCTATGTGGCCATCGACGAGCAAGGCCGGCCGCGAGCCATTCCCCGCGAGGGCTTGCCGCAAGCCGGCTAACGCCCCTCCGGCGCAGGCTCGCGCCCCATGAGCATGGATACCGCCTGCTCCGGCTTGAGTCGTCCCTCAATAAGGGCCACCACTGCCTGCGAGATCGGCATATCGACTCCAAGATGGTGGGCCCGCTGCACCACAGTGCGCGCGCTGTAGACACCCTCAGCCACATGCCCCAAAGAGGCCACGGCCTGCTCCAGGCTCTGGCCGCGGGCCAGGAGCAAACCAACCTGCCGGTTGCGGCTGAGATCGCCAGTGGCGGTCAGGACGAGATCGCCCAGCCCCGACAGGCCATTGAAGGTGTCGGCGCGCGCTCCCAGCGCCAGACCCAGTCGGGTGATTTCGGCCAGGCCTCGGGTAATCAGCGCCGCACGCGCATTGAGACCCAGGGCCAGGCCATCGCAGAAACCCGTAGCGATGGCCAGTACATTCTTGACCGCCCCGCCGACTTCAACGCCGATGAGGTCATCGTTGGCGTAAATACGCAAAGTCGGACCATGAAAGGCCTCCACCAGCAGTCGGCGCACCGGCTCCTGGAAACTGGCTGCCACCAAAGCGCTGGGCCTGCCCAGAGCCACCTCCCTGGCAAAGCTCGGCCCACTGAGGACACCACAGCTCAAGCCGGGGGCCACCTCGGCCTGAATCTCGTGCACCATCAGGCTCGGCCCGCCCGAGGGATCCGCTTCGAAGCCTTTGGACAACCAGGCCAAGGGGACTGGCAGTTCACGCAGCGCTTGCAGCAGCCCACGCATGGCGGCCACGGGGGCGGCAAGTACCACCAGATCCTGGCCGGCCACCGCCTGCTGCAATTCCCCCTGCGGGCACTGCAAGGCCGGCGGCAAGACCACCTCGGGCAGATATCGGGCGTTGACGCGCTGCGAATGCAGCTCTCGGCGCTGACCGGGCTCCCGGGCCCACAGGCTCAGTTCATGACGCCCCTGCGCCGCAGCGTTGACCGCCAGGGCTGTACCCCAAGCGCCCGCCCCCACGATGAGAATTTTCATGAAGCCAAGTTGCAGTGAACGCTCGCAAGGCCGGGCATATGCACTCAGGCCGACGCGCTGGCGGCCTGCTCGAGTTGCTGCTGATAGAGCATCTGGAAGTTGATCTCGGCCAGATGTACCGGCGGAAATCCAGCGCGCTGCACCGCATCGGCGACATTGCCGCGCAGATAGGGATAGATGATCTGCGGGCAGGCCATGCCCAGCACTTGGCCCATCTGATCGGCCGGCAGATTGCGAATCTCGAAAATACCGGCCTGCTTGGCCTCGACCAGGAACACCGTGCGCTCGCCAATCTTGGTGTGCACGGTGGCGGTGACGGTGGCCTCGAACATATCCTCGGAGATCTGTTCCGAGCCCACAGCCAATTGGATGTCGACCTGGGACTGACCCTGCTCGACCAAAATGGCCGGCGAGTTGGGCTGCTCCAGCGAAATCTCCTTGAGGTAAACGCGCTGGATCTGAAAAACGGGATTGGCTTGCGTATCGGCCATAAGAAGTCCTGAGATAAAAAAGCTGGCCGGATGACCAGCGCCGAATTATCTCAGGCCCTTGGCGGGGCGAGGCCCGCAGCCCCCCGACAAGCGCCCTAGGAGGCAGTCTGCGCGTTATGGAGCAGGGGCAGCAGGCCCCCCTTGGCATCCAGAGCCATCAGGTCATCGCAACCGCCCACATGGGTCGGGCCAATGAAAATCTGCGGCACGGTCCGACGCCCGGTCAGGGCCATCATTTTCTCGCGCTCGCCGGGCACCTGATCGACACGAATCTCCTCGACCTGCTCCACCCCGCGGCGTTTGAGCAATTGCTTGGCCTGCTGGCAATAAGGGCAGACGGCGGTGGTGTACATCTTGACGGCTTGCATCGTTTCTCCAACTCAAAAAGCGCCCCAAGAATGCCACAAAGCGCCCATCAAGGTGTGCCGGTCCCAAGATGGGCCGGAGCCGTTCAGGCCTTCTCGACCGGCAGGCTGGCATCGCGCCAGGCCCTCAGGCCCCCGGCGACCGAGCGTGCCTGCTCAAAACCGAGCTTGCGCGCCAAGCCGGCGGCACGCGCCGCCCGCGCACCGACAGGGCAAACCATGATGACCGGGGTGGTCTTGTTCTTGACCAGGCCGGCCAGCTTGTCCTCGAGTTGTCCAAAGGGCAGGTTGCGCGCACCCATGACATGCCCGGCGGCGAATTCGTTAGGCTCACCCACATCGATGACCACTGCCTTCTCCCGGTTGATCAACTGCACCGCCTCAGCCGGGGTCACACTGCCCGCACGGGCCCCGCCCGCCAGAACGGGCCAAAGCAGCAGCCCCCCAGAGGTCAGGGCCACGGAGATCAGCATCCAGTTTTCGATAAGGAAATTCACGGGGGTCTTTCGAGGAGGTTTGGTCGGCCAGGCCCCGCATTCTAAAATGCCGAGTTTGCCCCCGCCGGGACACCGGCTTCACCCCCTCGGCCCATGTACAAACTCGTACTCATCCGCCACGGCGAATCCACCTGGAATCTCGAAAACCGCTTCACGGGTTGGACCGATGTCGACCTCACCGCTACCGGCAGGCAGCAGGCGATCGAAGCGGGTCGCCTGCTCAAGGCCGAGGGCTACGACTTCGACCTGGCCTACACCAGCGTTCTCAAGCGTGCCACACGCACGCTGTGGCATGTGCTCGACGAAATGGACCGCACCTGGCTGCCGGTGGTGCACAGCTGGCGGCTCAACGAGCGCCACTATGGCGCGCTGCAGGGCCTGAACAAGGCCGACATGGCGCGGCAGTACGGCAGTGATCAGGTGCTGATTTGGCGCCGCAGCTACGACATCCCGCCGCCGGCGCTCGAGCCCACCGACCCGCGCTGCGAACGAGGCGACCGCCGATACGCCCGCCTCCAAGCCGGGCAGGTGCCGCTGACCGAATGCCTCAAGGACACGGTGGCCCGGGTGTTGCCCTTCTGGAACGAATCTATGGCCCCGGCCATCCTGGCGGGCAAAAGGGTGGTGGTGGCCGCGCACGGCAATTCCATACGCGCCCTCATCAAATACCTCGATGGCATCTCTGACCACGACATCGTGCACCTGAACATCCCCAACGGCATCCCGCTGGTCTTCGAACTCGACGCCGCGCTCAAGCCCCTGGGCCGTCGCTATCTGGGCGATGCACAGGCAGCCACTGAGGCGGCTGCAGCCGTGGCGGCCCAGGGGCGCTGAGGCCGCCTGTTACAGGCAGATACATCTCTTGCCACTGGCTTGACGGCCGCTTGCCGTACGAGACCACAGGCTCATCCTCGCAGGTGTATATTGTTGAGTTAGCTGGCGCCGGATGTCAGGCCTGCTCTTTTAGCGCCGGCCGGTGAAACAGCAGGAACCTTGTGGGGTGCGTATGGGTCAAAAACTCAAGATAGCCGGTTGGATATGTCTGGGTGCCATCACCGGCGCCCTCACCACCGTGCAATTGCAGGCGGTTGCGCGCAACAACTTTTCCCCCTTGCCTCTGGAGGAGTTGCAACAACTGGCCGCCGTCTTCAGCATGATCAAGAGCGACTATGTCGAGCCAGTCGACGACAAGAAGCTCATCACCGAGGCCATCTCAGGCATGGTGACCAGCCTGGATCCGCACTCGACCTATTTCGACAAAAAAACCTTCAAGGAATTCCGTGAGGGCACCACCGGTCGCTTTGTGGGCGTGGGCATAGAGATCAGCCAGGAAGACGGGCTGGTCAAGGTGGTCTCGCCCATCGAGGGCTCTCCCGCTGACCGGGCCGGCCTCAAGCCCAATGACCTGATCACCAAGATCGATGACACCTTCGTCAAGGGCCTCTCGCTCAACGACGCCGTCAAGCGCATGCGCGGTGAACCCAACACCCGCGTCATCCTGACCATCTTCCGCAAGGACGAAAACCGCACCTTTCCGGTGACCATCATCCGCGAGGAAATCCGTACCCAGTCGGTGCGCGGCAAGATCACCGAACCGGGCTACGCTTGGCTGCGCATTTCGCAGTTCCAGGAGCGTACCGTCGAGGACTTCGTCTCGCGGCTCGAAGGCCTCTACAAGCAAGACCCGGACCTTAAAGGCCTGGTGCTCGATTTGCGCAACGACCCGGGTGGGTTGCTCGATGCGGCAGTCGCCATCTCGGCCGCCTTCCTGCCCGAGAATGTGCCGGTGGTCTCCACCAATGGGCAACTGGCCGAGAGCAAATTCGTCTATCGCGCCTCGGCGCAGTTTTATGTGCGGCGCGGAGCCGACCCCCTCAAGCGCCTGCCCGCGGCGGTGAAGAACCTGCCCCTGGTGGTGCTGGTCAACGAAGGCTCGGCCTCGGCCAGTGAGATCGTCGCTGGCGCTTTGCAAGACCACAAAAGAGCCACCATCATGGGCAGCCGGACCTTCGGCAAGGGCTCGGTGCAGACGGTGCGTCCGCTGGGCCCCGACACGGCGCTCAAGATCACCACGGCCAGGTATTACACCCCCAACGGCCGATCGATACAGGCCAAGGGCATCGTGCCCGATATGCTGGTCGACGAAACCGCCGAGGGCAGCCCATTTGCCGCCCTGCGCGCCCGAGAGGCCGACCTCGAAAAACACCTCTCTGGCGGCGAAGCCCAGGCCAAGGATCCGACCCGCGAGAAGGCGCGCGAAGAAGCCATGCGCCGGCTCGAGGAAGCCTCGCGCAGGCCGGCCGAGCAAAGACGCCCGCCTGAGTTTGGGAGCGACAAGGACTTCCAGCTGACCCAGGCCCTCAATCAGCTCAAGGGGCGGCCGGTGCTGGTCAGCAAGACCCAGACCGCCCGCCCTGAGGCCAAAGCGGAAAACTGATCCCCCTGCCCGGTCGTTGCGGCCGGGGCAGTCCCCTGCGCCCATGAACGACGACCAGCTGCTGCGGTATTCAAGGCACATCCTGCTCGACGAACTGGGCGTCGAAGGGCAGCAGCGCCTGCTGGATGCACACGCCCTCATCATTGGCGCGGGCGGCCTGGGCTCACCGGTCGGCCTGTACCTGGGCAGCGCGGGGATCGGACGCATCACCCTGGTAGACCACGACGAGGTCGACGCCACCAACCTGCAACGCCAGATTGCGCACCGGCTCGATCGGCTGGGTCACAACAAGGCCCAGTCGCTGGCGCAGTCGATCATCGCCATCAACCCCGATGTGCAGGTGCGGGTGGTGACCGGACGCGCCGACGCGCCAGGCCTGGCGCACTGGGTACCACAAGCCAGCGTGGTGATCGACTGCACCGACAACTTTGCCACCCGTCAGGCGATCAACCAGGCCTGCGTACAGCACCGGGTGCCCCTGGTCTCGGGCGCCGCCCTCGCCTTTGACGGCCAGGTCAGCGTCTACGACCGCCGAGGCGCCGGACAGCCCTGCTACGCCTGTCTGTTTTCGCCGCTGACCCCCCCCGAAGAGGTGCGCTGCGCCACGCTGGGGGTGTTCGCGCCCCTGGTAGGCATCATCGGCAGTGTGCAGGCCGCCGAGGCCATCAAACTCGTCACCGGCGTGGGCACCAGTCTGGCGGGTCGCCTGCTCATGCTCGATGCCCGTCGCATGAGTTGGAGCGAGATCCAGCTGCAACCCGATCCGGCGTGCAGCGTGTGCGGAGGGACACACCACGGGCCGTGAGCAGGCCCCACGGGATTTTTCGCGGTAAGCCCGGGCCCGATGACCGGCTGCCCAAGCGGTAAGCGCCATGATTGCGTCGATTTGTGCGCTGCCTTCTGGGCTTGGGGGCCATCGGACCGCCTCTACAGGATGTCCGTGTAGGCCTTGAAACCGTAGCCGCGGCCATACCAGGCTCGCAAGGGTAATTGTGTGCGGGTCTCGGCGAACACCTTTTGGCGCAAACGGCTGACCAGGGTTTCGAGGTTTCTCGCCCCTTCCGCATCTCGGTAGAAACGCCATCAATCGATCAGCTTGTTCTCGAGCGCGTAATAGCTCAGATCGCTGTTGGAGTGCAGGCTCATTTTTTCCATCACGCGGGTGCGGTAGGTACTGACTGTCTTGACGCTCAGCGAAAGCGAGCGGGCGATGCCGCCGGCGGTCTCGCCCTTGGCGAGTTTGAGAAACACCTGAAACTCGCGCTCGGACAACTGCTCATGGCAAGCCATATCGGCGGGACGATTGAGCTGCTGGGCCAGCAGATCGGCCACACTGGGCGTGATGTAGCGCTTGCCCAAGGAGATGATGCGTATGGCCTTGATGATTTCTGCCGGGTCGCACTCTTTGTTGAGATAGCCGCTGGCGCTCTGCCGGATGAGGTTGACCGCATAGTGCTCCTCGGGGTAGCCGCTGAGTATGAGGATGCCCACATCCGGCGCTTTGGCACGAATCATGGCCAGGGCATCCATGCCGGTCTGACCGGGCATGGACAGATCCATCAGCAACACATCCATCTCCACCTTGCGCACCAGATCGATCGCCTCGCGTCCGCTGGCGGCCTCACCTACCACCCTCAGGTCCACCTGGTCTGAAAAAACTGCTTGAGTCCCGACCGCACGATGGCATGGTCACCCACGATTCCGATCCTGATCATCTCCAACCCCCGAAATTTGATCTACTGAGCGAATCGCTTTGCTTTTTTGCCCATCACATATTCATCAATAGGCTTTTGACTTGATCCACCATTATTGACAAATAACATCGCTTGGCACGGCTCATCCGTAGGCGCAAAAGCGGGCTCGCCTACCCCAGCCACCCCTGCGGGCCGACACTGAAGAACACAGACCGCCGACAGCCAAGGGCGCGGGGGGCGTCGATGCTGCGCGACTGAATGTTGTCCCGCGAGGAGCCACGATGCACCCGATCTACGCCGCCTTCCTGAATCGACCGGACCTGCTGGCGCAGCACTTGCAGGCCTACGGCGATTTGGTGCAAATCCAGACCCGGGTATTTGGGCGCGCACTACGCTTGCGCCTTTGGGCCGCGCTGCTGGCTTGGGTGAGCGCGCTGCTGGCTTTGATCTGGGGGGGCATGGCCGGTATGCTGGTGCTGCTGCTCGAACGGCAGCATGCGGCGCTGTGGTATCCGCCTGCGACTGCCCTGCTGCTCGGGTTGGTCTGCGCCGTGCTGGCGACGCGCCCGCTACCGATGCAAGTGCTGCGGGAGCTGAAGCCCCAAATCACCGACGATGTGCAGGCGCTGCGCGCAGTCAATCGCCAGCCATGAATCCTCGGGCCGCCCAGGAAGCCGCCCTTGAGCACGCCCGGCGCCAACTGGCGCACAGCCGCGCCGAGTTGCTGGCCCATGTGCGGGGCACGCGTGCGAGCAGCAGTGAGACCTCCGGGTCGGATGCCAACGATGTCTTGCAGCAGTGGTGGGACCGACATCCACTCAAGACGGCCCTGCAGGTGGCAGCGCCCGTCCTCCTCGGCCAGGCCAAACGGCACCCCGCCGCCGCCCTGCTGCTGGCCGCCGCAGCCGGCGCAGCGCTGGTGCTGCTGCGGCCGTGGCGCGCCCTGCCCTGGACGGCTTGGGCGCTACTGCGCTCCTTGCCTCTGCAAACGCTGTGGACCGCCTACCTGCGTCATCAAAAAAGCCGTCGGGCCTTCGACCCGACCAAGCCCCCCGACTGAGCCGCTCAGGGCGCAACCTTGCAACTGCCGTGTCGGCGTCTGAACCGCGCCGGTGGTTCCGGTGCGGGCTGGGCAAACAGTCCCAGACGGCCGGCGCGGGCCGCCTGCTGCTCTGCGGCGTAGAGCTCCGGCTGGCGAGCAAACCGATACGACCAGGCCCAGCCCTGCTGCACCATCGAGCGCCCCGCATCAGCGCAATCGATAAAGACACGCGCTAACAGCCGGCCGTAATCGTCCTGACCCTGAATCTGTAGCTCAACCGTGCGCTCTTGCAGCAGGGCCTGTAGGGCATCGCGCGCGGCCAAGCCACCGCCCTGGCAGATCTCCGGCGCATCGATTCCCACCAGGCGCACCGCCTGCTGATCGGTTTGGCCCGCCAGCCGCACATAGACCGTATCGCCGTCGGCCACATAACGCACAAGGCCGCTGGTGCGCTCCGCCGGGGCGGCCGGCACGGTCCAGGCCACAAGACAGCCCAGAGCAAGCCCCGGCGCTGCGCGCTTGAGCCGGTGCCAGGCGCAGGGTAGGGTCCAGCCGTCCATTGCCTCAGGCGCTGACAATCCAGCCCTCCAGCGGATCCATGTCCGCTGGCAAGCCATAACGCGGGTGGCCCTGCTCGTGCTGAAGCTGGGCCCAGGCGGCCTGCGCCAGGCACAGAAGCGCATCGAGTCGATCGCCGCGGGCATCGTCGACCAGGGCATCTCGCTGCGCATGGCTGAGCCGCACGCGCAGACCGAGCCGGGTTTGTCCGCTCTCCAGGGCCGTCAGCATGTCCTTGCGGGCAATCAGGCGGTCAGCGCTCTGCTTGGCCACATCGTCGCTCTTGTAGCTACGCCTTGCGCCGTTCGGGCCGAGCAACTCGCGCGCCAGCAGGGCGGGGTAGGCCTCCAGAGCCACCCGCGCCGCCTGCGGCGGCCGGTCTTCGGGCGCGTGCAAGCCGGGCAGATGCACACCCGACTCGATCAAAGGGGGAACCCCCGCGTGCATCATGAAAGCCACCGGGGGATTGACCCACTTCATCGAAGGGCTGGAGCCGGCCGGTCCGTCTGTGGCGCGATGCGCGAACTTGCCGCCCACAGGCCGAGCGTCGCAGAAAGCGGCAAAGGCCTGTCGAATATCGGCCCGACTCAGGCTGGCGTAATGGCGCATGCAGGCTTGCCACTGCAAGGGCCAGCCCAGATGCTCCACCAGCTCGCGCGGCAGACCGAAAGGAAAGTCGAAGCCGCAGACCCAGGCGCGGTCCACAGTCAGCCAGTCAGCGTAGCCGCGCAGCGTCGGCACCGCCTCCAGCGCATCGAGGTGAACCCGCCCGCGCTGAAGATGACCGATAGCCATGACGATGGGTTTGCGCGGCCCCGGACTGCTGGAAAAATCACAGCCGGCCAGCAGCACGCTCATCTCCAAACCCTCGCAGAGGCAGGAACGCCAGCCGGCGCTTCAGGCGCGCCCCATGATGGAGGCCGTGGCCATGAGTTCCTGCAGCAAAGCCAGGGCCACACGCCCAGAAATCGCATAGGGATCGAGCTCGGGACGCTCGCAGTACTTGAGCACGATGGAGGCGTTGAGTTTGGCCAGGTTGACCTGCCCCATGGTCCATCCGCCAAAGCCGCGCTCGGTGATCTCCTCGTAGCACAGCAACACCACATCCTTGTGGCGGGGATCGCGCAGGATATGCCCATAGAGCTCATTGACCGGACCGCGCCCACCTTCAAGGGCCTGCAAAAACACACCGCTGCCATGACACAGGATGCCGGTGATGCCAAAAGCCGGGTTGTGCTGACGGGACTGAGACACGATGGCTTCAGTGGTTTCAGAGTGGGGGTCGGCCGCACGGCTGGCGTAGATCAGACGAACCAACATGATGGAGATGCCCTGTGAGTTAGCGGACCGAAGCGGGCGGGCGCTTCAGTCGGAGGTTTTTTTAGGAATCAGAGAGAGAAATTCGCGCCGCAGGTTGGAGTCCTTGAGGAATACGCCCCGCATGACGGAATTGATCATCTTGCTGTCGAGATCTTTGACGCCACGCCAACCCATGCAGAAATGGGTGGCCTCCATGACGATGGCCAAACCATCGGGCTGGGTCTTTTCCTGAATCAGGTCAGCCAGCTGCACCACCGCCTCCTCCTGAATCTGGGGCCGACCCATGACCCATTCAGCCAGGCGCGCATACTTGGACAGGCCAATCACATTGGTACGCTCATTGGGCATGATGCCGATCCAGACTTGGCCGATGACCGGGCAGAAATGATGCGAGCAGGCGCTGCGCACCTTGATCGGACCGACGATCATCAATTCATTGAGGTGCTCGGCGTTGGGGAACTCGGTGATCGCCGGAGCCTTGATGTAGCGGCCCTTGAACACTTCCTGGATATACATCTTGGCCACGCGGCGGGCGGTGTCCTGGGTGTTGTGGTCGTTGTCGGTGTCGATCACCAGGCTCTGCAGCACGCCCCGCATCTTGAGCTCAACCTCGTCGAGCAACTTCTCGAGATCACCGGGCTCGATGAAATCGGCGATGTTGTCGTTGGCATTAAAGCGCTGGCGCGCAGCCACGATACGCTCGCGGATTTTGACGGACAGGGGCGTGCCTGAATCCGGGACCGGATCGGAGGCCGCGCTGGTTAGGGATTTCATGAGCATTGGGTATGTTAACAAGCTTTGGTGTCAATCTGGCGTTTACACCTGACCGCGGGCAGGGCCTTAGCCTCGCACGGGCCTAGTCCGGCGGGGTGTCGAGCAGGGCTTGCAAATCCGCCAGGGTGCCGGCTTCGTGCAAAGGCTTGTCGGTGCGTAGACGGCTGATGCGCGGGAATCGTAAGGCCAGGCCGCTTTTGTGCCGGCTGCTGCGCATCAGGCCCTCGAAAGCGAGTTCAAACACCAGAGTCGGTCGGACGCTGCGAACCGGCCCGAACTTGTCGATGGTCGTGCACGAAACAGCGGCATCCACCTGCCGCATCTCCTGATCGGTCAGGCCCGAGTACGCCTTGGCAAAAGCCACCAGCTGCAATGGTTGCTCCGCCAAGGGCCGACCGGCGAGGGCCGGCAGCGGTTCGCGACGGGCAATAGCCTCGACCACAGCCTGCGCTTCCTCGGCACTGACCGGCGCCCGGTTCCACACGCCGAAGGTGTAGTCGCTGTAGAGCAAAGCACGCCGGCCGTGACCGGCCTGGGCGTAGATGAGCACACCATCGACCACCAGGGGCTGGGTTTTCCACTTGAACCAAAGGCCGGCGCCGCGCGTTCGGCCGATGCCATAACGCGAATCGAGGTGCTTGAGCATCAGCCCCTCGACCCCGCGTTCGCGCGCCTGCCGGCGCTGCCGGTCGAGCCCCTGCATGTCGCTGGGAGCGAGGCGGCCGGACACACCGATGGGCCGGCCCTCAAGCATCGCCTCGAGTCGATGGCGCCGCTGACGCAGGGCCCGATCGCGCAGATCAATCCCCCGCTCTTCGAGCAGGTCGTAGGCAAGAAAGACCGCGGGCAGCCGTGTCATCAAGGCCGATGGCGGGCGCTTGCGCCCCAGACGCTGCTGCAACTCGGAGAAGGCTGCGGGGCGCCCGTCGCGCCAGACCAGGAGCTCGCCGTCGAGAACCGTGCCGGGCGGCAGATGCTGCGCCTGGGCCAGCACATCGGGGAAGGCTTCATTGAGCAGCTCCTCGCCGCGCGACCACAAGAAGATACCGGTATCCCTACACACCAGCTGTGCGCGAATACCGTCGTACTTCCACTCGATCTGCCACTGATCGAGCGAACCCAGATCCTCGTGAGCGTATGACTGCGCCAGAAAAAAAGGATAGGGACGCCCATCGGGCACCTGGGGGGCATCGGGTGCCAACAGCGCAGCGTAGGCCTGCGCATCAGGACGGCGATCGGCGTCGGTGTAGCCCATCATGCGCTGAGCCATGACACCGGCCGGCAGACCCGCATGCTCCGCCAAGGCCCGCTGCACCAGCTGACGGCTCACCCCGACACGAAACGCGCCACCGACCAGCTTGACCCAGATGAATACGCCGCGGCGGTCCAGCGCCTTCCACTGGGCGACGATCTCCAGCCGCTGCTGGGCCACAGTGCAGTGGCGAAGCGGCAAAAGACGCTGTTCGATCCAGTGGGCCAACGGCTGCTCATCGCCCTGTCCGTCCAGCGGCAAGACCTGGGCGATGGTCTCGGCCAAGTCGCCGACCGCCTGGTAGCTGGCCTCAAACAGCCAGGGCGCCAGCCCGGCTTGCTCGGCAGCCAGCTCGCGCAGCAGGGCGGTACGCACCAGGCGGCGCGGCTTTCCACCGGCCAGCACATACACCGCCCAAGCTGCATCGGCCGCTTCGGTGCGCGCCAGATACTGCTTGAGCGCTTGCAGCTTGTCTGCGGTGGACGCGCTGGCATCGAGCTCGGCGTACAGGGCGGCGAAGTCCTTCATGCGCTCGGGGCTCCATCCGACGCTGCCACAAACGGCGCAAGTTCGGCTTCGGGCGCCTCTTGGGACTCATGCGACGGCCCGTACTCGGTCTCAAAGGACTCAGCCTGCAAACCCCGCTCACACAAATAGCGCACCATGACATCCACGCTGCCGTGAGTGACGATCACCCGGCCGGCGCCGGTGGCAGCGATGGCCGCATGCAATCCGGGCCAGTCCGCATGGTCGCTCAGCGCAAAACC
>VGHR01000081.1 GCA_016868205.1 Betaproteobacteria bacterium
CCGAGTCATAGCCCTGCATCAAGGGGTAGAGGAACTCATGAACCGAGATCGGGGTGCCGGCCTTGAAGCGGACATGGAAGTCATTGCGCTCCATCATGCGAGCCACGGTGTACTTGGCGGCCAGCTGAATCATGCCGGCAGAGCCCAAAGGCAGTGACCACTCACTGTTGTATCTAATCTCTGTTTTACTGGGATCCAAAACCAAACTGGCCTGCTGATAATAGGTCTGAGCATTGGCCTTGATCTGCTCGGCGGTCAGCGGTGGGCGGGTGCTGTTGCGCCCGGAAGGATCGCCGATCAGACTGGTGAAGTCGCCGATCAGGAAGATCACCTGGTGTCCCAGATCCTGCAATTGCCGCATTTTGTTGAGAACCACCGTATGGCCCAGATGGATGTCTGGCGCCGTCGGATCGAGGCCGAGCTTGATCCGCAGGGGCTGGCCGGTCTGCTCGGCGCGAACCAATTTGCGCACCCAATCGGACTCGGGGATCAGTTCCTCGCAAGCTCGCCGGGTCACGGCCAGCGCATGCCGCACGCCCTCAGGGAGGGTGGGGTCCGTTGGAAAGGCTTGATTCATATAGGTTTTAAGGTCAAACGGAGGGGGTGGGCAAACATCAGGAGGCCTCTATAATGACCAGCCCGCCTCCGTGCGGAGCGCTGCCAGCCATTTTAAGGTCCGGGCCGCTTCCCCTCGGGCCGCGTTTGTGTGTACGACTGAGATAAATGTTTTGAATCTGCGCTCCCTGTCATCTCTACTGGCCCGCGCGCCAGCCTTGATCGAGCAGCACCCCCGCCGGGTGACTGCTGGCTTGGCCGTGCTTCTGCTCGGAACGGGTGTGACGGCCTTCGGCGTGGCGCCACTGGCCCCGGACGCGGCCGATCTGCCGGTTTCCCAGGTGGTTGAGGCGGTTCAACCTCTGCCTTTGGCCGCGCAATCGGACACCTTGCTCACCCACCGCTTCAACCTGTTTCGTACCGAAATCACCCGGGCTACCGACACGGCCGACAGTCTGCTCAGTCGTCTGGGCATCGCCGACCCGGCCGCCGCCGCCTTTTTGCGCAAGGACGCTCTGGCCCGCCAGCACATCTTTGGGCGTCAATCCCGCACCGTTACAGCCGAAGCCGATGACGATCAGCGCCTGCTCAAGATCAGTCTGCGCTGGGCGACCGAGGACGACGACTTCTTCAAGCGCCTGGTGATCGAGCGTCAGGGGCTGGGCTTTGTGTCTCGGGTCGAGACTGACCGCTACAGCCGCTCGAGCCGGGTAGCCTCCGGGGGTATCCAGAAATCTCTGGAGGCCTCCATCGACCGGGCCGGCCTGGACGCATCGGTGGCTCGCCAGTTGCATCAGATCCTGGGGGAAGCCATCGACCTGACCGGCAACACCCGCAAGGGCGACCGCTTCAGCGTCTACTACGAAGTGCTGGAGGCCGATGGCGAACCCCTGCGTGACGGTCGCGTGCTCGCTGCCGAAGTGGTTTACGCGGGGCAGTCCATCCAGGCCATGTGGTTCCGCGATGAGGAAAGACCGGCCAGCCGCGGTGCGTACTACAGCATGGACGGGAAGGGATTGCGCAAAGGCTATCTCGCACCGGTCGAATCCGGCAAGATCACGAGCGGTTTTTCAATGCGCCTCAACCCGGTGCTCAACCGCGTGCAACCCCACCGCGGCATCGACTACGCTGCCCCCCCAGGAACACCCGTACGCGCCATCGGCGAGGGCGTGGTTTCATTTGCCGGATGGCAAAACGGCTACGGTAATGTGATCTTTGTCGACCACGGCCGGGGGCGCACCACGGTCTACGCCCACCTCAATTCCATGAATGTCCGCGTAGGCCAGCGCGTGACGCAGGGGCAGCCTATCGGGGGGGTCGGGGCCACCGGCTGGGCCACGGGCCCCCATCTGCATTTCGAGTACCGGATCAACGGCGTCCACCGGGACCCCAAGATCATGGCTTCGGGCAGTGGCCCGGTCCCCTCAGCCTCGATCGCTGCCTTTCGGCAGAAGGCCGGCCTGATGCAACAGCAGCTGGCAGCTGCCGCGGCGCTCCAGCCCTCCCTTGCGCAGTAGTTCTTCGCTGTTCATCGGCCTGATGTCGGGGACCTCCCTTGACGGAGTCGATGGGGTGGTGGCCGATTTCAGCACAGCTCCCCGGGTGCTCGGACATGCCAGCCGCCGCTTTGCGCCGGCACTTCGGCAGGAACTCCTTGCCCTCAATCGATCCGGAGCCGACGAATTGCACCGGGCCGCCCTGGCCGCCCATGCACTGGTAGCCGTCTACGCCGAGGTGGTGTCCGAATTGCTGCTGCAAGCGCAACGCTTGGGCCTGGGCCCGTCGGACATCACAGCCATCGGGGCCCATGGACAGACCGTACGCCACCAGCCCCCAAGCCGTGGTGTACCCGGCTACACCTTGCAACTGAACAACCCAGCCTTGCTGGCTGAACTCTGCGGTATCGATGTGGTGGCCGATTTCCGCAATGCCGACCTGGCCGCGGGCGGACAAGGAGCGCCCCTGGTGCCTGGCTTTCATGCAGCGCTCTGGGGCCGATCCGACGCAGACATTGCCGTACTCAATATCGGAGGCATCAGCAATCTCACGCTGCTGCCGGCCCAGGGCCCGGTCCGCGGCTGGGATTGCGGACCCGGCAACGCCTTGCTCGATCAGTGGTGCGAACTGCACACCGGTCGACCCTACGATGACAAGGGCGCTTGGGCTGCCAGCGGCCGGGCCAATGCAGCGCTGCTCGAGCGCTTTCTGGACGAACCCTTTTTCAATTTGCCACCGCCTCGCAGCACCGGCCGGGATCTGTTCAATGCCCAGTGGCTGCAAAAACGCCTGGACGGGCTGCCTCCAGGGCTTTCGCCCGTCGATGTGCAAGCCACATTGACCCACCTGACTGCCGAGGTCTGCGCGCGCGATGTGGCCCAGCATCTGCCCTCCGCCACCGAACTGCTGGTCTGCGGCGGAGGAGCGCTTAACGCCGAGCTGATGCGCAACTTGCAGTGCAGGCTGCCTGGCGTGCGGGTTGTGAGCAGCGAAGAAAGGGGGCTGCCCGCCCTTCAGGTAGAGGCGGCCGCCTTCGCCTGGCTGGCCTGTTGCTGGTTCAAACGGGAGGCCGGCAACCGGGTTGAGGTCACGGGCGCCAAAGGCCCACGGGTGCTGGGCGCCCTGTATCCGGCCCGCTGATTAAAAAAGCCGCCTACGGGCGGCTCATTCAGGGGTACCGAGGCTTTCAGACCGAAAAGCTCGAGCCACAACCGCAGGTGCTGGTGGCGTTGGGATTCTTGATGACGAACTGGGCCCCCTCGAGATCATCTTTGTAATCGATCTCGGCGCCCACCAGATACTGGTAGCTCATCGCATCGATCAGAAGGGAAACACCGTTCTTGGTCATGGTGGTGTCGTCTTCATTGACGATTTCATCGAAGGTAAATCCGTACTGAAAACCTGAGCAGCCACCGCCTTGCACGAACACGCGCAGCTTGAGGTCGGGATTGCCGTCCTCGGCGATCAGTTCGGCCACTTTGGCGGCGGCCGCGTCGGTGAAAACCAGCGGCTCGGGGACATCTGTGGGCAGGGACTCAGCAACAGCGCTCATGGCAACTCCTTGTGGAGACAAGACGAGATCGTACCGTAAATTGATCACCCACAGGCTCAACCCGCGCGCTCGTGGGCCCTCAACAAATTCGGCGGCCGAGACGCACTCGAATAAAAAAACCGCCAGGGGCCGCAGCCGCAAGGCGGTTTCTTGGGGGCGACAGGCGATCAGCGCTTGCTGAACTGCTTGCGACGGCGTGCCGAACGCAGACCGACCTTCTTACGCTCAACCTCCCGCGCATCACGGGTCACGAAGCCGGCCTGACTCAGAGCGGGCTTAAGCGCGGCGTCGTAATCAATCAGCGCGCGGGTGATGCCGTGGCGCACCGCGCCGGCCTGGCCGGATTCGCCACCGCCGTGCACATTGACCTGAATGTCGAAAGTCTCGAGGTTGCCCGTCAGCGCCAGCGGTTGCTTGGCAATCATGATCGAGGTCTCGCGGCCGAAATAGGCCGCGATATCCCGGTCGTTGATGGTGATCTTGCCGGAGCCTTTTTTAAGAAACACGCGGGCGACGCTGGATTTGCGCCGGCCGGTGCCGTTGTTCCATTGACCAATCATCTGCGCTCCTTAGATGTCCAAAGACTTGGGCTGTTGGGCCGTGTGCGGATGCTCGGCACCGCCATAGACCTTGAGCTTCTTGATCATCGCGTAGCCCAGCGGGCCCTTGGGCAGCATGCCCTTGACCGCCTTTTCCAGGGCGCGTCCGGGATGCTTGGCCTGCATGTCGCGGAAGTTGGTGGCCGTGATGCCCCCAGGATAACCAGAATGCCGGTAGTAGACCTTGTCCAGGGACTTGGCGCCGGTTACTCGCAACTGCGAGGCGTTGATGACGACGATGTAATCGCCCGTGTCGACATGAGGCGTGTAGGTGGGCTTGTGCTTGCCGCGCAGTCGGAGGGCCACTTCGCTGGCGACCCGGCCGAGAACCTTGTTAGCGGCGTCAATCACAAACCACTCATGCACGACCTCAGCGGGTTTTGCGCTGAAAGTTTTCATGAATGTGCTCTTGAAAATGATCCCCGAGGGGACCTCAAGACATCTATTCCACGGTCGGTGCCCCTCTGTTGGGGGCCTCTTAGGTGGTTTCACGGCCGCGCCCGTGAGGGCTTTAGCCGCGTCTCCCGGCGGATGCCGTGCGCTGGAGAACCCGGCATTATAGCCACCCCGCCCAGGCCGGTCGCCCCGCCGAGACCGCCCGGGCCGGGCGCCTCGGGGGAGCGGTTAGCATCGGAGGATGTTCAGTTACCGCCACGCCTTTCACGCCGGCAACCACGCGGATGTGTTCAAGCACATCACCCTGCTGGCCGTCCTGAATTACTTGACCCAGAAGGACGCCGCGCTAACCGTCATCGACACCCACGCCGGTGCCGGCCTGTACCGCCTGGACGGTGACTACAGCCTGACCAGCGGTGAGGCCGGCCAGGGCGTGCTGCGTCTGGCAAGCGCCCTGCGAGACCCCCAACAGGCCGTCCAGTCGCCCGCGCCGGCATTGCAGGCCTATCTGGATCTGCTGTCGGAGTTGAATCCGGACTTTGGCCAATCCAGCGATCCTGCCCGGCTAGCGGTCTACCCTGGCTCACCGTATATCGCCTCGCGCTTCCTCCAGGGGCGCCACAAGCTCAGGCTCTACGAGCTGCACCCCACAGACTTCCGGGCCCTGTCGGGCAACATGGCACAGCTCGATCTCGGCCGCAGCGTGTCTTGCCACCTGCAAAACGGCTTCGACGCCCTCAAGGCCTTGCTGCCGCCGCCCTCGCGCCGAGCTCTGGTGATCTGCGACCCCAGCTACGAACTGAAAACCGACTATGGGCGGGTGGCCGCGGTGATAGGCGAGGCCCTCACGCGCTTTGCAACCGGCACCTATGCCATCTGGTATCCACTGATCCCCCGGCCCGAGGCGCACGACCTGCCCAGGAAACTTAAAACCCTGGCCCAGCGAGCGCAACGGCCCTGGCTGGACGCCACGCTGACGGTCAAGAGCAGCAAGCTGCGCCAGACCGTGGACGGGGAGATCGTCCGACCGGGCCTGCCCGCCAGCGGGATGTTTCTGATCAATCCGCCTTTTACGCTCCATCAGCAGCTCGAGGCCGCCCTGCCCCAGTTGGCAAGCTGCTTGAGCCAGGATCAACATGCGGGCCACAACCTCGCCCGTGGCGACTGATTTCCGGCCCCAGCCTCAGCGTTCCTGCAAGCGGCCCAAGATCTCACCGACCGCCTGCGACTGGTTCATGGTGTAGAAGTGCAGGCCGGGTACGCCGGCGCTGAGCAGCTGATCGCACAGGTCGGTCACCACATCCAGACCAAAGGCCTTGATGGAGGCGGCATCATCGCCATAGGCCTGCAGGCGCAGCCGGATCCAGCGCGGAATCTCAGCGCCGCAGGCCTCTGAAAACCGCAGCAGCTGGCTCGAGCCCAGAATCGGCATGATGCCCGGGACCACCGGCACATCCACCCCCAAGGCATAGGCATCATCGACAAAGCGAAAGTACGCATCACTGTTGAAGAAATACTGGGTGATAGCCGAATTGGCGCCAGCCTTGACCTTGGCCGCAAAGGCCTGCAGATCGGCCTGGGGAGACTTGGCCTGGGGATGCACCTCAGGGTAGGCCGCCACTTCGATGTGAAAGGCCTCGCCTGTCTCGGCGCGGATGAAGGCCACCAGGTCGCTGGCGTACTGGAACTCGCCACCGGCGCCATAGCCGCTGGGCAGGTCGCCACGCAGGGCCACCAGGCGCTTGACGCCCAGGGCCTCGAGCTGCGCCAGCTGCTCGCGCACCCGCGCCCGGGTGGCGCCCACACAAGAAAAGTGCGAGGCTGCGGCCACACCCTCGGCCAGGATCTCACCCACGGCGGCAAAGGTGCCCTCCTGGGTGGAGCCGCCGGCACCAAAAGTCACCGAGCAGAACTCGGGGCGGTGCACATAGAGCTGCTGGCGCACGGCGCGCAGCTTGACGGCGCCCTCGGGCGTCTTCGTTGGAAAAAACTCAAAGCTCAGCGGCGGCGTCTTCATGGCGATGCGTCTCGGTAACTATTGCTCAGTTCTTGCGCTTGCGTTTGGCCGGGCCGGGTTGACCGTCGTGCGCGGCCTGGCGATCGTCCTCGTCGGGCAGCAACTTGCGGCGCTCGCCGCGAGGCTGGCGTCTGGCCACCTGCCGGGCCGGTACCTCGGGCAGGGCACGCTCGACCTCACGGGCCTTGCGCGCATGGATGAAAAACTCACGATTGCCATCACCGCCCTCAATCGGCGAGTCCAACCAGGCCAGCACCTCCAGTCCCAGCTCGGCGCAGCAGCTGCGCAGCCGTTCCTCCACCAGGGCAAACAGGGCTGCATCCTTGACGATGCCGCCCTTGCCCACCTGGCCGGGCTGCAGCTCGAACTGCGGCTTGACCAGCAGCAGCGCATCGCCGCCGAGCTTGAGCAGGCGCACCATAGCCGGCAGCACCAGGGTGAGCGAGATAAAGGACAGGTCGCCAGTGAGCAGGTCGAAAGGCTCATGAGCGCCACCTTCCTGTGCTTGCTCAGCGCTGAGAGCTGCGTCATGGTGCGCCCAGAAATCCTGCAGCTCCAGCGAGCGCGCATTCACGCCCTCGATACCCACCACGCTCGGGTGCGCGCGCAGGCTGGCATGCAGCTGGCCCTGGCCCACATCGATGCCCACCACGCGGGCTGCGCCCTGCTGCAGCAGGCAGTCGGTAAACCCCCCGGTCGATTGGCCCAGGTCCAGGCAGCGCAAGCCAGCGACCTTCAGGCCGGTGGCCGCGAGTGCGCCTTCGAGCTTGAGCCCGCCGCGCGAGAAGTACCTGGCCTCGGCAGTGTCAGTCAGGCAGAGCTCGGCTTCTGCCGGGATCTCATCGCCGTTCTTGGCGATTGACCGCCAAGGCGCATTACCCTCACGCCAGAGAGCCCCAGAGGCAATCAGGCGCTGCGCCTGGGAGCGGGTGGCGGCATGGCCGCGTTCAACGAGAAGCAGGTCGGCGCGCATGGGTCCATCCCTCCTCCCCCAACGCGGGAGGTAGTCAGACATCAGTAGCGGTAGGTGTTGGCCTTGTACGGGCCTTCCTTCTTCACGCCGATGTAAGCGGCCTGCTCGTCGGAGAGCTCCGTCAGCATGGCACCAACCTTCTTGAGGTGCAGGCGGGCGACTTTTTCATCAAGGTGCTTGGGCAGCACATAGACCTGACCGACCTGGTAATCGGCCTTCTTGGTGAAGAGCTCGATCTGGGCAATGGTCTGGTTGGCAAAAGACGAGCTCATCACGAAGCTGGGATGGCCGGTGCCGCAGCCCAGGTTCACCAGGCGCCCCTTCGCCAGCAGGATGATGCGCTTGCCGTCGGGGAAGATCACATGGTCCACCTGGGGCTTGATCTCTTCCCACTGGCACTTCTCGAGCGCCGCGACATCGATCTCGTTATCGAAGTGGCCGATGTTGCAGACGATGGCCTGGTCCTTCATGGCGGCCATGTGCTGATATGTGATCACATTCTTGTTGCCGGTGGCCGACACGAAGATGTCGGCCTTGTCGGCGGCGTATTCCATGGTCACTACACGATAGCCCTCCATGGCGGCCTGCAGGGCGTTGATGGGGTCGATCTCGGTGACCCACACCTGGGCCGAGAGGGCGCGCAAGGCCTGGGCCGAGCCCTTGCCGACATCGCCGTAACCGGCGACCACGGCGATCTTGCCAGCGATCATGACATCGGTGGCGCGCTTGACCGCATCGACCAGCGACTCGCGGCAGCCATAGAGGTTGTCGAACTTGCTCTTGGTGACCGAGTCATTGACATTGATGGCGCGCAGGGCCAGCGTGCCCTTGGCCGCCATTTCATTGAGGCGCAGCACGCCGGTGGTGGTCTCTTCGGTGACGCCGATGATGTGCTTGAGGCGACGGCTGTACCAAGTGCCGTCCTGGGCCAGCTTGGCCTTGATGGCGTTGAACAGGCAGACCTCTTCTTCGCTGCCCGGGTTGTTCAGCACGGAGGGGTCGGTCTCGGCCTTAGTGCCCAGGTGCATCAGCAGCGTGGCATCGCCGCCGTCGTCCAGGATCATGTTGGGGCCTTCTTCGGGCGTGCCCTTGGCCCCCTTGAATTCGAAAATGCGGTGGGTGTAGTCCCAGTAGTCGGCCAGGCTCTCGCCCTTGTAGGCGAACACCGGCGTGCCCTTAGCCACCAGGGCGGCGGCAGCATGGTCCTGGGTGGAGAAGATGTTGCACGACGCCCAGCGCACCTCAGCGCCCAGGGCCTGCAGGGTCTCGACGAGCACACCGGTCTGGATGGTCATGTGCAGCGAGCCGGTGATGCGCGCACCCTTGAGCGGCTGGCTCTTGGCAAACTCTTCACGGATGGCCATCAGGCCAGGCATTTCGGTTTCGGCAATCTTGAGCTCTTTGCGGCCCCAGTCGGCAAGCGACAGGTCGGCAATGGCGTAATCCTGGGTGTGCAGGGGCTTGAGGACGGCGTTCATACGAGTTTTCTCCAAACAAAGACAACAACTCCCCACGGGGAGAGCCAAACTCGCCACAAACCTAGAGGGGGCCTATCGACTCACCCAAAGGGCCCATGACGGGCGGGTGAGCGTCGTTGCAGAGGACAGTTTCCGAGCCTAGACCACGCGGGGGTGGGTTGCAACGCTCCTCGGAAACTTAAATTTTAGCCCGATTCAAAAATGGCCCTTCACCGCCAATCCCGAGTCCAAGCACCCTCTGGGGTTTTATCCGCCCCGCCCAACCGGCTGACTCACCCTTGCCGGACGGAGAAGATCCGGGCATATTCAGGGCCTCAACAAGGGGAAAGTATGGGACTACTCGATGGAGTGATGGGCAATGCCTCAAAAATCGACAACAGCAAAATCCAGCAGGAATTCATGAGCAACCTGAACGGGCCGATCATCATTGAAGCCACGGGCCAACTGGGACAGACCACCTTCAAGCTTTCAACCCCGATGGCTACGGCCTCTACCGGCACCGCCAATGTCACCCCGCTGACCACCACGCTGGCGGCCATGCTGGCCGGTGGCGACCCCACCCAACTCAGCGCCAGTGCAATCACCGAAGCGCAGCTGGCCACTGCCAAGCAGAAACTGGCCGAGATCGTCGCGCCTGTTGTCTCAACCATACAGGCCCCGAGCTCGGCCGATCCCATCAGTACGGCTTTTGAGGCCAACAGCACCGGGGTAGACAAGCTCCTTGATGCGCTTGACATCCGCTACCGCAGCGGGGCGATCGTCATGTCCAACCGCCTGGAGAAAGTTCAAGAAGGCCAAACTGACTCTGATTTATCCACAGTGACCGTCACGGTGACTTCCGGATCCACGCCCTCCGCCTCTGGAGCCCTGCCAGCGGGAGCCAACATCAACACCTCCTGGCTGCCGCAAATGGCAAGCGCCCTGGACGCTTGCTTTGCCCTGACGCCAAGCCAGCGTGTCACGTTTGCCCCAGACGTTGCCGGTATCCCCATCGCCAGCGCCCTGCATGCCACTTGCGAACAGGCCCTGGATTAGCGGTACCTGCAAAACAGCTACGACTTCAAGCAGCGCTGGGTCTATGCCCTCAAGGATGCGAGCTTCAACAATACAAAGTTCAAGATCCAACTGCGCTATGTCGTGGCAGATGCTTTCGGCGCTGGAGACGATGCCTATGTGGTCAATCTCCACTTCAAGGACGCCGAGGGCAACGGCTACAGCCGTCCCGAAGTGGTTCGCAAGGTCGGATCCGACTTCAAGCTTTACGGCAACCAAAGACAGGCTGAGGCCTACGTCGAACCGGTCATCACCCAGATCACCGAATTCGAAAACAGCTCCTCATCGGGTAACCGGATCGAAGGGCGGCTCAGGCTGGTCCTGACCCCTCACCGCGTCATGTCAGGCGGTGCAGGACAATTCGTGTACAGCGCGGGTAAGGCTGCCCCGCAATATGTGTGTGCCTGGGTAACCGGCCTGGGCCTGCCCGGCGACGGCGTACTCGGCGGAGACGGCAAGCCGCGCGGCGGGATTTTGATCAAGGTGCCCCGCAGCGACTATGTGGCCCGCCAGGACTACATGGCGGTTCATGTGAAATTTCCGGACACCTTCAATCCCGAAGGCGTCCTGAACGACAGGAAACTGCTTCTCAAGGCCTGCGCTGCCCGGGAGTGGAACGGATCGGCCCACGAGGTGGCCACCTGGAACACGAACAATCAATTCACCATCGATTCCGCCAAGATCGATGCCTCGGGAACCTTCACATGGCCGACGAGCAGCGCCCTCACATGGTCTGGAACGAGCAACACTTACAACGGAACGGGCGGCAGCCACAGGACCGGTACTTACCGGATCAATCCTGTCACAGACGACACCAAGGCGGCCTACAAGCCCACCGTGATGCCAACCTACACCTTCTACGCCTTCACGGTTAGCAACCTTCCGGCTGCAGCGTCAATTTACACCGATGGAAGTTACTCTGGAAGTCGAGCCATCCCCATCATTTCCAACGACGCTGCCGGAGAAAACATGACAAACAACTTCTTCAGCAGCGCTCAGATCATCAAGGCCCGCATGGCCGGCGCCATGCCCTATCTGGAGACCAATGCCAACGGCGTCTATGTCGGCAACAGCCGCTTCAGCTCGATCACGCCAGCCAAGGCGCAAACCTTCCTGGGCGCCGACGCACCCGCCATCGCCAATGGTGGTGCCCTGGATCTGAGCTGGGTTGTCCCCAGTGGAGGCACCGGGGTGGACCGGGTGGGGTACTCCTGCTGGGCCAACTGGACCAACAGCGGCAGCGAGGTTCGCTGTGGCCCCTCTTCTTCGAGCAACAGCTGGGGCGTGCCTCGCAGCGTGACGAGCAAGACCTTTACCCTGGAGGAGGAGTGTGAGGGCCTGGGTGCCAGACAACTCAGGACAACCCCCTCTGTCGTTACTTCATCGAGCAAGTACCGTGAGCTCTGGACGAGAAGCTACGATGAGGAAAATCGGCAGATTCAGGGTGTGAGCTACGCCAGGCGCTGAGCGCCTCCTCACCCCCTGATCCGGCAGAGCCAGGCCCCATGGGCCTGACTGCCGCATTGAAGCCTCCCCTTGCAGGCCCTGCTTGTTCGATCCTTCAGCTGCGCGAGGCAGGCTCAGGCGGATCGCTATGCCGGGGGCCAGCCGCTCAGCCCGGCGGCGCCAGAATAATGCCCAGCGAGGCGTCCAAACTCTCCGAGGGCAGGCGCTTGAAGCCTGAGCGCGCGTAACGCTGCAGGCGCCCCAGCACAAAAGCATGGAGCAAGGAGGCCCGGATCTGGGCATCCACAGTGGGCGTCTGCGAACTGGCGCCTGCCTGACGCAGCAATTGGCGCCACTGGGCCTCGAGCTTGTCGAAAAACAGATTCATCC
>VGHR01000082.1 GCA_016868205.1 Betaproteobacteria bacterium
ATCCCCGGGCCTGCAGCCAAACGCAACCGCAGAGTTGGAGGAAGCTCGTGCAGCATGGGCGGCTAGCCGGGTGGCTGTGCTCTACCGCTATGCTGGGGCTGCTGCCAGAAAAGCCGCTTGACCACCGCATGGGCATGAGCGGCCTGGACGACTGAGGGCAAGCCAGGGGCTCAGAGCATCGATTGCATGGGGTGGCCGGCGTAGAGGGTTTCGCGCACATAGCGGGTGTGCACCCGGCCCGCCAAAAAGTCTTCGTTGTCCATCAACTGCTGATGAAAGGGCACCGTGGTCGGAATGCCCTCGATCGAGCACTCGGCCAGGGCCCGGCGCATGCGCTCGATGGCTTGAGGACGGTCTTCCCCCCACGTGAGCAGCTTGCCGATGAGCGAGTCGTAAAATGGCGGTAGGGCATAGCCCTCATAGGCGTGGCTGTCCATACGCACCCAGGGCCCAGAGGGCAGCACGCAGGCCGAGATGCGGCCCGGTTTGGGCATGAAGCCTTTCCTGGGATCTTCGGCATTGATGCGGCACTCGATGGCATGACCTGAAAAGCGGATGTCTTCCTGTCGAAGGGCAAGCGGCTCGCCCGCGGCAATCCGCAGTTGCATCGCCACGAGATCGACCCCGGTCACCAGTTCGGTCACCGGGTGTTCGACCTGGATCCGGGTGTTCATTTCGATAAAGAAACATTCCTGGCGGCTGGCATCGACGATGTACTCGACCGTGCCGGCGCCGCGATAGCCCACGTTTGCGGCGAGCGAAACCGCTGACTCGACCAGGTGCTGCCTGAGTCCGGGCGACAGGGCCGAGGACGGACTTTCCTCGAGGAGCTTCTGATGGCGACGCTGTACGGAACAGTCGCGCTCACCCAGGTGCACCACCCGTTTGCCATCACCAAGCACCTGCACCTCGACATGTCGTACCGGTGACAGAAAGCGCTCGAGGTAAACCGCGCCATTTCCAAACGACGACGAGGCCTCGGCCGAAGCCCGCTCGAGACTCTCGCGCAGTCCCGCCTCCTCGTGCACCGCCCGCATGCCGCGCCCGCCGCCGCCGGCCACCGCCTTGATCAGCAGCGGAAAGCCAATCTGCCGCGCGACCGCCAGCGCGCGCTCGGGGTCTGCGATGGGCTCTTCGGTACCATGACTGACCGGCACACCGGCCTTCACCGCCTGACGGCGCGCAGCCGCCTTGTCACCCATCAGCCGGATCACCTCGGGCTGGGTACCGACATAGATGAGCCCGGCTGCCTCGATACGGGCCGCGAAGTCTGCGTTTTCAGACAGAAAGCCATAGCCCGGGTGCACGCCGTCGGCGCCGGTGCGCACAGCCGCCTCGATGAGCGCCGTCTGGTCGAGATAGCTCTCGCGCGCAGGCCCCGGCCCAACGCACACCGCTTCGTTGGCCAGCCGTACCGGCAACGACTCGGCATCAGCCTCGGAATGCGCCACGACCGAGTCCAGCCCCAGATCCTTGCAGGCGCGGATGATCCGAAGCGCGATTTCGCCCCGGTTGGCGATGAAGACCTTTTGAAGCTTTCTCATGGCTTGGAGCGGCGAGCGCGTGATTGGGGTGCTTTCGGTTGGGATGCTTTCGGTTGGGACGCGTGGTCAGCAGCGCTGGCCCTGATCTCCTCCTCCAGAATCGGAATAGCCAGATTGCAGGCGTGAATCCCCAGCACCGTGGTGAGTTCGATGGTCTCGAGGATTTCCTGCGGTGTTGCGCCATGGCCCAGCGCGTTGCGGATGCGGCGCCTCACGCCCGGCGCATACAGATTCGTGGTGGCTGCGTTGATCGCAGTGAGGATCAGCTCCTTGTACTTGGCCGGCAAGTAGCCCTTCCGGAATAGCACGCTGCGCAGGTTCAGGTAGGCCTCGAGAAACTCGGGATCCCAGTGCTCGAAGGTATCCCACAGGAGATTCCAGTACCCGAATACGGATCCATGCCCTGCCCCGGACTTCGCGAATAGCGATCACGACCGCTGAAGTGATAGATCTGCACCATGACATCGGCACGTGTCCGCGCCGGGGTGCTGCGTGTGATGGCCTGCGCAGTCGACGAAGTGCCGGTCAGAAGCCCCTTGCGCGTGAATACGTAGCGCAGTCCGGCCATGAGGCGAATCCAGGGACTGCGCACCCGATCATTGGTCGTGATCGGCAGCCGGGTCTCATAGGTGCAGCGCACCTGCAGGTGCTCGACCAGGTTTTCGCTCACTTCTGGGCAGGTCGCCACGACCGGAATGCCCAGCGTCTGGAGCCTTGCCGGATCACCCACGCCCGTAGTCACAAACTCGACGCCGTCGGCGCGTGACTCGGGAAAGAGGACGCACGAGCCAAGCGCATGGGTACGAATCTGGGAATTGGGCCGGCTGCGGGCAGAGCGCAGATAGGCCACTGCATGGGTCCAGCGCCGACCCCGGTGCACCGTCTGCTCGAGGTAAAGCACGCCTTCAAAGGAGAGTGCGTTGTAGTCCGCGGTCGGTGCAATGCCCGCTCCGATACAGGATTCGATCAACGCAGCCGAAAGCGGATCTGGCTCGCCAAGGGCCCGGTCGGTCACCCGAAGCGGCCCACCGGTACCGCGGCGTTCGGGATCGGCAGTGGGCAGATTCTCGAGCCGCCTGAAATAAGGCACGACCGCCTCGTATGCCCAGCCAGGACCCGCACACGAGAATGTCTGCATCGGACTCGACCCCTGCGATGAGCGCCGCCACGCTCACCACCAACACCCACGCTGAGGTGCTGGCCAGCGGCGAACCAGCAGCCGGACTTAATGCTGCATGCCCCACTTACGAACCGTGCGCTGCTCAATGACCCGAAAAATAAGGCTTTCCACCAGCAGACCAATGATGATCACCGAGAAAAGCCCGGAGAAAACGGCCGGGATATCGAGAAGATTCTTGTTCTCGTAGATGAACCAGCCCAAGCCGCCCGAGCCCGAGGTGGTACCAAAAACGAGTTCGGCCGCAATGAGGGTGCGCCAGGCAAAGGCCCAGCCCACCTTGAGACCCGAAAGAATGCTCGGAAAAGCGGCCGGGACCAGAATGCGGATCACGTAGTTCATGCCCGTGAGCCCGTAATTGCGCCCCACCATGCGCAGGGTCTGCGAAACCGCGCGAAAGCCGCTGTGGGTGTTCAGGGCCACCGGCCAAAGCACGGCATGCACGAGCACAAAGACAATGCTGGGGCTGCCGAGGCCAAACCAGATGAGCGCGAGCGGCAAGAGTGCGATCGCCGGCAGCGGATTGAACATGGCCGTGAGCGTCTCAAGCAGATCGTTACCCAGCTGCCGGGTCATCGCGAGGACGGTAAAGAAAAACGCCAGTGCAAGCCCGATCACGTAGCCCTGCAGCAGCACATGAATCGATACCCAGGCGCGCGACAGCAACTCTCCGCTTGCGATGCGCTCGAGAAAGCTCGCCATGGTCTCTCCGAAGGTGGGCAGCACCAGCGAATTGCCCAGGTAGCGCGCATAGGCCTCCCAGATCGCGGCGAGCGCCACCAGAATGAAGAGCTTGCGCACCAGGGCATTACCATAGACACGCTCCCAGACCGTGAGCGGCTGCTCGACCACACCAAAATTCTGTTCCGCGACCCGATCGCGTACAAACTCTTCGCGAATCGGGGGTGAACTAGACATGGGTGGGCTCCTCTCCCAGATCCTCTTCGCTAAAGAGCATGTTGTGTATCCGCTCGGAAAGGCGCAAACCCGTGGCAGGATCCTCGGGATCGCTGCCGTCGCTGTTGAGCTCGGCCTTGACCTGCCCCGGGTGCGGCGACAGGAGCAGGATGCGGTTACCGATCCGTACGGCTTCGGGTATTGAATGAGTCACAAAAAGAACGGTAAAGCGGGTTTCTTCCCAGAGCTGCATGAGCTCGTCTTGCATCTTTCGGCGTGTCAGGGCATCGAGCGCGGCAAAGGGCTCGTCCATGAGCAGGATGTCGGGCTCCATGGCCATACCCCGGGCAATCGCCACACGCTGCTTCATGCCTCCCGACAGGGTATGCGGATAGGCGTCGGCAAAGCGGGCGAGGTTGACCTTCTCGATATAGCTCATGGCCCGCTCCTCGGCCTGCCGGCCCTTGAGACGGGCCGAAGACTCGAGGGCGAACATCGCATTTTCCTTGACTGTCTTCCAGGGCAATAGCTGGTCGAACTCCTGAAACACCATCACGCGATCGGGACCGGGCTTGCTGATGCGCTGGCCCTTGAGCCGCAACTCGCCTTCAACCGGGGCGATATAGCCCCCGGCCGCCTTTAGCAGCGTGGACTTGCCACAGCCCGAGGGGCCCAGCAGCACGAACCGGTCCGAGGAATAGACATCGAAACTGACCCGGTAGGTCGCCGTGACGAGGTGCTCCTTGGTCTTGTACTGCAGCGTGACGCCGTTTACCGACAGCAGGGGTTCTACCGCTACGCCCATCGTGTTCCTTTCGATTGAAGCTCGGACGCAGACTCAGCTCCCTGCCAGATCGTGGACGTCGGGGAAGAAAAGGTCCTTCCACGAGGCGGGCTTGTTCTTGAGCGTGCCGATGGTGTACATGAACTCGGCGTACCGCAGCACACGCTCAGGCGCGAGCGTGTAGCGCACCTGGGGATCACTCATGAGTGCCAGAATGCGATCGACGTTTTCCTTGCCGCCACCCTCGGCCACATACATTTCCGCGGCCCGGCGCTTGTCGGTGTTGATGAGATCAGTGGCCTCCTTGAGCGCAGCCACGATCGCGCCATAGCTCTTGGGGTTTTCGTTTCGGAACTTGCTGGTGGTCCACACCATCAGGAAGGTGTTCGGCCCACCCATGATGTCGTAGGAGTTAAGCACCACCTTGGCTCCCTGATCGAGTGCCGTGTTTTGAAAAGGCGGCGAGGTGAACTGCGATCGAATCTCACCCGAACCCGACAGCATGGCGCGCAACCCCTCGGGGTGCGGAAGATTGACCATCAGGGGATTGAGTTTGCGGAAATTTTCCTGGCCGAACTCCTTGGCCACCGCCATCTGCAGATAGATGGTCTGCACCGACGAACCCGCTCCGGCCATCGCAATCCGGTCCTTTTCGGTGAAGTCCTTGATGTTCTGGATGCGAGGGTCCCGCGTCACCAGCATGTTGGGCATGGAGGCAAGCGCTGCGATGCCGCGCACATCGAGGTTTGCGCGGGTACGGTCCCACAGGATAAAGGCCGGACCGGTTCCGCCTGCCGCCATGTGCAGACTGCCTGAGAGCAGCGCGTCGTTGGCGGCCGCCCCGGCACCCAGCGTCGCCCAGGTGACCTTGGTCGCCGGCAACCCGGCCCGGGCCAGGTTCTTTTCGACCAGTTTTTCTGCCTTCATGACCGTCAGCTGCATGTAGCCAATGCCAAACTGCGACATCAGCCTCAATTCACTGACCTCGGCGTTTGCCGTGGCGGCAAACGTCATCGCGGCGGCAAGGGCCGCGACTTTACCCAGCACTGTCTTCATGTCTCCGTCTCCTTGTGTTCGGCTCGATGCGCCTGGCGGCACTCGGGCCCGGGGTTGCAAAGCCTGTGTCGGTTCACCTGATCGACTCCTGGGTTAGGGGCGAACGCCGTATTTGGGTTTCGGGCCCACGCTCGTAGCCAGACGACCCCGCGCGGCATTGATGAAGGTGCACAGTAAGGGCCGGGTCTCGCGCGGGTCAATAACTTCCTCGACCCCGAAGGCCTCAGCGGTGCGAAACGGTGAGGCCGAAGCCCGCAGCTCGGCTTCGATCTCGGCCTCGCGCCGCTTGGGATCGGTCGCGGCCTCGATCTCGCGGCGAAACGCCGCAGCCACCCCGCCTTCGATAGGCAGCGAGCCCCACTCGGCCGAAGGCCAGGCGACCTTAAAATCCAGGCCATTCTTGTCGGTGGTGGCCATGCCGGCCATGCCATAGCACTTGCGCACCACGACCGCAAAGATCGGCACGGTGGCCTGCAGACCGACATAGACTACGCGCATCCCTTCGCGCAGGGTGGCTGCAGCCTCGGCGTCCTTGCCCACCATGAACCCCGGCACATCGACCAGAAAGACCAGCGGAATGTGGAAGCAGTCGCACAACTCGATGAAATGCGACTGCTTGCGCGCCGCCTTCACATCCATGGCCCCGCCGTTGACCATGGGGTTGTTGGCAATAAAGCCCACCACGGTGCCATTCATGCGGGCCAGACTGGTGATGACCGCCTTGCCAAAGGTGGGCTGAATTTCAAAAATCGAGCCCTGATCGGCGATTGCACGGATCACCCGGCGCATGTCGTAGGGCTGGCGACGGTTCTCGGGCACGATGGTGCGCAGCAACTCGTCGCGGCGATCGACCGGATCGGTCTGATCGCCCAAGGGGGGCAACTCCCAGACGTTTTGCGGCATGTAGGAGAGGTAGCGCTTGACCAGGGCAAAGCACTCCTGCTCGCTTGCCGCCACATTGTCGATGGTGCCTGCGGTCGCCACCGCAAGGTCGGCGCCCCCGAGCTCTTCCTTGGTGATTTTTTGCCCCAGCGAGCGTTGCACCACGGGTGGCCCGGCGGCGAACACATGGCTCGTGTCCTTGACCATGACCGACCAGTGCGACAGGATCGCGCGGCCTGCCGGCCCGCCGGCCGCCGTGCCCATCACGGCGCACACCACCGGCACCTCACCGAGCAGCTGCACCGAGCGCTCAAAGCCGTGCACACCCGGAAAAACCGAGTGTCCGCGCCGCTGAATGGAGGTGACACTGCCCCCGGCCCCGTCGATGAGGTTGACCAGGGGAATGCGGTATTGGTGTGCCAGATCCTCGACAAAACCGCCCTGGCCGCCTTTCTTGCGGTCACCACTCCAGCTGGTCCCGCCGCGCACCGTGAAATCCTCGCCGCCGATGGCGACCGGCCTGCCATCGATCCGGGCCATGCCCATCACATAAGGTGCAGGCGTGAGCGAGTTGAGGTGCGCACCCTCATAGCGTCCCTGCCCGGTCAGTCGCCCGACCTCCTGGAACGAGCCTTCGTCAACCACGCCGGCAATGCGCTCGCGAATCGTGAGCCGCCCCTGGGCGTGATGCTTTGCAACCGCCTCCGGGCCACCTAGGCCCGCGGCAAACCGCCTTCGGGCTGCAAGCTCGTCGAGTTGAGCCGCCCAGGGGGCGGCCGCTTTCGGGTCGGATCCGGACTGACTCACAGCTTGATCCGTGCCAGCACCTGACCCTCGGCGACTGCGTCGGTCTCGGTCACGCACACCTCGACGAGTTCGCCCCCGTGTTCGGCCACGACCGGGATCTCCATCTTCATGGATTCCAGGATCATCACCACCTCACCAGCCTCCAGCGTCTGACCCGGTGTCGCAAGAATCTTCCAGACCGAACCGGTCACCTCTGCCTTTAAATCCATCATACGTCCCCTTTTTTCCGGCTCAAACCGCTTCCCGGCTCAAACCGCTCGTTGATTCAGAAACTCGTGGGCCATGCCCGCATCAGGTGCTGCCCGACACCGCGAGTCAGGCGAAGCTCGTGCACCTCGAGCATACGCAGCAGATAGTCACGCGTGTCCTGCGGACGGATGACCGACTGCACCGCATGGATCGAGGCGATGTCCCAGACCTCATTGCCCCGGTTCATCTCGGCCAGCCTCGCCTCGAAGCCCTCGTCCGAGGGCTCAAGCCCGTGCACGACCTTCACCGCGAACTGCGGATCCATGAAGCTGATCTCTGCCGTGGGCCAGGCCGCCATCTCGTCAGAATTACGGCCGCCACCCATATTGAGATACGCCTGACCATAGCTCTTGCGCAACACGACCGAGAGCTTGGGCACAGTCACCAGCGACAGCGCGTTCATGAAATTCATGATCTTGCCGGGGGCGCGGCGGCGCTCGGCCTCGGTGCCAATCACAAAGCCCGGGGTGTCGACCAGAAAGATGAGCGGAATGTTGAACGAGTCGCACAGCACCAGGAAGCTCGTGATCTTCTCGCAGGCATCGACATCGAGTGCCCCGCCCTTGACCAGGGGGTTGTTGGCGATGACGCCGATAGTCTTTCCGCCCAGCCGCGCCAGACCGGTGACACCGACCTTGCCAAAACGTGCCTTGAGTTCGAAAAAGCTGTCCTCGTCGACCACCGTGCGGATGATCTTGCGCACGTCATAAACCTGGGTGCGGCTCGCCGGAAGACACTCCAGAATGTTCGGCATGCCCCGCCCCGAGCCCGCTGGCACCGCCCGCGTGGGCGGCGCCTCGTTGTGATGGCTTGGCAGATAGTCCAGAAAACGCTTGATGGCATCGAGCGCTTCCTCGTCGGTATCGACCACGAGATCGGCAAACCCGGTGGTCTCGGCATGCAAGCGCCAGCCGCCCAGCTCCTGCGGGTCGACCTCTTCGCGAATGGCCAGTGAGGCGAGCAGCGAACTCGAGACGGCCAGCACGGCGCCCTTTCGCATCACGTGAAAATCCGACATGACCGAGTACCACGACGACGAGCCGTAGGAAAGCCCAAGCGTGGCCGAAGCCCAGGGAATCTCGCGCAGGCGCTGGTACTGCGCCCCATCGTTACCGAGCAGCGTGCCCATGCCGCGTGAGCCCATGTGATCGGGCATGCGCGCTCCCGAGGACTCGCCCAGAAACACCAGCGGCATGCCCCGCTGGGTGGCCACCCGCTTCATATGACCGATCTTGCGACCGTTGGTGGCCCCGCTGGAGGCGCCCATCACGGTGAAATCGTTGGCTACGATCGCAGCGTCGCGCCCCTGGATCCGGCCGAAGCCGGCGATCTTACCGTCGGCGGGCGAACGCTCGCGGTCGGCCGGATTAGCCGAAGTTGAAAAAAGGCCCGACTCGAGAAAGCTGCCCGCGTCACAGAGGTAGTCAACGCGCTCGCGGGCGTCGAGCACCCCGGCCGCCTTGCGACGGGCGAGCTTTTCGGCGCCCCCCATGGCCAGCGCCTGGTCGCGACGCCGGGCATAGTCCTCATCGAGACGGGCCTGGCGAGTCTGCGCGGGACTGGGTTCGGTCGTGTCCTTGTCCAAGATGCCTGATCCTTTACGACTGCGCCTGAGCCTTGGACGGGGACTGCGCGGCGGGAATAACACCCTCGCGTGCCAGCGCGTCCAGCCGCTCTTCCGAAAAACCCAGCCATTGCGACAGCACCCGCCGGGTGTCTTCTCCGGTGGCATGACCGGCGTGCTGGATACGGCCGGGCGTTCGCGACAGCCGCGGCACGACATTGGCCATGGCAACCGTTCCGAAATCGGAGTCGGGTGCGGGAAAGATTGATCCACGCGCCTGGTAGTGCGGGTCCTGGAAGATGTCGGCAATGGTGAAGATACGGGTTGCCGGGACCCCCGCCTGGGCAAGCAGCGGCTCGAGCTCGGCCAAAGGCTTGGTGGAGGTCCAGCGAGCAATGCAGTCGTCGATGGCCTCCTGGTGCTCGGAGCGGGCCCGGGCGGTTGAAAACCGCCCGTCGTTGGCGAGTTCGGGTTGCCCCATGGCGGCGGTCAGTCGCCTGAAGACCGCCTCGCCCATCGCCGTGATGTGAATGAACTGGGCATCACCCGTCGGGTAGAGGTTATTCGGTGTGCTCTCGGGCAGCCGCGAGCCACTGCGGGTCGCGATATGACCGGTTTTTTCATAGGCCGGAATCCAGGGCTCCATGAAACTGAAGGCGCATTCATAAAGCGCCGCATCGATCACCTGGCCACGGCCCGTGCGGCCCCGCGCAAGCAAGGCGAGCGTGGCGCCAAAGGCGGCATAAAGCCCGGTGATGTAGTCGGTCATCGAGACGGCGACCCGGGTGGGCGGCCGGTCGACATCGCCGGTCAGATGGCGAAGGCCGCTGACCGCCTCGCACACCACGCCATAGCCCGCACGCTGGCTGTAGGGGCCGTCCTGGCCAAAGCCGCTGATACGCACCATGATGAGGCCCGGATTGCGTTCGGACAGCGCCTCATAGCCCAGGCCCCAGCGCTCGAGGGCACCGGGCCTGAAATTTTCGACTAGCACATCGCACTCGGAGGCCAGTTCGGCAGCCACCTGCTGGCCCTCGGGCTTTCTGAGATCCAGCGTGATGAGCGACTTGTTGCGAAAGATGCTGGCCGCGTAGAGCGACTTGCCGTGGTAGGACTTACCCATCGTGCGCACCGCGTCGCCTTCTGCGGGCTCGACCTTGATGACTTCGGCGCCGAAATCGGCGAGCAGGCGACCGCAGAAGGGGCCGGCCACGGTCGAGCCGAGCTCCAGGACCCGATAGCCCGCCAGTGGGCCGGCACTGCGACGCTCGGAGGGTTTGGGAGGTTCTTTCGACATGATCAGAGAATGTATTTTTGATAGCGATCGAGATAGGCCTTGGCGCTTCGCATGTTGAGGCGGCGCAAGCGCTCGGCCTCATCGGCATCGCCGCGGCACATGGCCTGCAGCAGGTTTGTGTGCTCCTGCAGGCCTGCCGCGGCGCGGCCCGGCAGGATGATGATCCGGCGAATCAGCGCCTGGGTCTTGTCGAGGATGCTGTCGAGCATCTCCGAGAGCACCTGATTGCCAGCGCTTTCAACCATCTGGCGCCGGAACGCTTCATAGCCTGCAATGTAGGAATCGATATCACCACCGGCGACATAACGCGCCATGGGACCCTCGAAAAAACTCAAGGTCTGCTGCCAGCGTGTGCGCTCGCCATGAATCGTGGCCATCCGGGCGCACAAACCCTCGAGCACCTCACGCACTTCGTAGAGTTGGGCCAAATCGGCGATCTCGAGGCGGACGACCACGGCGCCGCGGTTGGGAATGCGCTCGACCAGACCACGCTGCTCGAGCACGGCAAGCGCCTCGCGTGCCCGCGTGCGAGATACGCCAAACTCGGACGCCAGTTCGTTTTCGTTCAGCTTGGAGCCGGGCGGGATCTGCTGTGGCGCAATACGCTCGCGCAGAACGCGAGCGATATCGGAAGGCGACAACGTGGGGGCGAGAGTGGCCTGCGCAGCCGAACTTCGGGGCGTGCGGGTGCTCGGGCGCTCACGGGGCTCACCGGCCTCACCGGGCTTACGTTTCCTGTTCATTTATAGCGGACGTTACTCAGTTATCAACACTTAGGTCAACAAAAATGTTGAAAGTAGTGGTTCCGGACCCCTCAATTCCTGAACTGGCCGGGGCGACCCAACGGGCCAGAGGCCGTCCAGCCGTAACATGCACTGCATGTGCAACCGCTACTAGCAGGCTGCTGAAATACTTCCCGGATAGTGTCAACGACTTAGGATTTGAAGCGTTATAGGTCATAAGCTACTTACCTTACCCGGGATCCACCAATGCGCGCATCCGACACCTACACAGAGAGCCTTTTCACGATGAGCAAGCTCGAGGACTTCATTCCTCAGAACCATCCGTTGAGGCCCATTCGCAAGATGGTGAATGAGGCCTTAGCCCGTCTTGAGGGTTTCCTTACCAGCATGTACGCCGCTCAAAGCCAGGGTGGTCGACCCGCCATCGCCCCGGAGAAGCTTTTGCGTGCCATGCTGCTGCAGGTGTTCTACAGCATCCGGTCGGAGCGCCAGCTGATGGAGCAGACTCGGTACAACCTGCTCTTTCGCTGGTTCATTGGGCTTGCGATGGACG
>VGHR01000083.1 GCA_016868205.1 Betaproteobacteria bacterium
GGTCTGGGATGCCGTGACGATCAAGCGCTGGCGCAACGGCTGCGATCCGGTCGAGTTCGACCACACGAAGTTTGCCGTCGATACGCCGCAGCAGCACAACCAGAGCCTCGCGCATCAAGGGATGATCGTCAATCAAAAAAACAGTCGTCATTTAGGCTATTTGTGCTGTTGGAGTGATGCTTTTTACGGAGTTTAACAATTGAAGGGCTAACTCTTAAGTGTGCACCGCAGAACGCCCCCAGCGGCCTCCCTCCTCCTTGGAAGGTGGGCGAGCCCCGCGAGATCGGGCCGAACTACGGCGACCAGCGGACTTAGGTCGGGCCGGCCTCGGCGGCCTCGCGCAGGGCTTGCAGGGCCTGCGCCAGCGCCTGTGGCGCGCTGACCGGCTCCAGGCATTCGGCATATTCGAGCAGCACCGAGTCATCGCCCTGCTTGAGTCGTGCCACCAGTTCCCCAGCTGCACGCGGCGAGTCGAAGGCGCGGCTTTGCAGCAGCAATTGGCCCTGGCCGTCGACCAGCTTGAAGTAGAACTTGCCTTCTTCGCGGTATTGCTTGAGCCCGGGCAGCAGGGCCTTGGGGCCGCCGGTTTGTGCTTGGGCCGGCTTGAGGCTCTGGCCCAGGCGACGCAGCCCGACCGCCTGCCGCAGTTCGTGCATGAAGGGGGTGGACAGTCGTCGCGCTTTGTCAGCGCCGGCTCGCAGAATGTCTTCGATTCGCCCAGGATCGGCCATCAGCCGCTCATAGCTTTCCCGCATGGGAGCGACCTCGCGTTCGATACGCTCATAGAGCATCTGTTTGGCATCGGCCCACGCAATCCCATGCGCGTAGGCCTGCGCCAATGCGCGTGTTTCCTCGGCGGTGGCAAATGCGCGGTAGATTTCGAACAGGGCGGACCCTTCGGTGGCCTTGGGCTCGCCGGGCTTGCGCGAGTCGGTAACCATGGACGCAATCTGCTTGCGCAGTGTTTGCGTCGGACCGAACAAGGCGATGGTGTTGTCATAGCTCTTGCTCATCTTGCGGCCGTCCAGACCCGGCAAGGTGGCCACCTGTTCCTCGATGGCCGCCTCGGGCAGCACCAGATGGGGCCCATAGAGATGATTAAAGCTGGCCGCCATATCGCGTGCCATTTCGATGTGCTGGATCTGGTCGCGTCCGACCGGTACCTGATGGGCCTTGAACATCAGGATGTCGGCCGCCATGAGCACCGGGTACATGAACAAACCGGCGCTGACATCGTGATCCGGATCGGCGCCGGCGGCCAGATTCTTGTCGAGCTGGGCTTTGTAGGCGTGGGCCCGATTGAGCAAGCCCTTGCCGGCCATGCAGGTCAGGAACCAGGTGAGCTCGGGAATCTCCGGGATGTCCGACTGGCGGTAGAAGGTGACTCTCTCGGGATCGAGCCCGGCGGCCAGCCAGGTCGCTGCGATCTCCAGGGTTGACTGCTGGATGCGTTCGGGCTCGCCGACCTTGATCAGGGCGTGGTAATCGGCCAGAAAGTAAAAGCTTTGCACCTCCGAACGCAGGCTCGCCTGTACCGATGGCCGGATCGCCCCGACATAGTTGCCCAGATGGGGGGTGCCTGAGGTGGTGATGCCTGTGAGAACGCGCAAGGACTTCATGGTGTTTCGATTCAGATCAGGGGCCCAGCACCCAGCGCACGGGACTGAGCATCAGGGCCAGAGCGTTGTAGCTCAGGTCCATGATGGGTCGCATCCAGAGCTGGCTGACGATACCCGTGAGTACCAGGGCCAGCACGATGAAAAAGCCCCAAGGCTCGACCCGTGAGAGCATGACGGCGGCGCGCCAGGGTAAGAGGCCCACCAGGATGCGTCCACCGTCGAGCGGCGGCAGCGGAAACAGGTTGAAGGCAAACATGACCAGGTTGACCAGAACGCCAGCCTTGCACATCTCGATGAAGAAGGGTTCGCTGACCCCGCCGGCAATCAGCCCTTGAAAGGCAATGCCCCACAACAGCGCTTGCAGGAAGTTAGCCCCGGGTCCGGCCAGGGCGACCCAGATCATGTGCTGCTTGGGTTTGCGCAGACGGCCAAAATCCACAGGGACCGGCTTGGCATAACCGAACAAAAATTGCCCGGCCGTGGCAAAGTAAAGCAGCAGGGGCATCAACAGGGTGCCGATGAGATCGATATGGCTCATCGGGTTGAGGGTTACGCGGCCGAGTTGCCAAGCGGTCGGGTCACCGAAAAACCGTGCTGCATAGCCGTGCGCGGCCTCATGCACGGTGATGGCAAACAGCACCGGCAATGCATACAGCGTCACTTTCTGAATCAGATCGGCCAGGTCCATGGGAGGATTGTCTCAGAGGCCTTGCATGCAGGCGGCCGGGCCTGGGCCTATGCCAGTCCGATGGCCGAGAGGCTGCCCCGACCGGGTCGAATCACCTCAGGCGGGAGGCCGCTGCCGATGGGCACCAGATCAATGACGGTGGTGGGTTCGCGAGGGCAGGCGCCCACATTGATGACAGCGGCCACTTCATGTTCGAGCTGGTGCCGAATCTGCGCGGCCTCGTCAAGGGCTTCAGACTGGCCGGGCAGGATCAAGGTGGTCGCCAGCAAGGGCGCGCCGTGCTGGGCCAGCAAGTCCTGTACGGTGCGGTGCTCGGGCAGTCGCAAGCCGATGGTTTTGCGCGCAGGATGGCTCAGCCGACGGGGCACCTCCTTGCTGGCCTCCAGGATGAAGGTGTAGGGCCCTGGGGTGGCCAGTTTGAGGAGTCGGAACTGGCGGTTGTCAACCCGCGCGTAGTTGGCCAGCTCGCTCAAGTCGCGGCACAGCAGTGTGAGAGGGTGTCGTTCGTCGACCCCCCGAATGCGCCGCAGCCGATCGGCCGCCGCCTTGTCGTCAAGGCGGCAGACCAGCGCATAGCCCGAGTCGGTGGGGACAGCAAGCACCCCGCCCGCCATGAGCAAATCGCAAGCCCGTTTGAGCAGCCGGGCTTGAGGATTGTCGGGATGAATATCAAACAGTTGGGCCATGGTCGTTTCAGCTCGGCACGGCCGGTTGAGCCAGAGCCTCGCGCGCGATGCGCGCCTGTCGCATGGTGAGCCAAGCCCCCCCCGCACCGCAAGCGGCGATCACGCTCATGCTCACTAGCGACTCGCCATCGGGCGTGTGGGAGAACACCAGCCACCCTGCAATCACCGCGAAGGCGATCTGTGCGTACATATAAGGGGCCATCGTGGCCACGGCGGTGCGCTCGTAGGCCAGGGTCAGCAAGAAGTGGCCGATGGTGGCGGTCAGACCCATGAGCATCATCAGTCCCCACTGCTCCAGGCTCAGGGCGGTCCAGGCCCAGGGCAGGGCCAGTGAGGCCACAGCGGTACCGGTCCAGCCGGTATAGAGCTGCATGGTCATGGGGTCCTCAGTGCGGACCATGCGGCTGGTGAGTAGCTGAAATCCGGCGTTGACGGTCAGTACGATCAGGGGCAAGAGCGCAGCGCCCGAAAAATTGGCGCCTCCGGGCTTGATGATGAGCAGGGCGCCCGCGAAGCCGCCGAGCACCAGCAGCCAGCGCAGCCGGGAAACAGCTTCGGAAAAGAGCAAGGCCGCAATCACTGTGATCAGCAAGGGGCCGAGCGAGACAATGGCGGTGAACTCGGCCACAGAGATATGCCGCAAAGCTTCAAAGGCGGCCAGACTGCTGCTGACCAGCAGCAGCCCCCGTAGAACCTGTAGGCCCGGACGCTGCGTGCGCCAGATGCTCCAGCCTTTGCAGGGCAGCATGACCAGCGTGCTGGCCACGGCCTGAAAAAAGTAGCGAAACCACAAGGCCATCATCAGCGGTACCATGCCCAGCACCAGCTTGGTTGTGGTGTCCAGGGCCGCGAACATTGCAACAGCCCCGAGCGTGAGGGCGATGCCGGTCAGCGCCGAGGGCGAGCCGAGCCGCGCTCTCACCGGATCCTGGCTTCCAGCAGCTCCCAGACCGGGGTCAGCTCGCCAGGCAGATAGGGCAGTATGCCCAGATCGGTGTGGCTCTCGTCGGGGCTGTGAAAGTCGCTTCCGCGCGAGGCGGCCAGATCAAACTCACGGGCCATATCGGCGTACTTGAGCGACTCTTGCGCGCTGTGGCTGCCGGTAATGACCTCGACCGCCTGTCCCCCATGCAGCTTGAATTCAGTGAAGAGGGCGAACTCTTCATTGGGTGTGAATTTATAGCGCGCTGGATGAGCGATAACGGCCACGCCCCCGGCCTGCGAGATCCACTGAACCGCCTCCTTCAGGGTGGCCCAACGGTGCGGCACGAAGCCCGGCTTGCCGTCGGTCAGGTATTTGCGGAACACTTCACTGGTGTCCTTGCAGATGCCCGTATCGACGAGGAAGCGCGCAAAGTGCGTCCGTGAAATCAGGTCCGGATTGCCCACAAACTCAAGGGCCCCCGCGTAGGCACCGGCGATACCCACCTGGGCCAGGCCTTGGGCCATCTCGAGCGCGCGTTGGGCGCGTCCACCGCGCGTGGATTGCAGCCCCTTGCGCAAGCGCTCATCGCCGTCATCGAAGCCTAATCCAACGATATGCACGGTCTCTCCGGCGAAGGTCACGGAAATCTCGGTGCCCGTGAGATAGCCCATGCCATGAGCTCGAGCGGCCGCCGCCGCGCGTTGCTGACCGCCGATTTCATCGTGATCGGTCAGAGCCCAGAGCTCAACCCCGCCCCGGCGCGCCCGCTCGGCCAGTTCCTCCGGCGTCAGGGTGCCATCGGAGACGACCGAGTGGCAATGCAGGTCAGCGTTGAGAATATTGCGGGCGTTCACAGCGTGATTTTAAGGGGCCGGACACGCCAACGCAGAGGGCCGCGCCGGTAGCCCCCAGGCACACCGTCTCAAGGCTCGGCCGCTTCAATGACAAAGCGTACCCGACGCTGGCCCTGCCACTCGTCGACATCCAGTCGGTAAACAAGGCGCGCTATTGGGGGCAATGGCTCGGTGCGGCCAAACCAGATGCCGTCGACATCCTGTCCCTGATGTTTGAGTCTGAGCGATAGATGGCCCTGCCCGACAAGGCGTTGCGAGACCACTTGCAGGGCTTCGCTGAAGGTCGGCGCTGCGAAGCCTTGCCCCCACACCTGCTGCTGCAGCGTCTCGACCACATCGGCCCGGCGGTACTGAGCCGGCAGCGGGCCATCGGTCTGCACATGTCGCGTCAAGGTGGCCTCATCAAGCCACTCTCGGGCCACCTGCTCAAGGGCTTGCCGAAAGACATCGATCTGATCAAGAGGCACAGTGCAACCAGCGGCCATCGCATGGCCCCCGAAGCGCAGCAGTACCCCCGGATGTCGTTTAGCCACCAGATCAAGTGCATCGCGCAAATGGAAGCCGGCAATCGATCGGCCCGAACCTTTGAGCTCATGGGCTTTGCCCTCGGCACCGCTGGCGGCGAACACAAAGCAGGGCCGGTGCAGGCGGTCTTTGATGCGCGATGCCACGATGCCGACCACGCCCTCATGGAATTGAGCCTCGTAGAGCACGATGGCCGGTGGACTCTCCTCAGCGTGAGCGATCATTGCGTCGGCTGCCCGTATGGCCTGCTCGCGCATATGGCCTTCGAGGTCACGCCGCTGCCGGTTGATACGGTCGAGCTCGGCCGCCAGCATTTGCGCCCGGCCCATGTCGTCCGTGAGCAGACACTCGATACCCAGGGTCATGTCCGACAAGCGGCCGGCCGCATTGATGCGTGGCCCCAGTGCAAAGCCGAAATCCATGCTGCTGGCCGTCAGTGTCTTGCGACCGGCTACCTGCATCAGCGCGGCCAGTCCGGCGGGCATCTGCCCTGCGCGTAAGCGGCGCAAGCCCTGGGCCACCAGCCGGCGGTTATTGGTATCCAGGCGCACCACATCAGCCACCGTCCCGAGTGCCACCAGGGGCAGCAAGCTGTCGAGCCGGGGCTGATCCTTGCCTTGATAGAGACCGCGTTTGCGCAACTCTGCGCGCAGCGCCAGCAGGACATAGAACATGACGCCGACCCCGGCAATCGACTTGCTCGGGAACGGGCAGCCCGGCTGGTTGGGATTGACGATCACATCGGCTTCGGGCAACACGATTTCGGCGCCTTGTAGCGCCGGCAAGTGGTGGTCGGTGATGAGAACCTGCAATCCCAGCTCGCGCGCTCGCGCTACGCCCTCCAGGCTGGCGATGCCGTTGTCCACCGTGACCAGCACATCGGCCCCGCGATCTCGAACGCGCTCTGCGATGACCGGCGTCAGGCCGTAGCCGTCCACCACCCGATCGGGTACGAGATAGGTCAAATCGGTGTAGTCAAGCACTTGACCGAGCAAACCCAGCCCCCGGATACCCACAGCGCAAGCCGTGGCGCCATCGCAGTCATAGTCGGCCACGATGCAAATGCGACGGCTCGCCTGCATGGCATCGGCCAGCAGATGCGCCGCCTCGTCGGCCTTGAGCAGCTGCGTGGGCTCGATAAGGCGCTGGAGGTTTTCATCCAGGTCGCTGGCATCGTGTATGCCGCGCGCGGCAAAGAGCTGCGCCAGGAGCGGGTGAACACCGGCTTGTTCCAGCGCCCAGACACTGCGTGGTGGTACTTCACGAACGCTGATCTTCACAAATTCTCCTGAAGCAAATCGGGCCAGGTCGGCGCAGTCATGCGCCTGAAAAATCGGCCTAGCCCGTCCGTTTTGAGGCTCTCCAGGCGCAGCCAGCCCCGCTCGCCGCACAGGGTGAGCTCGACCGCCACCCCCAGGCGCTGCTGCTCGAGCAGCGCAGCGATCAGTTGGCTATCGAGTTGTGCCCAGGCTCGGGCATAGGCCGGTGCATCTTCGCTCAGGGCCGGGGCAGCCAGTGTGCGGGTCAGGTGCAAGCCCGGTGGCACCTTGCTCTGCGCCGGCAGTCGGCCGCTGCCACTGAACCACAGCGAGTTGATGTCGGGTTGACCCTGCTCCGCCCGCGCCTGGTTGACGCGGTGGGTGTAGAGCAACATCTGCATCTCGTTTTGCAGACGGCGCAGCAGGCGGGCCGAGGGACCACAGGGCAGCCAGGGATCAACATTGCGCGCGATCACACGGTCGAGGGAAGCGGTCGCCTGGTCGAAGACCTCTCCCCGTCCCAGCCAGTGGCCGGGCCGAGCCGCCTGTAGCGTGATCCCTTCGGAATCGAAGTACGGTTGCATGCTGTGCAGCAATTCGTCGGATTCCTCTTCCTTGATGCCCAGTGACTGCGGATCGCTGAGGCTGGCATGTTCGCGCCCCACCGACCAGTGACAAAGGCTCACCCATGCCCAAGCCTGAGTACCAGCCGCGGGGACATGGCGCGCGGCCCAGGGCAGCAGACCATCGGGCACCTGCCCCCATCCCAGAAGCGCGGCCACAGCTTTCTCGTGCGGGGGGCTCAGACTCTCGGCGCTGCCGACTTCACGCTGACCGATGCGCATCTGGCGCAGCAGTTGGCGCAGGTGCACCGTGGCGTGGGCAGGCAGTTCGAGCAGCGCTTGCCTTAGCGAGCGGTTTGCGCTGAGTGCCCAGGGCACGATCAGGTGGCGAACCGGCCCAGTCTGCGCCAGATTGGGCCCCAGAAGTTCCGACAGATTGACCGACATGGCGCCATTGTCCCGAATCGGCGCTGGCCTTGCCGATCCTTGGGCGAGGCGGTGCCACAATCGCCTCTATGTCAGTGCCTTATGAGTTGTCCCTGGGATGGCGTTACACACGAGCCGGTCGCGCCTCTCGCCGCAACGGCTTTATTTCTTTCATATCAGGCGTGTCAATGTTGGGCATCGCCCTGGGCGTGGCTGCCTTGATCATCGTGCTGAGCGTTATGAACGGGTTTCAAAAAGAGGTTCGCGATCGCATGCTGGGCGTGATTTCGCACATCGAGGTGCTCGCTGCCGATGGCGGTGCTATCGTGGACCTTGAAGGTACGCTCCAGCAGTTGCGCGCCCATCCGCAGGTGATGGGCGCTGCGCCCTTTGTGGCCTCCCAGGGCTTGCTGGCCCGCGGTGAGGACATGAAGGGTGCCATTGTGCGCGGCATTGATCCTTCGCTGGAGGGACAGGTCAGTGAGCTGGCCGCCCAGCAGCGTCAGGCGATCGCCCGGCTGGAGCCCGGGCAATTTGGTGTTGTACTCGGTGCGGAGTTGGCCCGTGCTCTCGGGGTACGCGCGGGCGATGCGCTTACTCTGATCGTGCCCGGCGGGCAGGTGACGCCTGCCGGCGTCGTGCCGCGGCTCAAGCAGACGACGGTGGTGGGCTATTTCGATTCGGGTCATTTTGAGTACGACGCTGGCATGGCCCTGATGCATCGCGAAGATGCCCAGCGCCTGTTCCGATTGGACGGACCCAGTGGTATCCGTGTCAAGCTGCGCGATTTGCATCAGGCGCGCGAGGTGGCAGCGCAGTTGATGGGGAAACTGCCACCCGATCTGCTGGTGCGCGATTGGACGCGGCAAAACCGGACCTGGTTTGCCGCAGTCCAGCTGGAAAAGCGAATGATGTTCATCATCCTGACGCTGATCGTGGCAGTGGCGGCATTTAATCTGGTCAGCACGCTGGTGATGACGGTCACCGACAAGCGGGCCGACATTGCGATTCTGCGTACCCTGGGAGCCAGTCCTGCCAGCATCATGCTGATCTTTATGGTGCAAGGCGCCCTGGTCGGTCTGGTGGGAACGGGGGGAGGTCTTTTGCTGGGTCTGCTCGTGGCTTTGAATATCGACACCCTCGTCCCCATGCTGGAGGCGCTGCTGGGAGCCAGCTTTTTGCCGCGCGACATATACCTGATCAGCCGCATGCCCAGTGACCCGCAGGCCGCCGATATTTTGCCGGTGGCTTTGATCGCGCTGGTGCTGGCTTTTATCGCCACGCTTTACCCGAGCTGGAGGGCCAGCCGGGTTAAGCCGGCGCAGGCTTTGCGCTATGAGTAGCCCGGCTGCCTCGCCTTGGGTGACCGGCACGCCGGTGCTGCAGGCTCGCGGACTCTCCCGCCGTTTCGTGGAAGACGCCCTGGATGTACAAGTGCTCAGTGGCGTCGACCTCGAGGTTTTGGCGGGCGAGACTTTGGCCATTGTTGGCGCTTCGGGATCGGGCAAGAGCACCTTGCTCCACCTGCTCGGCGGGCTTGATGTACCCACGCGTGGTCAGGTGCTCTTGATGGGGCAGGACTTCTCGGGCTTGACCAGCGCCGAGCAGGGACGCTTGCGCAATTTGCACCAAGGGTTTGTCTATCAGTTTCATCACTTGCTGCCTGAGCTCAGCGCGCTCGAGAATGTGGCCATGCCCTTGCTGATCCGCAGACAAGCTCGTCAGCTGGCCTTGCAGGCTGCCGCCGCCGCGTTGGGCGATGTTGGCCTGGCTGGGCGCTTGCAACACCGTCCGGCCGAGTTGTCGGGCGGCGAGCGTCAGCGGGTGGCGATGGCTCGCGCGTTGGTGACCCGACCGGCCTGCGTTTTGGCCGACGAGCCGACGGGCAACCTCGACCGTGACTCGGCGTTTAGCGTGTTCAATCTGATGCTCGAGCGGGCGCGCGACCTGGGCATGGCCTTCGTTTTGGTGACCCATGATGAATCGCTGGCCCGCCGTTGTGATCGCTGCCTGCGTCTGGATCAAGGCCGCTTGCAGCCGGCGCAGCTGCATTTGAAAAACAGACGCGGATGGTCTTCAGAGGATGCGGTTGAACCAGAGCATCGATAGACTGGCCGCCAGCAGCGCCAGAGTTGCGCCAAGCAGGGCCAGCAGGCCCGAGATTTCGGTTTCCTTCTTCTGCAGGGTCAGCTTAGAGCTGAGCGCAGTGTAGACCTTTTTGAGGTCCTGTGCGGTGCCGGCATAGAAATACTCCGCCTGCGTCCGGGCGGAAATGGCTTTGAGTGTTTCCTCATCCAGCCGCACCCGCATCGACCAACCCTCGAAGCCGATCGTCTCTCCGGTTACCGTACCGATACCGACCGTATAGACCCGGACCCCGTAGTCGCCCGCCAGCTTGGCCGCCTCCATTGGATCCACGCCAGTGGTGCGTTGCCCGTCGGTCAGCAAGATGATAGCCGCCGATCCATTGGATCCGGGGGCTACCGGCTCGTAGGTTTTTTTGCCGGCCTTGGCTTTTTCGTCCAGACTGCTGCCTGCAGGCCGGTTGCCATATTGCATTTTGGCCAGATCGATATAGGCATCGGGGAAGAGTTCAGCCAGCGACATGACGATGCCGTTTCCAATTGCCGTGCCGCGCTGCATCTGGAACTTGTCGATGGCGGCCACCAAATCCTCGCGATTGAGCGTGGCCGGTTGCACCACCGAGGCCGTGCCGGCGAAAGCGACAATGCCCACCTTCACATGACGCGGCAGTTCATTGAGAAAAGCCTTGGCGGCGTTTTGTGCCGCCACCAGCCGGTTGGGCTCGACATCGGTGGCGCGCATGCTGCCCGAGACATCCATGGCCAGCATGATGGTTTCTTGCTGTGATGGCAGCCGGATGGTGGCAAAGGGTCGGGCCGAGGCGAGCAGCAGGGCTGCGATTGAAAACAGGAAAAGAAGCGCCGGGATGTGTCTGCGCCAGGAGCTGCCTGCGGCCTCGCGCACCAGGGCCAAGCTGGCGTAGCGGACGGCCATTTTCTTGCGGCGTCGCATCAACCAGAGGTAGAGCAGAGCCATGGCTGGCAGCATCAGCATCGACCACAGAAGTTCGGGCCAAAAGAAGGTCATGGTCTGTATGGGGGATTTGGGGCTTAGGTCGCTGCTGCAAGTGTCGCGCGACCGCGCAGCCGCTGAAGGCGCAGGCGGCAAAATCGCATCAGGGCTTCAATCAGTTCGTCGTCGGTACGCAACTCCAGCGCGTCAACCCCACTGCGGGCCAGGCTTTGACGCAGAGACAGTTCTCGTTGCGCTGCCAGTTCCGAAAAGCGCTGGCGGAACCGACGGTCGTGGGTATCGACCATCAAGTAGTCGCCGGTTTCGGCATCGCGCATGGGCACAAGCCCGAGATCTGGCAATTGCAACTCCAGCGGGTCGAAGAGGCGCACTGCCACCACATCGTGGCGTTGAGCCAGTTGACCGAGCGTGCGCTCCCAGCCCGGCTCGCTAATGAAGTCCGACACCACAAAAACAGTGGAGCGCCGGCGTATGCTTTGCGCCGCCGCCTGCAGCAGTTTGTCGAGTTGCGTCGCGTAGGGCTGTTGCTGCGGCTTGCGATTGAGCAGGTGTTGCAACAAGTGCAGCACTTGAAGGCGACCACCGCGGGCCGGTAAAACGGCATCGACCTGGCTTCCATAGAGGATGGCGCCGATGCGGTTGCCCTCGCGGGTGAGCATGCGCCCCAGGGCGGCCACGAAATCGCGAGCCACTTCATTTTTGCGCAGCCCCCCCGATCCGAAATCGACCGAGGC
>VGHR01000084.1 GCA_016868205.1 Betaproteobacteria bacterium
AACGGGTTGTTCGGAGCGATCCATAGGGGTCTGCATTGTGTGTCTTGGCGACGCTGACTTTTTCTCGGCGATAGCCCGCCGTCTCTTTTATCTCTTGGAGGTAGAACTGTTCGGGCAAGCGGCGCCGATTGCCGACGGCATTGTCGGCGGAAAGGACCGGCTTAGTGGCACGTCTGCGCGCGCGCGAGCGAAATTATACTGTCCGATGGCTACACAGGGGCTACACGGGCATCTGAAAAGACGAAGGACCTAACTCCTTGCGGAGCTAAGTCCTTGTTTTTCTTGGCTCCTCAACCTGGGCTCGAACCAGGGACCTACGGATTAACAGTCCGGCGCTCTACCGACTGAGCTATTGAGGAATCGCAAACCGAAATTATAGCGACAAATCCCTTGGCTCCTGCCTCACTGCGGGCCGGTAAGAACTGGACGACTACTCCACTTTAGCCCCCGAACGCTTGACCATCTGGACCATGCGATCGATGTCGGTCTTGATCATGGCGTTCATTTGTTCAGGTGTTCCGAACATGGGCACGATGCCCTGGCTGGTCATATGCTTTTCGACGAAATCGCGCTCCGAAAGAATGCCGGCCACTGTCGCATTGAGCTTCATCACCACATCACGCGGCGTACCGGCCGGTGCAAAAAACGCATACCAGGCCCCCATATCCATGTCCTTGAACCCCGCTTCGGTCATCGTAGGGACCTGCGGAGCCACCGGCACCCGCTTCTCACCACTGACGGCCAACAGACGCAACTTGCCCGAGCCCATGTGGCCCATGATGGTCGGGAAAGCCGGGAATGTAAAGAGAATCTGACCGCCCAAGACATCGGTCACAGCGGGGCCGGCCCCCTTGTAGGGAACATGAACCAGATCGACGCCGGCGATTTTCTTGAACATCTCGCCCATGATGTGCGGTTGGCTGCCAGCGCCAAAAGAGCCGTAGCCGAGACTTTTCTGCGTCTTGATGTAGGCCACCAACTCATTGAGATCCTTGGCGGGCACACTGGAATTGATCGCCAGGGTAAGCGCAACATAAGTCACGGGCGCGACCGACACCAAGTCGCGTTGCATGTTGTACGGCAAAGATGGGAAAAGCGCAGGATTCCCCAAAAAGGTAGCGTCATTGGTAAACAGCAGCGTATGGCCATCGGGGGGTGCCTTGGCAACCGCCTCCACGCCGATGGCGGTATTGCCGCCGGCTCGATTTTCGATAACCACCGCCTGGCCCAACACTTCCGACAGGCGCTGACCCACGCGACGACCGACGATGTCGGTGGTGCCCCCAGGGGCGTACGGTACAACGATACGAATCGGTCTGGACGGAAATGTCTGCGCGAAAACGGCCGGGCTCAGGGCGCAGCCCAGGACAGCGGCGCCAACCGACCCCACGATCTTGCGTCGATTCACCATGAAACTCTCCTTCACATTAAAAGCTCCATTGCGCCAAGGTTACGATCGGATGGTAACAAGGGCTTACCCGATGCAAGAGATGTCGCCTCCCCTGCCTTGGCTGAGCCCCGGCCAGGGCTTCCCGCCTCCGGCGCAAGCCTGGGGGCCAGACGATCCGGCGCCCGGCCTGCTGGCGGCGGGCGCAGACTTGTCACCACAGACCCTGGTGTCAGCGTATTCCCAGGGGATCTTTCCCTGGTTCAGTCCGGGCCAACCCATCTTGTGGTGGAGCCCCGACCCGCGCATGGTGCTGCTGACCGGGAACTTCAAGCTCCACAGATCCCTGCGCAGAGTGATCCGTCAATTTGCAAAAACGCCGGGGTGCGAAATACGAGTCGACGGCGACTTCTCCCGGCTCATGGCCTGCTGCGCCCAGGCGCCGCGAAAGGGCCAGGGCGGCACTTGGATCGTGCCGCAGATGATCGAGGCCTACAAGGGCTTGAATGCCGCGGGCTTGGCGCACAGCGTGGAAACCTGGGTTGACCAGCAACTGGTCGGAGGCTTGTACTTTGTGAACCTGGGAGGCATGGTCTTTGGTGAGTCCATGTTTGCGCAACGGCGCGACGCCTCCAAGATAGCGCTGGCGGCCCTGGTGGTCATGTGCCGGCGGCAAGGGCTGGACCTGATCGATTGCCAGCAGAGCACCTCTCACCTGACCTCTCTCGGAGCTTGTGACATGCCGCGACCGGAGTTCCTGGCCCGGGTGGCCGAGCGGATCGAGCGCGGCGTCGCAAACTGGCATTTCGACCGCTTATACTGGTCTGAGATCGCTTGAAGTCCTGCCCCTTGACTCACCCCAAAGAGTTACCACTGCAGACCCTGCAGTTTTATGCCACGGCGCCCTATCCGTGCAGCTATCTGCCGGGGCGCATGGCCCGGTCGCAGGTCGCCACCCCCAGCCACCTGATTCACAACCAGGCTTATTCCGAACTGGTCGCCAGTGGATTTAGGCGCAGCGGGATGTTCACCTACCGACCGCACTGTGGTGGCTGCCAGGCCTGCGTGCCGCTGCGGGTTCCAGTCGCGCAGTTCAAGCCCGACCGCAGCCAGCGCCGCGCCCTGAGGCAACACGAGCACCTTCAGTGGCGGTCCCTGCGCCTGAGCTTCATGCCCGAGCACTACCAGCTGTACCTGCGCTACCAGAATGGACGGCATGCCGGCGGGGGCATGGACCAGGACAGCATCGATCAATACACCCAATTCTTGCTGCAAAGCCGCGTCAACTCGCGGCTAGTCGAATTTCGCGAGCCGGGGCAGCCAGGACCACCGACCCTGCGCATGGTGAGCATCGTCGACATCCTTGAGGACGGGATCTCTGCGGTCTACACCTTTTTTGAACCCCTGCCGCAAGCAAGCCTGGGCACCTTCGGCATTCTGTGGCAAATCGAACAGGCGCGACAGCTCAACCTGCCCTATGTGTATCTGGGCTACTGGATCGCCGAAAGCCCCAAGATGAACTACAAGGCCCGGTTCCTTCCGCACGAAAAGCTGATCGACGGACGCTGGCAAGCGGCGGCCTGACCATCGCGGCCAGGCGGGCCCTCGACTGGCCGCGATACCCACGCCATTGAAATTTCATCTTATAAAATAGAGGAATCCCAGGCCCGCAAACAATGAAAAAATCCGCCGCCAGTCCCAACTCGGAACAACCGACAGTCCAGGTTATTGGCCGCATGTTTACCCTGCTGGAGATCCTCGCGGAAAAGGAGGAGGCGGTCTCGCTCAAGGAAATCAGCGAAAAATCCGGGCTCCATCCCTCGACCGCCCATCGCATCCTCAACGACCTGGCCGTGGGTCGCTTCGTCGACCGACCCGCTTCGGGCAACTATCGACTGGGGATGCGGCTGCTGGAGTTGGGCAATCTGGTCAAGGCGCGTCTGAGCGTTCGCGATGCAGCCCTCATTCCGATGCGGGAGCTACACCGCCAGATCCAGCAACCGGTCAACCTGAGCGTACGCCAGGGCGACGAGATCATCTATATCGAGAGGGCTTACAGCGAGCGTTCGGGCATGCAGGTGGTGCGAGCCATAGGGGGGCGGGCGCCCCTGCATCTGACATCGACCGGCAAGCTTTTCCTGGCGGCAGATGACGCCCAGCGGGTACGAACCTACGCTGCGCGCACGGGTCTACCCGGCCAGACGCACAACAGCATCACGCAAATCCATGTTCTGGAGCGGGAGCTGGCAAAGGCACGGCAATACGGGGTCGCCCGAGACAACGAAGAACTCGAGTTGGGGGTTCGCTGCATGGCAGCAGGCATCTACGATGACCAGCGGCGCTTGGTGGCCGGCTTATCGATTTCCGCGCCCGCGGACCGCCTCGATGAGGCCTGGTTGCCCAAACTCCAGGCCACGGCCAGCGAAATCTCGGCAGCGCTGGGACTGCCGGAAGCACGACGCTGAATTCAGCCGCGCCGAGCGATTTCGGGGTTCAGGGGTTGTTGCGCCACGCCGCGCTCGAGCCAGCGCCGCACACGCTCGGCGTCACCGAGTCGGCTGAGTTTGCCGGCCGAGTCGAGAAAAACCATGATGAGCTTGCGACCGGCGACCCGGGCCTGCATCACCAGACATTGACCGGCCTCCGAGATGTATCCCGTCTTCTGCAGACCAATCTCCCAATCGGGGTGGCTGACCAGGCGATTGGTGTTGTTGTACTGCAAGGTCTGCTGCCCCAGCACGACCTGGTGGCCGGAGGCGGTAGAAAGATCGCGCAAAAGTGGGTCGGCCGAGGCCGCGTGAACCAACACGGCCAAATCCAGGGCCGAAGACTGGTTACGGCTGGATAAGCCGGTCGGTTCGACATAGCGGGTGTCTTTCATGCCCAAGCTCTGGGCTTTGGCGTTCATCAGGTCGACAAACACCCGCATTCCACCGGGATAGGTGCGCCCGAGGGCATGCGCAGCACGGTTTTCACTGGACATCAAGGCCAGCAGCAGCAACTCGCCCCGGCTCAGCGTGGCCCCCACCCGCAAGCGCGAGGTGCTGCCCTTTTCCGTATCGACATCGTCCTGCGTGATGGTCACCATCTCGTCCATCGGCAAATGCGCCTGGCTGATCACCATACCCGTCATCAGCTTGGTCAGCGAGGCAATCGGGAGCACCGCATGACCGTTTTTGCTCAGCAGCACCTCCTGCGTCTCCTGATCGATCACCAGGGCAACACTCGATCGCAGGGACAGCGGGTCCGACACCTGATGCAGGCCGGCCAGTTGCCCGTGCGAGGGCCGCTGCGGCACAGCCTTTTGCGCACGGGCCTGTCGTTGCTGCGCGGCTTTGCCACCACGCTTGGCCAGCCCATTCTTGCGCTGACTCGAAGCCGGGCCCTTGGCCGCATCGGCCTTCTTGACGCTCGAGGCCTTGTTGCCGACCTTGCCCGCCTCCTGCTTTTGCCCCCAAGCGCTCGGCATCCCGATCAGCAGAGACGCCACGGCCAGAAGGCCTGCCAATCTGCCCAGAAAAGCACGCGGTCGGTAGTAATTCATGGACATAGATTGTGCTGATTTTTCTGATCGCCGCAGTGTATCCAACTTAAAAAAAATGCGCAATATCAAAAACTTGCGCCTGTTTCCTAAAGCCAGGCGGGGGAGTGGGAGCTGTCGGCAAACTCCCAGGAGGCTGTAGAAAGCAAAAAGGGGGCCGAAGCCCCCGAAGATCCGTACAAAGTTCCCGGTGTTAACCCTGAGCGGCCACCCGGTCAGCCTTGCTTTGCAGCTTGTTGAGCGCACTCAGGTAGGCTTTGGCCGAAGCCACCACGATATCGGGGTCGGCACCGACCCCGTTCACCACCCGACCGCTGTTTTGCAAGCGAACCGTGACCTCGCCTTGGCTTTCAGTCGAACCGCTGATCGCATTGACGGAATACAGCACCATCTCCGCGCCGCTGTTGACATGGGCTTCGATGGCCTTGAGGGAGGCATCGACAGGCCCATTGCCATCCGACTGACTGCGCACCTCCTTACCCCCCACCGTAAAAACGATCGAGGCCCGCGGGACTTCGCCCGTCTCGCTGTGCTGCGACAGCGAGACGAAGCCGTACTGATCGTTCTCGCTGGCCACACTCTCGTCGCTGACCAGAGCGAGGATGTCCTCGTCGAAGATTTCACTCTTACGGTCGGCCAGTTCCTTGAAGCGGGCGAAGGCGGCATTGATGTCGGTTTCGCTCTCGAGCTCCACACCCAGGTCCTGAAGACGCTGCTTGAAGGCGTTTCGGCCGCTGAGCTTGCCCAGCACGATTTTGTTGTTGCTCCAACCCACATCCTCGGCGCGCATGATCTCGTAAGTATCTCGGGCTTTGAGCACGCCGTCCTGATGTATGCCCGAGGCGTGCGCAAACGCATTGGCGCCAACCACGGCCTTGTTGGGCTGCACCACAAAGCCGGTGGTCTGACTGACCATTCGGCTGGCCGCCACGATGTGCTTGGCGTCAATGTCCACCTCCAAGCCGAAATAATCACGCCGGGTCTTGACCGCCATCACCACCTCTTCGAGAGAGCAGTTGCCCGCGCGCTCACCCAGGCCGTTAATGGTGCACTCCACCTGCCGCGCCCCGCCAATCTTTACCCCAGCCAGGGAATTGGCCACAGCCATGCCCAGGTCGTTGTGGCAATGGACCGACCAGATCGCCTTGTCCGAGTTGGGAATGCGGGTGCGCAAGGTGCGAATGAACTCACCATAGAGCTCAGGGACCGCATAACCGACCGTGTCGGGCACATTGATCGTGGTAGCACCCTCCTCAATGACCGCCTCGAGCACACGGCACAGAAAATCGACATCGCTGCGATAGCCGTCCTCGGGGCTGAACTCGATATCGCCGCACAGATTGCGCGCAAAGCGAACTGACTGACGCGCCTGCTCGTAGACCTGCTCGGGCGTCATCCGCAGCTTCTTTTCCATGTGCAGAGGGGAGGTAGCGATGAAGGTATGAATGCGCGCCCGGTTGGCACCGGCCAGTGCCTCGGCCGCGCGAGCAATATCCCGGTCATTGGCACGGGAGAGGGAACAGACCGTCGAATCCTTGACCGCCTGGGCAATTGCCCGGACGGCTTCGAAGTCGCCGTTAGAGCTGGCTGCAAAACCCGCCTCGATCACATCGACCTTCAGACGCTCAAGCTGGCGCGCGATACGCAGCTTTTCGTCCCGGGTCATGGAAGCACCGGGCGACTGTTCGCCGTCGCGCAAGGTGGTGTCAAAGATAATCAATTTATCGGTCATCGCAGGGCTCCTGTGAAAAGCTGAGGGTCCGGAGGTCTTCGCATTGTGGGCTGATGACAAAGAAAAACGGCCCGGATGCTGGGGCAAACGGGCCGTTGATTCGGAAGACGCAAGTGCGCTACCGGCTCCGCCCTTTGGGCAATAGCAGTAGAGCGAATTCAAGCGACGTCATACGGAAAGTCTAGCACAGGCTTTCGCCGACCCGCCAGACCCATCGGTCCGATTACTTGTGCAAGCCCTGCTCGTCGGGCTCGTCGGTCGAAGTTGAAATCACGCTGGTCTGGAGCCCCCGGTAACGCCGCCAGAGGTAAAGGACATAGCCCGAAAGTCCGTAGAGAACAAAAAGCCCGAAGATCACCGAAGGCGGGTCGATGTTGATGACGGCAATGCCCAGAGCGATCAAGACAGTGACCGCAAAGGGGACGCTGCGCTTAAAACTGACATCCTTGAAGCTGTAAAACGGCACATTCGTGACCATGGTGAGACCGGCATAGAGCGTCAGTCCAAACATGATCCAACTGACCTCGGCCCCCTCGACGCCGGCCTCGGTCATCAGCCAGATAAAGCCCGTGACCAGCGCGGCAGCAGCCGGCGAAGGAAGACCCTGGAAGAATCGACGGTCCACGACTGCCGTGTTGACATTGAATCGGGCCAGGCGCAGCGCAGCGCAGGCGCAATAAACAAAAGCAGCAATCCACCCCCAACGCCCGAGGCCCGTCAAGGCCCAGACATACGCGATCAGGGCTGGCGCGGCCCCGAACGACACCATGTCGGACAGCGAGTCCATCTGCTCGCCGAAAGCACTCTGGGTGTTGGTCATCCGCGCGACACGACCATCGAGGCTATCGAGCACCATGGCACAAAAGACGCCGATTGCGGCCTGCTCGAAGCGGCCATTCATCGCCATCACAATGGCGTAAAACCCGCCAAAAAGAGCAGCCAGCGTGAAGAGATTGGGCAGTACATAAATGCCCTTGCGCGGTTTTTTTACCTCGCCGGCATCTGCCCCGCCCTCTGTTGAGCCCGAACCGTCAGTCATGAAGCAAGTGTAAGGGTAGCGCCCAGGGGCCATCATCGACCTCTGGGCGACCAGGCTTTCCAGGCCTGGGGCCGCCCCGATCAGTTGCGACTCTGGTCAACAAGCTTGTTCTTCGCAATCCAGGGCATCATCGCGCGCAACTGACCCCCGACCACCTCGATGCTGTGCTCCGACATATTGCGGCGGCGGGCGGTCATGCTCGGATAGCCGGTTCGGCCTTCCAAGATGAACTGCTTGGCGTAATCGCCGTTCTGGATACGCTTGAGCGCGCGACGCATGGCTTCCCGGGACTGCTCGTTGATCACCTCAGGGCCGGTTACATACTCGCCAAACTCAGCGTTGTTGGAGATCGAGTAGTTCATGTTGGCGATACCGCCCTCGTAAATGAGGTCCACGATCAGCTTGAGCTCGTGCAGGCATTCGAAGTAAGCCATCTCAGGGGCGTATCCGGCCTCCACCAGAATCTCGTAACCCATCTTGATGAGTTCGACCGTGCCACCGCAAAGCACAGCCTGCTCGCCGAAGAGATCGGTCTCGGTCTCCTCCTTGAAGTTGGTCTCGATGATGCCGGCCTTGCCGCCCCCGTTGGCCATGGCGTACGAAAGGGCCAGGTCACGGGCCTTGCCGCTCTTGTCCTGGTGCACCGCCACCAGATGGGGAACACCCCCGCCCTGTGCATAGGTGCTGCGCACGGTGTGCCCCGGGGCCTTGGGGGCAACCATCCAGACATCGAGATCGGCGCGCGGCACCACCTGGTTGTAATGAATATTGAAGCCATGCGCGAAGGCCAGCGAAGCGCCCTTCTTGGCGTTGGGCTCGACATTGTTGCGATAGACCTCAGCAATCTGCTCGTCCGGCAGCAAAATCATGATCACATCGGCGGCCTTAACCGCCTCGTCGACCTCCACGACATTCAGTCCGGCCTTGCCAACCTTGTCCCAGGAGGCGCCGCCTTTTCGCAGTCCCACCAGCACCTTGACCCCACTGTCGTTGAGATTCTGGGCATGGGCATGGCCCTGGCTCCCGTAACCGATGATCGCCACCGTCTTGCCCTTGATCAGGCTCAGATCGCAGTCTTTGTCGTAAAACACCTTCATGATTGACTCCTTGTTGTGAGATGCCGTTCGCGCTGAGCCTGTCGAAGGGCTCAAGCACCCTGTCAGCGACAGGGCCTCGACAGACTCGACCCGAACAGACGGTTGGCCGAGCCTTGAAAAATCAGAGGCGCAAAATCCGCTCCCCGCGCCCGATGCCGCTGGCGCCGGTTCGCACCGTCTCCAAAATAGCGCTGCGATCGATCGCCTCCAAAAAGGCATCGTTCTTGGACTGATCTCCGGTCAGCTCGATGGTGTAACTTTTTTCGGTGACATCAATGATGCGCCCCCGAAAAATGTCAGCCATGCGCTTCATTTCCTCGCGCTCCTTGCCAACGGCACGAACCTTGACCATCATCAGCTCGCGCTCGGTATACGCACCTTCGGTCAAATCGACCACCTTGACCACCTCGATCAGGCGGTTGAGGTGCTTCGTGATCTGCTCGATCACATCGTCCGAACCAGTGGTCTGTATGGTCATGCGGGACAGGCTTGGGTCCTCGGTGGGTGCCACCGTCAGCGACTCGATGTTGTAGCCACGGGCCGAAAAAAGACCCACCACGCGAGACAAGGCGCCGGCTTCGTTTTCGATCAGCACGGCAATGATGTGTTTCATCGTTGAACTTCCTCATTTGCCCTGCCCTCGTCCGCGCACGGTAATGCGCGGGTCTGGCAGGCCATAGATTGGTCGGGACGATCCGGCGCATGACCGGACCACGGGATTGCAGAAGCAGCGGACTCCTGTCTAGAGGTCCTCGCTGCCCAGGATCATCTCGGTGATGCCCTTGCCGGCCTGAACCATGGGGAACACGTTCTCGGTGGGGTCGGTCCGAAAGTCCATGAACACCGTCCGGTCCTTGAGCTTGCGCGCCTCACGCAGAGCCGGTTCCACATCCTGCGGCCGTTCAATGAGCATGCCCACATGACCATAGGCTTCGGCCAGTTTCACGAAATTGGGCAGAGCGTCCATGTAACTGTGGCTGTAACGGCCCGAATACTCGATCTCCTGCCACTGCCGCACCATGCCCAAATAGCGATTGTTGAGCGAAAGCACCTTGATCGGGGTGTTGTACTGCAGGCAGGTCGACAACTCCTGAATGCACATTTGCACAGACCCCTCACCGGTGACACAGTACACCTCGCTCTCAGGCTTGGCCAACTTGATGCCCATGGCATAGGGGATGCCCACGCCCATCGTGCCCAAGCCGCCCGAATTGATCCACCGCCGGGGCTGGTCGAACTTGTAGAACTGCGCCGCCCACATCTGGTGCTGGCCCACATCGGAGGTGACATAGGCCTCGACATCCTTGGTCATGTTCCAAAGGGTCTCGATCACCATCTGCGGCTTGATGACATCCTTGTTGCCACGGTCGTACTTCAGGCAATCGCGGCTACGCCAGCCTTCAATGGTCTGCCACCATTGGGCGAGCGCCTGAGCGTCGGGCTTGAGGCCCGACTCTCGAATCATCGCGATCAGTTCAGTCAGCACATCGCGCACATCGCCCACGATAGGCACATCGACCTTGACACGCTTGGAAATGCTGGATGGGTCGATATCAATATGAATGATCTTGCGCTCGTTCTGCGCAAAGTGCTTGGGGTTACCGATCACACGGTCATCAAAACGCGCACCAATGGCCAGCAGAACATCGCAGTTTTGCATGGCATTGTTCGCTTCGATGGTGCCGTGCATGCCCAGCATGCCCAAAAACTTGCGGTCGGTGGCCGGATAGGCGCCCAGGCCCATTAAGGTGTTGGTGCACGGGTAACCCAGCATGTCCACCAGGGTACGCAATTCCTGGGAAGCCTCGGCCAGCAGCACACCGCCGCCGCTGTAGATGTAGGGCCGCTTGGCCGACATCAGCAGTTGCAGCGCCTTGCGAATCTGTCCACCATGCCCTTTGCGTACCGGGTTGTAGCTGCGCATGTCTACCTTGTCCGGGTAGTGATAGGCGCACTTCTTGACCGAAACATCCTTGGGGATATCAACCACAACGGGGCCAGGCCGCCCCGATCGGGCAATATGGAACGCCTTCTTCATCACAGCCGCCATGTCCCGCACATCCTTGACCAAAAAGTTGTGCTTGACGATCGGGCGGGTAATGCCCACGGTATCGCATTCCTGGAAAGCATCCAGCCCGATTGCGGCCGTTGGCACCTGTCCGGTGATGATCACCATGGGAATGCTGTCCATGTACGCGGTGGCGATGCCAGTGACTGCGTTCGTCACGCCCGGCCCCGAGGTCACCAGGGCTACGCCCACCTTGCCCGTGGCCCGGGCGTAACCGTCGGCTGCGTGGACGGCCGCCTGCTCATGCCGGACCAAGACATGCTGCATGCGGTCCTGCTTGTAAAGCGCATCGTAGATATAGAGGACGGCCCCGCCGGGATAACCCCAGATGAACTCAACCTCCTCCTCAATCAGGGCGCGCACGAGGATTTCGGCGCCCATGATCTCTTCGCCCTTGCCGGCC
>VGHR01000085.1 GCA_016868205.1 Betaproteobacteria bacterium
GTGAAGGCCGGCAGGGCGGTGCCCGTGACAGGCCGCAGGTCCACGCTGATGATGTCCTGGGCTTCGTGGCGCAGCGTATGCACCCAGGTTTTTAAGGTCGCAGGGGTCGTCATGAGACAAGAAGACGGTGGTGCCGGGCCCGGGCGGGCCGGGAAAAGCCCGGACAAGCCGCGCATCTTAGCCCGGGCGGCCGATCGCTCAGGCGCTGGCCTGTCGCTCCAGTTGCTGCTGGGCCAGCTTGCGCAGATGGCGGCGCAGGCGCACGATGCCCATGTCGTGGGCATACAGGTGCTCACGCTGGTTGGCGTCGGGCTCCATGTGTTCTACCGCTACCCGGTCCTGCTCGAGCACCTGCCAGTGCCGCTGCTCGAGTCGGTTTTTGTAGAGAAAGCGCCAGGTGTCGCGCTGCCAGCCGCTGACCTTTCGGCAGCGCCAGTGAAAGACGCCGGCGGTGCGTGGCCCGATCGGGGTGTAGCTGCCGATGATGGAGAAGCTGCCTCCGGGCCCCCCGGTCTTGGGGTAGGGAATCTCCAGCCGCATCAGATGGATGCCGGTGTCCATCCACTCGGTCCAGTCAAAGTTGACATCGCGCTGACCCTTCTTCTCAAAGCTAAAGCCCTTGGGCAGCTCACGGATCTGAAATTCGGCTGTCATATCGCCTTCGCTCATCGAATGCGACTGCTTGTGAAGATATGCACCATGCATGGGGTCCATCACATTGTCGATCACATAGCGGTAGTCGCAGCCCCATTCTGTGTAGCACAGGAAGGACGACCATTCCGGTGAACTGAGCTGCTCAGGCAGTTCCAGGGCGGGCGGTGAGGCCAGCGATGGGTCGGTGGCGTTGAACACAAAGACCGCGCCGTTGCGCTCGGCGGTGTGAAACATGCGCGCGGCGCGCGAACCCTCGAGCTTGCAGCCTGGACTGCCCGGCACCCGGGTGACGGTGCCGTCACAGCGCACCTGCACCCCGTGATATGCGCAGGCCAGTCGGTCGCCGAGATTGACCCCCAGCGACAGCGGCGCACCGCGGTGCGGGCAGTGGTCTTCCAGGGCGTGCACCTGGCCGTCGGCGCCGCGCCAAAGCACGATCTTGTAGCCCAAGCGGCGCAGCGAGAGCGGCGTGCTTTGCACAAAGCCGGAGGGGCAGATGGGAAACCACAGATCTTTCAGGCCGGTGGCCAGGGCGGCGTCGATCGGATCGGCTTGCAGGGCAATCGGGTCGTGCTTCATGGTCGCGGTCCTCTCTCTTCAGGCGCTCAGGCGCGCCATTTCACGCTGATAGCTTTCGGCCGTCCAGGGCTGCCCGTCGGGGCCAGCCTGTCCGGTCTTGTTGAGGTAGCGCACCAGTCCGTCGAGGTCGTGGATGCCGGCGGCAAAGGCGCGCTCGATCGCATCTCCGAGGAGATTTTCGTAGGCGGTGGGCGCTGCGCTGCGGTTCTGGTGGGTTTCGTTGTAGAGCATAGGCATGGCCTGTCAGGTTTTGGGCTTGTCCGTCATGAATCGGCCGTCCGGGGCCTGGGCGTGCTGCTGGCGCCGGGTGTGACCATCGATGCCGCCCTCGATGGCCCATTCGGCAAAGGCGGTGGGTCCCGGGGTGAACTCGCGCGGTTGCCAGGCTTCGGTCAGCTCGTCTTCGTCGGTGTAGTACTCCACCAGCGCGCCGGCCGGGCTCACCACATACCAGAACAGGGCTGAGGAGATGGGGTGGCGGCCAGGCCCGAGTTCGGTCTTCCAGCCCTGGCGTGACATATGCAGTCCGCCGCCGATCACTTCGTGCAGATCACGCACCGTGAAGGCCACATGGTTCAAGCCCTGTCGAGGCTGCGGCGGTTGCAGCAAGAACAGATCGTGGTGCCCCCCGCGCGCCGAACAGCGCAGAAAATGGCCGCGGCCAGGGTAACGATCCGAGACCACAAAGCCCAGCACCTCTTCGTAAAAACGCGAAGTGCCGGCCAGGTCGCGGGTGAAGAGCACGACATGGCCCACTTCCACCGGCTGTGCTCGGTCGTAGGCTGGTGAGGCTTGATTGACGCGCGGTCTGTGGCTCCAGGTGTTGGTGTGGGCCGAGGGCAGATCGAGGGCGCGTTTGCGGCTGACCTGAACGCCCACCGACAAGCCCATGGGGTCCAAGCTAAGCAGACGATCGCCCTGGCGCTGCCAGCCGGGCTGGTTTTTCATGCGGTCGGCCCAGCGCTCAAGCGTGTTCAGGTCCGCGACCGACCAGATCACCTGTCGCAGGGTTGGGTCCTGCTCCAGGCCCTGCGGCAGATCCGGGCGTGAGGGGTGCGCCACGATCACGCGGCACCCGTTGAGGCTCTCAAATATCAACGCTTGCGCTGATTCCTCGACCAGACGCAAGCCCCAGTCGATGAAGAAGCGACGGCAGTTGGACAGATCTTCAGAACTCAACGTGATCTCGTCGATGCCTTGGATGCTCATAGGGGAAACTCGCCCGGTTGTTTTATACAAGAAACATGGTTTCTATACAGAAACGCACGGCTTTTATGATGCGCGTAAGCCTGATAAAGGTCAAGAGAGTTTGCCATTGCACAATCGCCGCATGGGTTCAGTGCGCAAATCTCCGGCCGGCCCTCGCGAACTTGGGCGCGAGGCTGGCGTTTCACCCGGTGATCACCAGGCCATACGACTGTGGCTGCGTCTGCTGGCGTGCAGCACGCAGATCGAGCAGAGCATACGGTCGCTGCTGCGCTCGCAGTTTTCCACCACGCTGCCACGCTTTGACTATCTGGCGCAGCTCAACCGTTTTCCACAAGGTTTACGCATGAGTTTGCTGTCCAACCATCTTATGGTGACCGGGGCCAATGTGACCGGCCTGACCGACCAGCTGGTCTCCGACGGCTGGGTCGAACGCATTGATGATCCGAGTGACAGGCGGGCGCTGATCGTTCGCATGACCCCGGCGGGTAAAGCCTGGTTCAACCGAATGGCGGCCGAGCATGAGCGCTGGTTGGTGCAATTGCTCGGCGGGCTCAGTGCGCGCGAGATGAAGCAACTGCATCAGTTGCTGGGCAAACTGCGCGGCGGCATCGGTTCGGTCGCGCGCCGCTGAACGGCTCTACAGAACCTCGCTGGCAAAGTCGGCCAGCCGCGAACGCTCACCGCGTGCCAAGGTGATGTGACCGCCGTGGGGCCAGCCCTTGAAGCGATCGACCGCATAGGTCAGGCCCGAGGAGCCCTCGGTCAAGTAGGGCGTGTCGATTTGCGCCAGATTGCCCATGCAAACGATCTTGGTCCCTGGACCGGCGCGGGTGATCAGGGTTTTCATCTGTTTGGGCGTGAGATTTTGCGCCTCGTCGATGATCAGGTATTTGTTCAGGAAGGTGCGGCCACGCATGAAGTTCAGGCTCTTGACCTTGATGCGCGAGCGGATCAGCTCGTTGGTGGCGGCGCGCCCCCATTCGCCGGCGCCGGTGTCGTTCTTGGCCAGCACCTCCAGGTTGTCGTCGAGCGCGCCCATCCACGGGCCCATCTTTTCTTCCTCTGTGCCTGGCAGAAAGCCGATGTCCTCGCCCACCGAGACGGTGGCGCGCGTCATGATGATCTCGGTGTAGCGGCGGTCGTCGAGCACCTGGGTCAGGCCGGCGGCCAGGGCCATCAGGGTCTTGCCGGTACCCGCCGTGCCGGTGAGAGTGACGAAGTCGACTTCTGGGTCCATCAGCAGGTTCATGGCGAAGTTCTGCTCGCGGTTGCGCATGGTCACGCCCCACACCGCGTTCTTGAGGTGGGTGTAGTCTTTGAGCGTCTTGAGCACGGCGGTCTTGCCGCGGATTTCGGTCACCCGTGCATACAGTGGCGGCTCGCCCGCAGCCTCGAAGTAGGTGAACTGATTGATCAGCAGACTCTCGACGATCGGTCCACTGATGCGGTAGTAGGTGTGGCTGCCCTGCTGCCAGCTTTCCACCGTCTTGCTCTGCCGGGTCCAGAAGTCGCCCGGCAGGGCCAGGGCGCCGCTGTAGAGCAGGTCGCCGTCTTCCAGCGTCTTGTCGTTGCGGTAGTCCTCGGTGGACAGGCCCATGGCACGGGCCTTGACCCGCATGTTGATGTCCTTGGAGACCAGGACCACTTCGCGTGGCGCCATCTCCTTGCGCAGGGCTTCGACCACGCCGAGGATCTGGTTGTCGGCTTTGCCCTGGGGCAGGGCCATGGGCAATTCACCGCTGAGCGGACGGGTTTGAAACAGCAGACGGCCGCCGGCTTCGGTGTGACCGGTGCTGGCCAGCATCAGGCCTTTGGCGATGTCGCTGCCTTCGGCGGCCAGCGCGTCGAGTGTGCGGCTGGTTTGTCGGGCATTGCGCGCCACCTCGGTCATGCCCTTTTTGTGACCGTCGAGTTCTTCGAGCACGATCATGGGCAGAAAGATGTCGTGCTCCTCGAAGCGAAACAGGCACATCGGATCGTGCAGCAGCACATTGGTGTCGAGCACAAAGAGCTTGGTCGGACCTTCGACCTTGCGCGCTTTGCGACTGCCCGTTTTTGTGGCTGGTCGAGGCGGCTTGCCCGATGGCTCGACGCGGGCGTTGATGCTGATGACCTCGCCGCCGGTCTTGCGCCGGGCAACGGGCCCGGATGACTCAGTCAGGCCGGCTGCTGGGGCAGGCTCTGTGCGGACCTGCTCGACCGCCCCCCCCCTTGGGGATTCGCTGTGCGCCGGTTGGCTGTAGGCTTGACGGGACACAAGGGTGGCGCGCTGGGTCGGGGCGGGGGGCAAGGGCATGGTGGGGGCGAAAGTGAAGGGCGGTGGGGTGATGCCCCCTTGGCTGAAGGTAGCACGGGCCAACAAAAAAGCCGCCGGACAGGCCAGGCGGCTTTTGTGGGGAGGCGGCTCTTGCTGCATTCAAGGGCATGTGGGTCATTATGCACGACCCGGATCAGATGTGCAGCCCCGTGCTCAGCCGGACTTCTTCAGGACCTTGACGGCGGCCAATACCTCGTCGACATGGCCGGGTACCTTGAGTCCCCGCCACTCTTGCTTGAGCTGACCATCGGCGCCGATGAGGAAGGTGCTGCGCTCAATGCCCTTGACCTTCTTGCCGTACATGATCTTGTTTTTAACCACGCCAAACATATGGCACATCTTCTCTTCGGTGTCTGCGATCAGCTCGAAGGGCAGGCCGAGTTTGGATTTGAAATCTTCGTGCGACTTCATGTTATCACGCGAGACACCAAAGACGATGGCGCCGGCCTTGGTGAAATCCTTGTAGCGATCGCGGAACTGCATCGCTTCGGTGGTGCATCCGGGGGTGTTGTCCTTGGGGTAGAAATACAGGACCACGATCTTGCCCGCATGGGTGCCCTGTGTGACCTTGACGCCGCCTGTTGCGACCGCTTCGAATTCGGGGATGGATTTATTTAGAACGACTGCCATGCTGCGGGGACCCTGACGAAAATTGCGGTGGGCCTGGGGGCCTTTAGTTGTTGTGGCTGTGCGGCGGTTCGAGCCGTCCGGTGCCGTGCGGGGCGCTCAGTGCGTAGAAGCCGCGACCCGGACAGGTGTCGGAAACGATATTTTAGCCTTAAAGCGGCTTGTCACTGCGGGGGCACATCGCAGGGGGCTGGCCCCTCGAGCAGCAGGGCGGCCACCACATGTCGCCCCTCGCCGGCCAGGATGTTGTAGGTTCTGCAGGCGGCCACCGTGTCCATGGTCTCAATGCCAATACGGCGGACCATCAGGGACTGCAACAGGGCCGGGGAGGGGAAGCGCAGCGTGCTGCCGCTGCCGAAGACCACCAATTCAGGCGCAAGCTCAGCCAGACGCTCGAAATGGCTGCTTTGCAGTTGCTCAAAACGCTGGCAACCCCAGGCAAAGGTGCTGCCTCGCGAATCGACGATCAGACTGTGATGTAACTTCTCGGCGGTGCCCTGGAACCCCAGGCCCACCCAGTCCGGGCCATAACCGAGGATGGTCGGGGCGTTGGAGCGGTCGGGTTGCAGCTTCATGGGCTCGGTTCGGGCTGGGTCGGTCCTTCGGTTCGCGCCCTCGCGCCGGTTGCCGCACCCACTTTGTGTGGTCAAATTATAGGTTTAAGCGTAATCAAGCCCGGCAAAGACAAGTCTTTGCGGTGCCGGGCTGGAAGGTCACCACCTGCCATGAAGCCCATCAATAAATCTGCCAAGCTGGCCAATGTCTGTTATGACATCCGTGGACCGATCATGGATGCGGCCCGACGCATGGAGGAAGAGGGCCACAAGATCATCAAGCTCAACATCGGCAATCTGGCCCCCTTTGGCTTTGACTCGCCGGAGGAAATCCAGCAGGACATGATCCGCAACCTCCCGTCCTCGGCCGGGTATTCGGACAGCAAGGGCATCTTTGCCGCGCGCAAGGCGGTGATGCACGAGACGCAGCGTCAGGGTGTCAAGGGGGTGACCCTGGACGACATTTACTTGGGCAATGGTGCCAGCGAGCTCATTGTGATGGCCACCAACGGCTTGCTCAACGACGGCGACGAGCTACTGCTGCCGACACCCGATTACCCCCTGTGGACGGCCGCCGCATCGCTGTCGGGGGGTACCCCGGTGCACTATTTGTGCGATGAGTCCAGGGACTGGATGCCCGATGTGGCCGATATCCGGGCCAAGATCACGGCGCGAACCAAGGGCATCGTGGTGATCAACCCGAACAATCCCACGGGTGCCCTGTATTCGCGGGCCTTGCTCGAACAAATCGTGGCCATTGCGCGCGAGCATCAGCTGGTTATTTTTGCCGATGAGGTGTATGACAAGGTGATCTACGACGGCGCCAGCCATGTGCCGATCGCCACCTTGTCGCAGGATGTGTTGACCTTGACATTCAATTCTCTGTCCAAGAGCTACCGCTCCTGCGGATACCGGGCGGGCTGGATGGTGATTTCGGGTGACAAGAAGGCGGCGGCTGATTACATCGAGGGCCTGAACATGCTCTCCAACATGCGCCTGTGCTCTAACGTGCCGGGCCAGTGGGCCATACAAACAGCGCTCGGAGGCTATCAGAGCATAGGCGAGTTGGTGGGGCCAGGCGGCCGCCTGCGCCGACAGCGCGACTTGGCCCACGAGCTCATCACTGCCATACCCGGGGTCAGCTGTGTCAAGCCCAGCGCGGCCCTGTACATGTTTCCTCGACTGGATCCGGCGGTTTACCCGATCGACGATGACCGTCAGTTCTTTCTTGAATTGCTCGAGGAAACCCGGGTGATGCTGGTCCAGGGCACTGGCTTTAATTGGCCCGCCCCGGACCACTTCCGCATCGTTTTCCTGCCGCATGAAGATGATCTGCGTGAGGCCATCGGTCGCATGGCCCGCTTCCTTGAAGGCTGGCGTAAGCGGCACGGTATCGGCGCTGCGGTGACGGTTGCCGGCTGAGACATCACGCGCTTGACCTGCGGCGTGGCCGCAGACTTTCTATTCTGGACCCCACCATGAGCAAGAACATTTTCGCCCCCGTCCGCGTCGGATTGCTGGGTATTGGCACCGTCGGCACCGGCGTTTACACCGTCCTCGAGCGCAACCAGGAAGAGATCGTGCGCCGTGCCGGGCGTGGCATTGAGTTGACCGTGGTGGCCGATCTCGATGTCGAGCGTGCGAGTCGCCTGGTGGGGCCCTCGGTGAAGGTGGTCGGCGACGCGCGTGCTGTGATTGCCGACCCGCAGGTTGACATCGTGATTGAACTGATCGGTGGTTACGGTGTGGCCCGGCAACTGGTGCTGGAGGCCATCGCGGCGGGCAAGCATGTGGTGACGGCCAACAAGGCCTTGCTGGCGGTGCATGGCACGGAGATTTTTGCCGCCGCATCGAGCCGGGGCGTGATGGTGGCCTTCGAGGCGGCGGTCGCTGGGGGTATTCCCATCATCAAGGCCTTGCGCGAGGGGCTGACGGCCAACCGGATTGAGTGGATCGCTGGCATCATCAATGGCACCACCAATTTCATTCTCTCGGAGATGCGCAGCAAGGGCCTGGGTTTTGATGCGGTACTTAAGGAGGCGCAGCGGCTCGGGTATGCCGAGGCCGATCCGACCTTTGACATCGAGGGCGTGGATGCGGCGCACAAGGTCACTCTGATGTCGGCCATTGCTTTCGGGATACCGGTGCAGTTCGATAAGGCCCATATTGAAGGCATTACCCGGCTGGAGGCGCAGGACATCCGTTACGCCGAGCAGCTCGGTTATCGCATCAAATTGCTGGGCATCACCAAACGGGCTGTCGGCGGCATTGAGTTGCGCGTGCATCCGGCCCTGGTACCGGCCAAGCGTCTGATTGCAAATGTCGAGGGCGCCATGAACGCAGTCGTGGTGCAGGGCGATGCAGTGGGCACCACGCTCTACTACGGCAAGGGGGCTGGCAGCGAGCCGACCGCCAGTGCGGTGATTGCCGACCTGGTGGATGTGGCGCGCTTGCACACGGTCGACCCGCTCAACCGAGTGCCGCACCTGGCCTTTCAGCCCGGGGCCATGAGTGCGTTACCGGTGCTTCCCATGGGCGAGGTCTGCACCAGCTACTACCTGCGTTTGCGCGTGGCCGACGAGGCCGGTGTGCTGGCCCGCGTGACGGGTCTCCTGGCCGAGGCGGGTATCAGCATCGATGCGGTGCTGCAGCGCGAAGCCGATGAAGTCGGTGGCGAAGGCTCGAATCAGACCGACCTGATTATCCTGACCCATGATTGCCCCGAGCAGCACATGAACGGGGCCATGGCCAAGATGCAGGCCCTGCCCAGTGTGCTTGCGCCGATCACCCGCATCCGTAAGGAGGAGCTGGCCTGATGCGCTATCTGTCCACTCGCGGGCACCCGGATCGCAGGCGCTTTTGCGAAATCCTGCTTGAAGGTCTGGCGCCCGATGGCGGCCTCTACCTGCCCGAGAGTTATCCGCAGGTCGGTCCCCGTTTGGGCGACCTGCGGCGGGTCTGGGCCACGCGTGGTTATGCCGATCTGGCTTTCGAGATTCTCAAGCTTTACATCGACGACATCCCCGAAGCCGACCTGTTGGCCCTGTGCCAGCGCACCTACACCGCCCAGGTGTTTGGTACGCCCGAGATCACGCCGCTGAAGAAACTCGAGGATGGGCTGTATCTGCAAGCGCTGTCCAACGGGCCTACGCTGGCATTCAAGGACATGGCCATGCAACTGCTCGGCCAGCTCTTTGAATACGAACTTGCGCGCCGGGGTGAGGAACTCAATATTTTGGGCGCGACCAGCGGCGATACGGGCAGCGCGGCTGAGTACGCCATGCGCGGCAAGAAAGGCGTGCGCGTTTTCATGACCAGCCCGCACGGCCGTATGAGCCCGTTTCAGCAGGCGCAGATGTTCAGCCTGCTCGATGAAAATATTCATAACATCGCCATCGAAGGAGTGTTTGACGACTGCCAGGACATCGTCAAAGCCGTTTCGGCTGACCTTGAGTTCAAACGCAAGTTCCGTATCGGCACCGTCAATTCGATCAACTGGGCGCGCTTGTTGGCCCAGGTGGTCTACTACTTTGCCGGTTACTTTCAGGCCACGCACTCGGATGCGCAGACGGTTAGCTTTACCGTGCCCTCAGGCAACTTTGGTAATGTCTGCGCGGGTCATGTCGCGCGGATGATGGGCTTGCCGATTGCGAGGCTGGTGGTGGCCACCAACGAGAACGATGTGCTCGATGAATTTTTTCGCACCGGCTTGTACCGGGTACGGGGCTCGGCCGATACTCATGAAACCTCGAGCCCATCGATGGATATTTCCAGGGCCAGCAATTTTGAGCGTTTCCTTTTTGACCTGCTCGGACGGGATGCGGGTGTGACCCGTTCGCTGTTTGCCGACACCCTGGGGCGGCAGGGCTTTTTCGATCTGGGCTCGCACCCCGCGTTTGCCCTGGCGGCCAGCCGCTACGGCTTTGCCAGTGGCAAGAGCACCCATGCCAACCGGCTGGCGACTCTGCGCGACACCGACACGCGTTTGGGTCTTGTGATCGACACACACACCGCCGACGGCCTGAAGGTTGCACGCGAACATCTGCAGGCGGGGGTCCCCATGTTGGTGCTCGAAACCGCCCTGCCGATCAAGTTTGCAGCAACCATCGAGGAAGCCCTGGGCCGACTGCCAGAGCGTCCGGCGGGGTTCGAGGGCCTGGAGGACAAGCCCCGGCGGGTCAAGGTCATGCCGGCCGATGCCCAGCAGGTCAAGGCCTATCTGGCCGAGCAAGTGGGCTCCTGAGGGCGGTCTGAGTCAAAATCGAGGCGTAGGCGCTTGACTGGTGGCGCCCACCGCTCGTTTTAGACCATGAATTCGCCGACCTCAAAGAATCCCCTGCGTCCTCTCGACGAGGCCTTGGCCGACTTGCTGGCCCGGGCGGAGCCCGTGCTGCCCGAGCAGATGGTCTCGACCTTCGAGGCTGACGGACGCGTCCTGGCCCAAGACCTCGTCTCGCCGCTTGATGTGCCGGGGCACGACAACAGTTCGATGGACGGTTATGCCCTGCGGCTGGCCGATCTGCGGGCGGGCCGTGAACTGCCGGTCTCGCAGCGGATTGCGGCTGGGGCGCCGGTCCAAGCCTTGCAGGGCGGCACGGTGGCTCGCATCTTTACGGGAGCCGGCGTTCCGTCGGGGGCTGATGCGATCGTCATGCAGGAAGACTGCACTGTGTTGGGCGATGGGCGCATCAAAGTCGCCACACAGCCGGTGGCCGGTCAGTGGATACGGCGGCGCGGCGAGGATGTGGCGCGCGGCGCGGTCGTCTTGCAGCGGGGGCGGCGTTTGTCGCCGGCCGAACTGGGGCTGGCTGCCAGCGTGGGCTTTGAGAGCCTGCCGGTCAGCCGCAGGGTCCGCGTGGCTTTGCTGTCCACCGGCGACGAGTTGGTCATGCCCGGCGAGGTGGCCCCCGAGGCCATGAAGCCGGGCACGATCTACAACTCCAATCGCTTTTTCCTGCGGGCCTTGCTTGGGCGACTGGGCTGTGAGGTGAGCGATCTGGGCATCGTGCCAGATGACAGGCAGTCGACCCTGAGGGCGCTCGAGTCGGCAGCGCAGCACCACGACCTGATTCTCACCAGCGGCGGTGTTTCCGTCGGTGAGGAAGACCATGTCAAGCCAGCGGTCCAGGCCCTCGGGCAGTTGCAACTGTGGCAGGTGGCCATCAAGCCGGGCAAGCCGTTTGCCTACGGCCGTGTTCATCGGGCACAAG
>VGHR01000086.1 GCA_016868205.1 Betaproteobacteria bacterium
CCCAAGGCCCTGCAAATCAGCGCCCTTCAGGCACAGGGCATCGAAGCCTTCTGGGCCGAAGTACTCGAATTTCAGCGCCTGCAGAAGGCCCGGGGCGCTCAGGCCCGGCGTCGGCAGCAGCAGGCTCTGGCCTGGATGTGGGAACGCATCGACGCCGGACTCAAGCAGCGCTTTCGTGAGCATCCGGTGGTGCGTGGCTTGCTGCCAGCACTGGTGGCCGATGTCGCAGGCGGGCGCTTGCCGGCATCAGCCGCCGCACGCCAGTTGCTCGAGCAGTTTAGGTAGGTTTATTGGAGAACGATATGCAGGACATTCTGGAGCAACTTGAACAGAAGCGCGCTGCGGCGCGCCTGGGCGGAGGGGCCAAGCGCATCGAGGCCCAGCATGCCAAGGGCAAGCTGACCGCGCGCGAGCGCCTGGAGGTCTTGCTCGACGAGGGCACCTTCGAGGAATGGGATATGTTTGTCGAGCACCGTTGCACCGACTTCGGCATGGAGGACAACAAAATTCCCGGCGATGGCGTGGTCACGGGCTACGGCATGATCAACGGCCGTCTGGTCTTTGTGTTCAGTCAGGATTTCACTGTTTATGGCGGCGCATTGTCGGAGTCTCATGCCGAGAAGATTTGCAAGATCATGGACCAGGCGATGAAGGTTGGCGCGCCTGTCATTGGTCTGAATGACTCGGGTGGCGCCCGCATCCAGGAGGGCGTGGCCTCGCTCGGAGGTTACGCCGAGGTGTTCCAGCGCAATGTCATGGCTTCCGGTGTGGTGCCGCAGATCAGCCTGATCATGGGTCCGAGCGCAGGTGGCGCGGTGTATTCACCGGCATTGACCGACTTCATCTTCATGGTCAAGGACAGCTCCTATATGTTCGTCACCGGCCCCGAGGTGGTCAAGACGGTGACGCACGAAGAGGTCAGCGCCGAAGAACTCGGCGGGGCCATCAGCCACACCACCAAGAGCGGCGTGGCTGATAGGGCCTTTGAAAATGACATCGAGGCCCTGCTGATGATCCGGCGGCTCTACAACTACCTGCCCCTGAACAACCGGGAGAGGGCGCCTGTGCGTCCCAACGGCGATCCTATTGACCGGGCCGACCGCAGTCTGGACACGCTCGTGCCAGACAACCCGAACAAGCCCTACAACATGAAAGAGCTCATCCTCAAGACGGTCGATGACGGGGACTTCTTCGAGATCCAGCCCGACTACGCCAAGAACATCATCGTGGGCTTTGCCCGCATGGATGGCCAGACCGTCGGCATCGTCGCCAATCAACCCTTGGTGCTGGCCGGCTGCCTGGATATCAAGAGTTCGATCAAGGCGGCCCGTTTTGTGCGATTTTGCGATGCCTTCGGCATTGCGGTGATCACCTTCGTCGATGTGCCCGGCTTCATGCCCGGCACTAGTCAGGAATATGGCGGCATCATCAAGCACGGCGCCAAGCTGTTGTACGCCTATGCGGAGTGCACCGTGCCCAAAATCACGGTGATTACCCGCAAAGCCTATGGCGGCGCTTACGATGTGATGGCCTCCAAACATTTGCGCGGCGATGTCAATTTTGCGTGGCCCAACGCCGAGATTGCGGTGATGGGCGCCAAGGGCGCCGTGGAAATCATCTTCCGCGAAGAAAAGAAAGACCCGGAAAAACTGGCTGCGCGCGAGGCTGAATACAAAGCCCGCTTCGCCAACCCTTTTGTGGCGGGCGCACGGGGTTTTATTGACGATGTGATCCTGCCGCATGAGACGCGCAAGCGCATCTGCCGGTCGCTGGTCATGCTCAAGGACAAGAAAATCGAAAACCCGTGGCGCAAGCACGGAAATATTCCGCTTTGAGGCGCGATCCCTTTCATTGGCTCTCTTCCGGGTAACAAAGATGTTCAAAAAAATTCTGATCGCCAACCGCGGTGAAATCGCCTGCCGCGTGATCGCCACCGCCCGCAAGATGGGCATTCAAACAGTGGCGGTCTACTCCGAGGCCGACAAGGAAGCGCGTCATGTACAGCTTGCCGATGAGGCTGTGCTGCTGGGGCCTGCCCCCTCGCGCGAGTCCTACCTGGTGGCTGAAAAAATCATCGCTGCGTGCAAGCAAACGGGTGCCCAGGCGGTCCACCCCGGCTACGGATTTCTGTCGGAAAACGAAGACTTCGCCCGCCGTGTCGAAGAAGAGGGCCTTGTCTTTATCGGGCCCAAGCATTATTCGATCGCCGCCATGGGCGACAAGATCGCGTCCAAAAAGCTGGCCAATGAGGCCAAAGTCAACACCATTCCCGGCTGGAACGATGCGATCGAAACACCCGAGCGTGCCGTAGAGATTGCCAAGGGGATCGGCTATCCGGTCATGATCAAGGCTTCAGCCGGCGGTGGTGGCAAGGGCTTGCGGGTGGCCTTCAATGACAAGGAGGCGTTCGAGGGATTTGCTTCGTGCCGCAACGAGGCCCGCAATAGCTTTGGCGATGACCGGGTATTCATCGAGAAGTATGTCCTTGAGCCTCGCCATATTGAAATTCAGGTGCTTGGCGATGCGCACGGCAATGTCATTTATCTCAATGAGCGTGAATGCTCCATCCAGCGCCGGCATCAGAAGGTCATCGAGGAGGCACCCTCGCCCTTTATCAGCGACGACACGCGACGCGCCATGGGTGAACAGGCCGTCGCTCTGGCCAAGGCCGTCAAGTACCAATCGGCCGGTACGGTGGAGTTTGTGGTCGGGAAGGATCAGGACTTTTATTTCCTCGAAATGAACACCCGGCTGCAGGTCGAGCATCCGGTGACCGAATGCATCACCGGGCTCGATCTGGTGGAGCTGATGATTCGTGTGGCAGCAGGCGAGAAGCTGCCGATCCAGCAGGAAGAGGTGCGGCGCGAGGGTTGGGCGATCGAGTGCCGCATCAATGCAGAAGACCCCTTCCGTAATTTCCTGCCCTCGACCGGCCGGCTTATCCGCTTTCAGCCACCTTCCGTGAGTATGTATCAGGCCAATACCGATGCACTCTACGGCGTGCGGGTGGATACGGGGGTTCAGGAGGGCGGAGAGATTCCGATGTTCTATGACTCGATGATCGCCAAGCTCGTCGTGCAAGGCCGCGACCGGCTCGAAGCCATTACCAAGATGCGCGAGGCGCTCAATGGGTTTGTGATTCGGGGCATCAGCTCGAACATTCCTTTTCAGGCGGCTTTGCTCGCACACCCTGATTTTGTCCAGGGCCATTTCAACACCGGGTTCATTGCGGAGCACTACGGCAAGGGCTTTCGCTCCGAAGAGGTCGAGCACAGTGACCCAGGATTTCTGGTGGCTTTGGCCGCCTATGTTCGGCGCAAGTCACGCGAGCGTGCCGCTCGTCTGGGCGGGCAGTTGCCCGGCTATGACGTCAAGGTGGGGCAGCATTACACCGTAGTCGTGCTGGGACAGCAGGGTAAGCACCGCTATGTCGAGGTGACGGTGGACGATACCGGCAGCATTCATGGACCCGCGGTGATTCAGGTTGAGGGCAAGACCTATGCAATCGACAGCGGATCGCGGCTCAACGCCATTTGCATTCAGGGCTCGGTCAATGGTCAGCGTTTTACGGCTCAGGTCGAGCGGGGCACTTCGCGCAATCCGCTGGCCCTTGTGGTCCAGCACAATGGCTCGCGCATCGAGGCCCTGGTGGTCTCTCCCCGCATGGCGCAACTCCACCAGCTCATGCCTTACAAGGCTGAGCCCGATTTGAGTCGCTTTGTGCTGTCGCCCATGCCCGGCTTACTGGTGGATGTGGCCGTGCAGCCAGGCCAAAAGGTGCAGGCCGGCGAGCGTGTGGCGGTTATCGAGGCGATGAAAATGGAAAATGTGCTCTTTGCTGCTGCCGATGGTGTGGTCTGCAAGGTGCTTGCTGCCAAAGGCGAGTCGCTGGCGGTGGACCAGCCGATTGTTGAATTTGCATGAGTGCGCCGACGCACCCGGGAGTCATGATGGTCAGTCAAATGCAGTTGTCCCCAGATCGGCCGTTCAAGGTGCTCGGTATCCAGCAGATCGCTATCGGGGGGGCTGACAAGAAGCGCCTGCGCCGGCTTTGGGTCGATCAGCTCGGTTTATCGGTCACCGGCAGTTTTGTCTCCGAGCGAGAAAATGTCGACGAAGACATTTGCGCTCTCGGTAGCGGTCCATTCAAGGTCGAGGTGGACCTGATGCAGCCGCTCGACCCCGAAAAAAAGCCGGCCGTTCACACTACGCCGCTCAACCATGTAGGCCTCTGGATTGACGATCTGCCGGCTGCCGTGCAATGGCTCAGCGCTCAAGGTGTGCGCTTTGCTCCCGGAGGTATTCGCAAGGGCGCAGCCGGCTTTGACATCTGTTTTCTTCACCCCAAGGCCAGCGAGGAGTTTCCCATCGCAGGGGAGGGCGTGTTGATTGAGTTGGTGCAGGCCCCAACCGAGCTTGTTGCCGCTTTTTCCGCCTTTGCTGACGCCGCTCCCCCAGCTTAAGCCCCCGAATCGCTGCGGCGCTTTTTGGCGCGCTCCATCGCCGCTTCGATGAGCGCTCGCTTGCGCTCCAGTTCGGTCGCATCGGTGATCAGGCTGTGTGCGGCCAGATCCTTGAGCTTGTCTTGGACCTGGGCCTGTGAGTGCTCAACATGCTCACGCTGCATCCTTTCGATGCGGCTTTGGTGTGCTTCGTAGCGCTGCAGCGACTGCTGGGCTTGCTGTGCAGACCAGGCCGTCCAACCCGTTGCTTCGGTCACGGCCAGCATGTCAATGCAGTCGACGGGGCAGACCGGCAGACACAGCTCGCAGCCGGTGCAATAGCGCTCGATCACCGTGTGCATCAGCTTGTTGCCCCCCACAATGGCGTCGGTCGGGCAAACCGGCTGACACAAGGTGCACCCGATGCACCAGTTTTCGTCGATCACAGCAACGGTGCGAGGGCCTTCTGCGCCGTTGGCAGGGTTGAGCGCCTGTATCGGCTGACCCGTCAGGGCTGACAGGCGAGCCACGCCCTCGGCGCCGCCCGGTGGACATTGGTTGATCCCTGCCAGCCCGTCAGCAATCGCTTGGGCGTAGCTGCGGCAGTCCGGGTAGTTGCAGCGGGTGCACTGGGTTTGAGGCAGGGCCTGGTGAATCGCATCGACCAGGTGAGGATCGGGCGAGTGCATGGGCCCGGACGGGTTGCGGCTGTCCGGGGTCAGGACCGACTGGCGCGCGAGGCGCTCTTGCGGGCAGGCTGCTTGCCCGGTGCGCGGGTTGCTTTTCGAGCCGAGGCACGCACTGCCGTCTTGCTCGTGGAATCGGTCCGGGCGGTCGCGCCGGCTTGCCCGCTTTGAATGAAGGCCTTGACCTGCGGGTAAACCTGATCGCGCCAGCGGCGTCCGCTGAAGATACCGTAGTGCCCCGCCCCGGCGACTTCCAGATGCTTTTTCCGTGAACGCGGGATACCGGTGCACAGATCATGAGCCGCTGCGGTTTGGCCCGAGCCGGAGATATCGTCGAGCTCGCCCTCCACCGTCATCAACGCGACCTGCCGGATGTCCTGCGGACGCACCCACTGCGGCTCGCCTTGCGGGTCGCGCACCTGCCAGGTGCCGTGTACCAGCTTGAACTCCTGAAACACGGTTTGGATGGTCTCCAGGTAATAGTGGGCATCCATATCAAGCACGGCGTTGTATTCGTCGTAGAACTTGCGGTGCGCCTCGGCGCTTGCATCATCGCCCTTCATCAGGTCTTTGAAGTAGTCGTAATGGCTGTTGGCGTGGCGGTCCGGATTCATGGCCACAAAGCCGGCGTGTTGCAGAAAGCCCGGATAGACCCGACGGCCTGTCCCCGGAAAATTGTGAGGCACCCTGAAGATGACATTGTTCTCAAACCAGCTGTGGCTCTTGTTCATGGCCAGGTTATTGACCGCCGTGGGTGATTTGCGCGCATCGATGGGCCCGCCCATCATGGTCATGGTCAGCGGCAGAGGATCGCCGCGAGTGGCCATCAAAGAAACGGCCGCGAGCACGGGTACGGTAGGTTGACACACGCTGACGACATGGCACTGACCATAGCGTTTTTGCAGGTGGCCAATGAACTCCTGCACATAGTTGACATAGTCGTCCAGGTGAAAGTCGCCCTGATCCAGGGGCACCATGCGAGCGTTGCGCCAATCGGTGATGTACACCTTGTGGTCCTTGAGCATGTGCTTGACGGTATCGCGCAGCAAGGTCGCGTAGTGGCCTGACAAGGGTGCGACGATCAAGACCACCGGCTGGGCCTTGAGCTTGGCCAGCGTGGCCACATCGTCGCTGAGCCGCTTGAAGCGCCTGAGCTCGCAGAAGGGCTTGTCCATCTCAACCCGCTCCTGCACAGCCACCGGCACGCCCGCCACCTCCACCGAGGTGATGCCAAAGGCCGGCTTCTCATAGTCCTTGCCCAGCCGGTAAAACAGGCTGTAGGCAGCCGACAAGCGCTGTGCCCACGGATGCGCACCCGCGGGCGAGTGCGGATTGCTGAACAATTTCGCCGCTGCCTGCGCGAAGTCGACAAAAGGCTCCATCAGCGTGCGCTGGTTTTCATAGACCTGGTAGAGCATGGCGTTTCCTCGCTTCCGCAAAATTTGTTGCGGTGCAGCAATATATACCAACCGACGAGCTTACCCAAGCGTTTGTGAAGCCTAAATGTGACAAGCTGTCAGTTATCGGTCAGCTTGTAAGCGGGTTCAAACCACCCGGGCAATCGAGGCGCAAACATGATCGATGTTGCGGCTGTTGAGCGCCGCCACGCACATGCGCCCCGTGTCGGTGCCGTAAACGCCGAATTCGCTGCGCAGGCGCACCATTTGGTCTTTGTTCAGGCCCGAGTAGCTGAACATGCCGATCTGGTCGGTGATAAAGCCCATGTCCTGCTTCACGCCCGCCGCTTTGAGGCCGTCAACCAGCCTTTGGCGCATCTGCTTGATGCGGCTGCGCATGCCCGCAAGCTCTTGCTCCCACTGCTGGCGTAACTCGGGCGTGCCGAGTACCGTGGCCACAATTGCGCCGCCGTGGGTGGGCGGGTTGGAGTAGTTGGTGCGAATCACGATCTTGAGCTGGCTCAGCACCCGGTCGGCCTCGTCTTTGCTTTGGCACAACACGCTCAGGGCGCCGACCCGCTCACCGTAGAGGCTAAAGCTCTTGGAGAAGGAGGTCGAGACGAAAAAATCCAAGCCGGCCGCCACAAACTTGCCCACCACCGCGCCATCCTCGGAGATGCCGTGACCGAAGCCCTGGTAGGCCATGTCCAGAAAGGCGACCAGTCCACCGGCCTGAACGGCGGCGACCACCTGATCCCACTGCTCGGCTCGAATGTCATACCCCGTGGGATTATGACAACAGGCGTGGAGGACCACGATAGTGCCCGCTGGTGCTGCTTTCAGCGCGGACAGCATCGCCTCGAAGTTGACGCCGCGTCGCTGAGCATCGTAGTAGGGGTAGGTTTCAACGGTGAAGCCGGCGTTGCTGAAGAGAGCCCGGTGGTTTTCCCAGCTCGGATCGCTGATCAGTACTTTCGCGCCCGGTTGGATGTGGCGCAGGAAGTCTGCGCCTATCTTGAGTCCCCCCGTACCACCGAGGGCCTGAACGGTGGCCACGCGACCCGAGCGCACGGGCTCACTGCCTGAGCCGAACACCAAATCCTTGACGGCGCTGTCGTAGGCGGCGATACCGTCTATCGGCAGATAGCCGCGCGGTGCGGGCTTTTCGGCCATGCGCTTTTCTGCTGCCAGCACACACCCGAGGAGGGGTAACTTGCCTTGGTCGTCGTAGTAGACCCCCACCCCCAGATTGACCTTGTTGGGATGGGTATCGGCGGCAAATTGTTCGTTAAGGCCCAAGATTGGATCGCGGGGGGCCATGGCGACGGCATTGAACAGGGACATGCTGGATTCCGGGGAACGAGTTTGAAAAGGGGCGGCTAGGGCCGGTGTGTAACGGGGCCGCACGGACATCGCCAAGCGGACGGGGTGACCTGTAATCGCTTATGCTGGCAAGTTGACCCGATTTTAACGAGGCCGTTTGAGCTCCACGCCCAGTCCCATGCCGCAGACCGAAGTTGATCTTTCAGGCGCCACTGCCGACAAGGCCAGCGGCGAGTTTGTGCGCTTTGCGGACTCGCCCTTCGAATTGTTCATGCCTTACTCGCCAGCCGGGGACCAGCCTCAGGCCATTGCCAAGCTGATCGAGGGGGTAGGCGATGGCGAGGCCTTTCAGACCCTGCTGGGTGTGACCGGTTCGGGCAAGACCTTCACCATGGCCAATGTGATTGCCCGCCTGGGTCGGCCAGCCATTGTGTTTGCCCCTAACAAGACCCTGGCAGCCCAGCTCTACAGCGAGTTTCGTGAGTTTTTTCCGCGCAACGCGGTGGAGTACTTCGTCAGCTACTACGACTACTACCAGCCCGAGGCTTATGTCCCGCAGCGCGACCTCTTTATCGAAAAAGACTCGGCCATCAATGAGCACATCGAGCAGATGCGCCTGTCAGCCACCAAGAGTGTCCTTGAGCGGCGCGACACGGTTATTGTGGCCACCGTCAGCGCCATCTACGGTATAGGCGCCCCCGAGGACTACACCGAGATGCGCTTCATAGTGAGGCAGGGCGACCGCATCGGCCAGCGTGACATCATCGCCCGGCTGATCCGCATGCAATATGGTCGCAACGACACCGATTTCGGCCGCGGCTGCTTTCGGGTCCGGGGCGATGTAATCGATGTTTTTCCGGCCGAACACTCCGAGCTCGCGATCCGTCTTGAGTTGTTCGACGACGAGATCGAATCCCTGGTCTTGTTCGATCCGCTCACCGGTCGCATTCGCCAGAAGATTCCGCGCTTTGTGATTTATCCCAAGAGCCACTATGTCACCCCGCGTGACAAGGTCTTGGCTGCCGTCGAGAACATCAAGCTCGAGCTGACCGAGCGGGTGGCCCAACTGGTGGGTGCGGGCAAGCTCGTGGAGGCGCAGCGTCTGGAACAGCGCACCCGCTTCGATCTGGAGATGCTGACCGAAGTTGGCCACTGCAAGGGCATTGAAAACTACAGCCGCCACCTCAGCGGCTCACCCCCCGGCGCCCCCCCGGCGACTTTGTGCGACTACATGCCGGCTGACGCACTGATGTTTCTGGACGAGAGCCATGTCATGATTGGTCAGCTCAATGCCATGTACAACGGTGACCGCTCGCGCAAGCTCACGCTGGTGGAGTACGGCTTTCGCTTGCCCAGTGCGCTGGACAACCGGCCCCTGCGTTTCGAGGAATTTGAAGCGCGCATGCGGCAGGCGATTTTCGTCTCGGCCACGCCGGCGGCCTATGAGCAACAGCGGTCTGGGCAAGTCGTCGAGCAACTGGTTCGCCCGACTGGCCTGGTCGATCCCCAGGTGGAGGTTCGGCCTGCGCTGCACCAGGTCGACGATGTACTTGGCGAGATTCGGCTTCGCGTCGAGCGCAACGAGCGCGTACTGATCACCACCCTGACCAAGCGCATGGCAGAGCAATTGACCGACTACCTGGCCGACAACGGCGTCAAGGTGCGTTATCTGCACAGCGATGTCGATACCGTTGAGCGTGTCGAGATCTTGCGGGATTTGCGCCTGGGGGCTTTTGATGTGCTGGTGGGCATCAATCTGTTGCGCGAAGGCCTGGACTTGCCCGAGGTATCGCTGGTGGCCATCCTTGATGCCGACAAGGAAGGCTTTTTGCGTGCTGAGCGCAGCCTGATCCAGACCATCGGGAGGGCGGCGCGCAACCTCAGCGGCAGAGCCATCCTGTACGCCGATCACATCACCGAGTCGATGCGCAAGGCCATGGACGAGACTGAGCGGCGCCGTAGTAAGCAGCTGGCCTTCAATCAGGCCCACGGCATCACGCCGCGGGGTGTGGTCAAGCGCATCCGCGACCTGATTGACGGGGTCTACAGCGACAAGGCGCAGGAAGGCCGCGAAGACTCCGCCGCCCTCCCGTCCGAAGAGCTCAGTGAAAAAGACCTGGCCCGACGGATCAAGCAGCTCGAGAAAGAGATGCTCGAGCACGCCCGGGGCTTGGAGTTCGAAAAGGCGGCCCGGGTGCGCGACCAGTTGGCGCTGCTTAAGCAGCGCGTCCTTGGTGCCCCGGGCAGCGACCGGGTCGTCCCCACAGCGTAAAAATTTTTCGGCAGCTGCTTGCGTCAATCCCGAGAAAAACTGTAAAGTACAGGCTGCGACCGTTCAGTATTTAAGTCCAAGAAAAACACTCGGTTTATTGGGTATACTTGACGAAAACGCTCAACAAAAATGTCGGGGAGTTCCGCGATCTGCACCGCAGATCGTGAAGAGGGTGGAAAGCGTGCCGTCTGCCTCGGTGGACGGCGAACCTGAAAGTGGGTCAAGCCATCTCTTGAAGGAGCTTGAATATGCGTCTCACAACCAAAGGCCGCTTTGCGGTCACCGCCATGATCGATCTGGCCTTGCGCCAAAGCAACGGGCCGGTCACGCTGGCCGCCATCAGCCAGCGCCAGCAGATCTCCCTGTCCTATCTGGAGCAGCTTTTCGGCAAGCTGCGTCGCCATGAACTGGTGGAGTCGACCCGGGGGCCCGGCGGTGGCTACACCCTGGGCCGCAAGGCCAGCGAAATCACCGTGGCCGACATCATCGTATCGGTCGATGAGCCGCTCGATGCCACCAACTGCGGCGGCAAGGAAAACTGCAACGGCGAGGGGGGGCGCTGCATGACCCACGAGTTGTGGGCCTCCCTCAACAGCCGCATGGTCGAGTTTCTCGATTCGGTCACCTTGCAAAAGCTGGTTGATGACCAACTGGCCAAGGGCCTCGTTGTCGAGAACACCCCTCCCGTCAAGAAGGCCGTATTTGCGGCGCCGGCGGTCAAGCCGGTGCGGGTGAATGCGCCCAATTCGGTGTTCGCGCTCGGCGCGGCGTTCTCCAAGACCTGAGCCCCCGGGCGGCCCGTGGGCCGCCCCTTTGTCGCCGGGGTGCTCCCCCGGCCATTGGCACCCCCCTGATCCCTATGCAAACGCCTCATTTCCCGATCTACCTCGATTACAGCGCCACCAATCCTTGCGATCCGCGCGTGGTCGACGCCATGATTCCCTGGCTGCGCGAGCATTT
>VGHR01000087.1 GCA_016868205.1 Betaproteobacteria bacterium
AGCTCAGGGATGAGTTCTTGGACGGGGAGATCTTCTACAGCTTGAGGGAGGCGCGAGTTCTGACAGAGAAATGGCGATGCAACTACAACCAGATCAGGCCGCACTCATCATTGAACTATCGACCGCCCGCACCAGTGACACTAACAACAAGGCACATCGCACCGAGTCAACCTGGACTCATCCAATAAACTTAACAACCAGCCTCACTACTTGTGGTACTAAATACCGGGCAGGTCACTACCGAGTGGTAACTTACGCCCTGTTTTCCTTTGGTTGCCCACGTATCTTATTAGAAGCCAAGTCAGAGCTCAAGCACTAGATGTAGTAATTAAAGGCATTCATTCAGTAAGTTAAGCTCGCCTCAGCGTAATCACTTCTGCACCGGCGACCAGCTTGTCCAAGTAATCAGCCCAGGCTTGTAGCATCTGCCCCCGCTCATCGAGGTGCGTAGCCCGGTCATAAGCTCCACCGTGGGTTATTTGTCCCTTATGGGCCAACTGCGCCTCAATAACGTCAGCCGGGTATTTGAGTACCTGTCGAAGGATTGTTCTTCCGGTAGCGCGGTAGCCATGCCAGCAATGCCGCCCCTTGTAGCCCATCGCATGCAGTGCAGCATTTACCCCCGCCTCAGACATAGGGGCCTTCCTGTCCCTTAGGCCAGGGAACACATGTTCACCGCTGCCGGTCAGGGGGTGGAGGTCTGTCAGCATGGCTATCGCTTGCTTAGGCAGAGGGACTACATGGGGCTGACCATTGATCTTCTGTTCCCTCGTCCGCTTCATGTCCTCGCTGGGAATGCTCCACAGGCCCGACTCCAGGTCAACATCAGCCCATCGCATCGTCCGCAGGTTGCCGGGTCTCTGAAAAAGGATTACTGCCATTCTCAGGGCTACACGCATCACCGGGCCACCCCGATAGGCTACGCTGGCCCTCAGCAGTTCTGCCAATTGAGCTGGGTCTGTAATAGCCGGGTGGTTCTTTTTAATACTTGGCTTGATGGCCTTTTTGATGTCACCCGTGATGTCTCTCTCGGCTCGCCCGGTCGCCACAGCGTATTGCCAAACGCCGCGCGCCGTCAAGAGAACCCGGTGGGGAACATCCGATACCCCTCTGTCTTCCACGCGCTTGATAGCCGCCAGCAGATCGATCGGTTTGATCGTGCCGATGTTGCGCGCCCCTATGTAGGGGAACAAGTCCTTTTCCAGATTGCGCCTTTCCCGGACATAGTGGGTATGGCTCCACTCAAGCTGGTGGAGATCGAGCCATTGCCGGCCCACGGCCTCAAGCGTTAAGCCACCGCCTAGAGCGTCTCCAAGCTTTGCTGCCTTACGCGCCTGGATGGGATCGATGCCTTCGGTCTTCTTGAGCTTTGCAGCATTGCGTGCGCGCCGTGCCGCCGTCAAACTCACCGCCGGATAACTGCCCAACGCCATCCGAAACTCTTTTCCTCCTGCCCGGTACTTCCAGAACCATCGCTTCGATCCGCCAGGTGTGATTTCCAGGTACATCCCCTGTTCATCGGCGAGTCTGAGCCTGAGTTTTTCGGGGGGACACACAGCGTTCTTGCATTGAGGATCGGTCAGCATTTTGGAGGCCCTTCCAGCTTGTTCCCCCACCTTGGGGGTAGAACATCAACTTGTTCCCCCTATTGTTCCCCCGCATCTAGTTGGCTGTCAATGTAAGAACCTATACATTTTTAGACAACAAAACCTGTGCTCCCCAATGAAAAAGGCCCCCAGGTGTATGTTCCTGGAGGCCCTTGAACTATCGATTGGTGCCGGCTATCGGATTCGAACTGATGACCCACCGCTTACAAGGCGGTTGCTCTACCAACTGAGCTAAGCCGGCACTGGGTGGAAGTGTACTTCAGTGCCTCACTTGATTCGCTTGAGGGCCGGTCTGCCACCGGCTGCCGGCTTGGGCGGATCCGGAGGCGAAGGCTGCTCGTCGGAAGGGCTCGGCTTTTCCGAAGCTGGTGCCCCCTGAATCGGCACCAAAGCGGTTACGACGGGGGTGGAGACCGGACCGACTGCGCTGGGCACCGGGGTCGATGGAAAGGCCATGCCCTGACCGTTTTCGCGGGCATAGATGGCAATCACACGATGGACCGGAACAACGATCTCCCGGGCCACGCCGCCAAAGCGCGCCTTGAATTCAATAAAGTCATTGCCCAGTTGCAGGGAGCTCGTGGCATCAAGACTGATATTGAGGACGATCTCATTGTTTTTTACATACTCGCGCGGTACCTGGACGGTCTCGTCGACCTGCACCGCCACATAGGGTGTCAAGCCATTGTCCGAACACCATTCATACAAGGCGCGGATCAGATAGGGCCGGGTCGAGCCCGGCTCCGGTCCTTTGAGCAGCTCGGTCAAATCAGCCTCGCGCACATCACAGCCACGCCCCGCAGACTCACTTGCGCATCACCTTCTCGGACGGCGTCAGGGCTTCAATGTAGGCCGGACGCGAGAAGATACGCTCGGCGTACTTAAGCAGCGGCGCCGCATTTTTGGACAGATCGATACCGTAGTAGTCGAGGCGCCAGAGCAGAGGCGCGATGGCCACATCGAGCATGGAAAAATTTTCGCCCAGCATGAATTTGTTCTTGAGGAACACCGGGGCCAGCTGGGTCAGGCGATCACGGATATGCGAGCGGGCCTTCTCCAGTGTCTTCTCATTGCCTTTGGCCGCCCGCGACTCCAGGGTGCTGACATGGACAAACAATTCCTTCTCGAAGTTGAGCAGGAACAAGCGCACACGGGCCCGGTCCACTGGGTCACCCGGCATCAGCTGGGGGTGCGGGAAACGCTCATCGATGTACTCATTGATGATGTTGGATTCATAGAGGATGAGATCACGCTCGACCAGGATGGGTACCTGTCCGTAGGGATTCATCACATTGATGTCCTCCGGCTTGTTGTACAGGTCGACATCGCGAATCTCGAAGTCCATCCCCTTCTCGAACAACACAAAACGGCAACGGTGGGAAAAAGGGCAGGTCGTGCCCGAGTACAAAACCATCATGACTACAGGTCTCCTGAAACACAAGGAGTGGGAACCGGCGGGGCGCTCCCGCGGTTGCCACTCCCAAGAAGGTCAGCCCGCAGGCTGAACCGGACAATTATTTGACGTCTTTCCAATAGGCTGCGTTCAGGCGCCAGGCTACGACAATGAACAAGCCCAGAAAGAGCAGTACCCAGGCCCCAATGCGAACGCGGGTGTTTTGGGCAGGCTCGGCCATCCAGTCGAGATAGGACACCAGGTCAGCGATCGCATCGTCGTATTCGCGCGCAGACATCGCGCCCGGGGTGACCTGCTTCCAGCCTTTGAGGACCTGCACCTCCTGCCCATGCGAGGAGACCTTCTCGAAAACGGGTTGGCGTTCGCCCTGCAACTCCCACAACACGTGGGGCATACCCACATTGGGAAAGGCCAGGTTGTTCCATCCGCCGGCCTTGGTGTCATCGCGGTAGTAAGTGCGCAGGTAGGTGTAGAGGTAATCCGGGCCGCTGCCCTTGCCAGCCGCCGCTCGCGAACGCGCGATGAGGGTGAGGTCCGGTGGATTGCCGCCAAACCAGTCCTTGGCCTGCTTGGGATCGATCGCGGCTTTCATGGTCTCGCCGACCTTGTCGGTGGCAAAGAGCAGGTTGTCCTTGATTTGTTTTTCCGTCAGGCCGATGTCGGTCAGACGGTTGTAACGCATAAAGGCGGCCGAATGACAGTTGAGGCAGTGGTTAACAAAGATCTTGGCGCCGTTTTGCAGAGCCGCGAAATCGTTGGTGCGATCCGGTGCCTTGTCCCAGGCGATACCCCCGCCGGCCGCCTGAGCGGACAGGCAGCCCGAAGCAAGCAGAGCCAGTAGCAGTTGTTGGATTCGTTTCATGTCAGTAGGCTCCAGCCGAACTCAGTGGGCAACATTCACGCGATCGGGCACCGTCTTGAAGTGGCCCAAACGGCTCCACCAGGGCATGAGCAAGAAAAAGCCGAAATAAAACAGGGTGCCGACCTGCGAAACGCGCTCATTGATCGGCGAGGGTGGCTTGATGCCCAGGTAGCCCAGAACCAGGAAGTTGATGACAAAGATGCCATAGAGCCACTTGTTCCAGCTTGGCCGGTAACGGATCGAATTGACGGGGCTGCGGTCCAGCCAGGGCAAAAAGAAGAGAATGATCACAGCACCGCCCATGACCACCACACCCCAGAATTTGGCGTCGATGCTGAGCATGAAAACACACAGCAGCACCGCGCCAACCGCCACCACGCCCTTGAACACGGTGCTCAGCCCCCCCCGGAGGATGGCCAGCACGGCAGCAACGACGACACAGAGCACCAGCACATACATCATCTGCGTGGTGATGGCACGCAACATGGAATAAAACGGCGTGAAGTACCAGACCGGAGCGATGTGCGCCGGCGTCTTGAGCGGATCGGCCGGGATGAAGTTGTTGTACTCAAGGAAATAACCGCCGGCCTCGGGGGCAAAGAACACCACCGCCGAGAACACCAGCAAGAACACGCTCACGCCGAAGATGTCGTGCACCGTGTAGAAGGGATGGAAAGCAATGCCATCGAGAGGTTTGCCACTGGCGTCCTTCTTGGCCTTGATGTCTACACCGTCCGGGTTGTTCGAGCCAACCTCATGCAGCGCGATGATGTGGGCCACCACCAAGCCCAGGAGCACCAGGGGCACAGCGATCACATGGAAGGCAAAAAAGCGGTTCAGGGTGGCATCGCCAACCACGAAGTCACCCCGAATCAGCAGCCAGGTCCGGGCCAATGAAAGGGATGGCAGAAAACAGGTTCACAATGACCTGCGCCCCCCAGTAGCTCATCTGACCCCACGGCAGCAGGTAGCCCATGAAAGCCTCGGCCATGAGGGTCAGGAAGATGGCGCAGCCAAAGACCCAGACCAGTTCACGCGGCTTGCGGTAGCTGCCGTAAATCAGGCCACGGAACATGTGGAGATAGACCACGATGAAGAAAGCTGAAGCGCCGGTGGAATGCATGTAGCGGATGAGCCAGCCCCAGGGCACATCGCGCATGATGTACTCGACCGAGCCGAAGGCCAGGGCCGCATCGGGCTTGTAGTTCATGGTCAGGAAGATGCCCGTGACGATCTGGATCACCAGCACCAGCAGCGATAGCGAGCCGAAGATGTACCAGACATTGAGGTTCTTGGGCGCGTAATAGCCGCTCAAGTGCTCCTGGAACATCTTGGAGGCCGGGAAACGGTTGTCCACCCAGTTCAAGAGCTTGGCGCTCATGGGGGCGTCCGGGGAGATTTCTTTGAGTTCTGCCATTTTGGTGTTCCTACTCCATTCGATGCGGCCAAGCGGCGCATGCGGCAACGATGTCAGGCCTTCTTGTCCTCGCCGATCAGCAGCTTGGTATCCGACAGATACATGTGCGGCGGGACCTCCAGGTTGTCAGGCGCCGGCTTGTTCCTGAACACCCGCCCGGCCATATCGAAGGTCGAACCATGGCAGGGGCACAGAAAACCCCCGGTCCAATCATCGGGCAAAGAGGGTTGGGCGCCGGTCTGAAATTTGTCCACCGGCGAGCAGCCCAGGTGCGAGCAGATGCCCACAGCCACCAGAACCTCGGGCTTGATCGACCGGTGCTGGTTGCGCGCGTAATCGGGGGTGAGTTCGGCCGGATTGCGCTGCGACTTGGGGTCGGCCAACTCGGCTTCGGTTCTTTTGAGGGTCTCGAGCTGTTCAGGCGTGCGACGGATGATCCAAACCGGCTTGCCGCGCCACTCGACGGTAACCTTCTCGCCAGGCTTGAGGGCCGAGATATCCACCTCGACGGGCGCCCCGGCAGCCTTGGCTCGCTCGGAGGGCTGAAAGGTACTGACAAAGGGCACCGCGACTGCGGCGGCTCCGGCGCCGCCGACGGCAGCCGTAGCCAGAATCCAGTTTCTCTTGGTGGGGTCAAGGGGCCCCGCTTCGGGCGCCGCGCTTGCTTGGCTGCTAGGGGTCATGGAAGTCTTTCGAAACTCGCGCTTTAGAGGACTACTAGGGTCAACCCCAAGATTGTAGCGGAGGCGTCAAGCCCCTCAGCCGCCCGGACCCTCTGCCCACGGTCACCCTCGACCAAACCGGAGCGCCGGGCGCAATCAGCGGGCCGGGTCGAGAACCCTGGTCGAAAGGGCTTAGCTCGCGATCGAGGAACGCGCAAGACGCAGGGCCGCCAGCCAGCTCGATGCATCAGCACGACCGGTGCCAGCCAGATCGAAGGCCGTGCCATGATCGGGGCTGGTGCGCAACAAGGGCAGTCCCAGGGTGACATTGACGCCATGGGCCAGCCCGAGGTACTTGACCGGAATCAGTCCCTGGTCGTGGTACATCGCCACCACCGCATCGAACCGGCCTTCTCGCGCCTGCATGAAGACCGTGTCAGGCGCGTGCGGCCCGCTGACCTGCATCCCGGCCTGCCGGGCCCGGCTTACCGCTGGGGCGATGATCTCAGTCTCCTCGGTCCCGAACAGCCCGCCCTCGCCAGCATGGGGATTGACTCCGGCCACTGCCAGGATGGGTGCGCGGCCAAGCAGGGGCCGCAAAGCGGCATCGGCCACCTCCAGGGTCGTGAGGATGCCTTCGGTGCTCAGCAGATCCAGCGCCTGGCGCAGCGGGAGGTGGATGCTCACCAGCACAGTGCGCAGTTGAGGACTGACGAGCATCATGCGCACCGGCAGTTCCTCGACCCGTCGCCCGAGATGCTCTGCCGCCTGGGCTTGCAAGAGCTCAGTGTGTCCCGGGTAGGCCGACCAGGGCAGCCCCGCCGCCGAAAGCGCCTCTTTGTTCAGGGGGGCAGTGACGAGGGCCGCCGCCTGGCCGTTGAGCACCGCCCGGGCGGCGGCGCTGACACACTGCGCTGCGGCGCGGCCAGCCTCGGCGCTGATACGCCCCCATGGGGGCGGAGCGGGCAACTCACAAGCCTGAATCACGCCCAGGCATGACGCCGGCAGGGCAGCGAGCTGCGCCAGATCGGACACCTCGGCCAGCCTCAGGCCCTGCAAGCCCAACAGGGACTGGGCCCTTCGCATGACCGCCATGTCGCCGTAGACCACGCAGCCCGGGGCCTCCTGCGGGGCCTGATCCAGGCCCTTGAGAATGATTTCGGGACCGATGCCAGCGGCATCCCCCATACTCAGGACGATGGGCTTCATGCCGGGTTGTCGATGTCTACAAACTCGTGCTGCAAGCCCATTTCGAGGGCCACCGCCGCCGCCACCGCCGCAGCGCCATAGCGCTCGGAGGCATGGTGGCCGCAAGCGATAAAGCTCACGCCCGTCTCGCGGGCCAGGTGCGCCTGAGGCTCGGAAATCTCACCGGTGATAAATACCTGGGCGCCCGCGGCGATGGCTGCCTCGAAGTAGCTCTGGGCCCCTCCGGTGCACCAGGCGATGCGCCGCAGCGGGCCACCCTGCCCGGCCACCAGCGTGACCGGCCGACCCAGGGCGACTTGAATCTGCTGAGCCAGGGCCTGCGGCGACTGCACCGGCCCAGCCAGCGCCTCGCCCAGAAACCCCAGGTCGTTTTCGCCAAAACGACCCACCGGCCCCGGCCAGGCAGACAGTCCCAATTGCCGCGCCAACTGCGCGTTATTGCCCAGCTCGGGGTGGGCATCAAGCGGCAGGTGGTAGGCGAAGAGATTGATTTCGTGGGCCAGCAGCAAAGCCAGCCGCTGCCGCAGCCAGCCGGTGACCCGGCCGTCCTGCCCACGCCAGAACAATCCGTGGTGCACGAACAGGGCATCGGCACCGCGCGCCACTGCCACCTCGATCAGGGCCAAACTGGCCGTCACACCGGAGATGATGCGACCAATCTGCGGCCGCCCCTCCACCTGCAGACCGTTGGGCCCGTAATCGCGAAAGCGTTCTGGCTGCAAGATCTGGTCGAAACGGCCGAGCAGTACCTGGCGGTCCACCAAAGTCTGCGGCGCGAGCGATGAAGGCGGGGGCATCCTGAGATTATCTCGCCGCAGCTCCTCACGCCGGCCCCGATCTGATTGAAAATCCCGGCATCGCCGTCAAAGGCCCGGCCCACCCACCTTTTGAACCCTTTATGCGCAAGTACTGGCTTGTGTTCTCCCAGACCGTCACGGTGCTGCTGGCCACCTATTTTGTGGTGGCCACGCTCAAGCCGCAGTGGCTGCGCCCGGCACCCGAAGTGGCGTTGCTGCAGGCCCCAGCCGGCACAACCCGGGCCGGGGCGATTGGCAGTTTCAGTAAAGCCGCCAAAAGCGCCTCCGCCGCTGTGGTGAGCATCACGGCCAGCAAAGCCGGTACCCGGCAGAAACAACTGGCCGACCCCTGGTTTCGCTTTTTCTTTGGGGATCAAGACCCGGCCGAAGCGCAGCAGGGCCTGGGCAGCGGGGTGATCGTTAGCCCCGATGGCTACATCCTGACCAACCACCATGTGATCGAAGGGGCGGACAACATCGAAGTGACGCTCAATGACCAGCGTACGGCCCGTGCTCGCCTGGTCGGCACCGACCCAGAGACCGATCTGGCCGTTCTGCGCATCGAATTGGGCCAGCTGCCGGCCATCGTCATGGGCAATTCGGACGAGCTTGAAATCGGCGATCAGGTCCTGGCCATCGGCAACCCCTTTGGCGTGGGCCAGACGGTGACCAGCGGCATCGTCAGCGCGCTCGGACGCAACCAGTTGGGCATCAATGTCTTTGAAAACTTCATTCAGACCGATGCGGCCATCAACCCCGGCAACTCAGGCGGCGCGCTGGTCGACACCCAGGGCCACTTGCTGGGCATCAACACCGCCATTTACTCCCGCTCGGGCGGCTCGCTGGGCATCGGCTTTGCCATCCCGGTCTCCACCGCCCGGCAGGTGCTCGATGCCATCGTGCGTGATGGGCGGGTTACCCGCGGATGGATCGGCGTGGAGCCCCAGGAGCTCAACCCGGAGCTGATCCAAGCCTTCAATGTCAAGGCGCAGGAGGGCGTGATCATCACCGGCGTGTTGCAAAACGGTCCGGCTGCCCAGGCCGGCCTCAAGCCTGGCGATGTAATCACTTCGGTGGCCGGACGGCCGGTGCGCAATGTGTCTGAACTTCTAAGCGCAGTGGCCGCCCTCAAGCCCGGTGAGCCCGCCCAGCTCGGGCTGGAGCGCCGCGAAGGGCGTGCAGCGCTGAGCATCACGCCCGGTATGCGACCGGCTCCCAAAGTCACCCGTTAAGACGCAAGGCCCCGAAGAACTCAGGGTTTGGGCGCGTCGCCGCCCGGCGCCTCATTGCCCGAACTGTCCTCATCGGCTTTTTTCGTGTGCTTGACGAACATCTGGGCGGCGATGATGCCCACTTCGTAGAGTGCCCCGACAACGGCCAGCAACATGATCATCGAGCCGGCGTCGGGCGGCGTGACCATGGCAGTCACCACCGCCGCACCCACCCAAAAATAGCCGCGCCACTGACGCAACTGCTCCGTGGAGACGATACCCATGCGCACCAACAAGATCACCGCCACCGGTACTTCGAAGGCCAGCCCGAAGGCCAGAAACATACCGATAGCAAAACTCAGATAGGCCTCAATATCGGGGGCGGCCGTGATGGATTTGGGCGCAAAGCCCTGAATAAAAGTAAAGACCTGGCCGAAAACGAAGTAATAGCAAAAGGCCACACCGATAAAAAACAGCGCCGTGCTCGAGACCACCAGGGGCAGAACCAGCCGCTTCTCGTGCGAATACAGCCCCGGCGCCACGAAGGCCCAGACCTGATAGAGCACGACAGGCAGCGCCAGCATGAAGGCGGCCAAAAAAAGAATCTTGATCGGCACCATAAAAGGCGAGATCACATTCGTCGCAATCAGGGTCGCACCCTGCGGCAAAGTGGCCACCAGAGGCGCCGCCAGTAAATCGTACAAGGAGCCCGGGCCAGGGTAGAGCGCCAGAGCGATCGCCATCACGCCAATGGCGGCGATGGCCTTGATCAACCGGTCGCGCAGCTCCATCAGGTGCTGCACGAAAGGCTGCTCGGTACCGGCCAGTTCGTCGGTTTTTTCGTCTGGGGTGGAACTCATGGCGTGCGTCAACTCGTCCGGTCAGACCCGGGGCGCCGATCGGGGGCGGTAACGCGCCACCCGGGCCGCGCCTGAGAGGGCCCGGGTGCGCACACCCGCCCGAGCCTTGTACCACTGAGGCGTGGCGCCCTGCTTGAGCCGCCACTTTTTGCCAGGGTGCTTGTACTCGGGGAAGACCACCATGGCCGGCACATCGACCGGGGTGGCCGCCTGCTCGAGCGACCGGGTGGCCTCGTTCCAGGATTGCTCGAAGTCCTGCGCCGAGCTCTGCACCGAGCTTTGCACATCGCGGGCGGCTGTTTCCACCGATTCCTTCATTTTCTTGAGCTCATCGAGCTCCATGGATCGATTGACCTCGGCACGAACATCGGCCATGTAGCGCTGGGCCTTGCCCAGCAGGGCACCGACTGTTCGGGCCACGCGCGGCAGTTTCTCGGGACCGATGACGATCAGCGCAACAACGCCGATCAAGGCCATCTTGGAAATGCCCAGCTCGATCATGGGTAGTTTGAAGTCGGCCGCCTCTCGGGAGGAGGCCGGTCATCGCAGGGGGTCAGGACTTCGGGCGTGCCTGCACATCAATGGTGTTTTTGTCGTCGACGGCGGTGGCTGCCGCCTGATGCGGCACCTGGGCAGCCGGCGGCTTGGACGGGTCTTCAGCCGGCGGAGCCGATGCACCGCCATCCTTCATGCCGTCCTTAAAGCCCTTGACCGCCCCGCCAAGATCGGAGCCCAGGTTCCTGAGCTTCTTGGTGCCAAAAACCATGACCACGATGGCCAAAACGATGAGCCAATGCCAGATGGAAAACGAACCCATGATGAACTCCTCAAATTGCGTCGGGGTGCACCCGCGCCTGTTGCGGCCATTCTATCGGTCCTGAAACGACCGCAAAGCCTGGCGGGCCGATGACCTTGAGCACGCGGGGGTGCGCCGGGGGCCGCTCAGCCGCGCAACCATGGCCGGGGGCCCCCCATGACATGCCAGTGCA
>VGHR01000088.1 GCA_016868205.1 Betaproteobacteria bacterium
CAGCACGATGATGCTCTTTCCCCCATGCTGTACCGCCGTGGCCAACTCCTGCCCGTTCATCAGAAAGTCGCCATCGCCCGCCATGGTCAGCGCCACACGGCCGGTGGTAATGGAAGCGGCAATACCGGCGGGCACGCCGTAGCCCATTGCACCAACCGTTGGGGCCAACTGCGTCTTGTGGCCCTGGGCCAGGCCCCGGTGCTTGAAGAAACGGTGCACCCAACTGGCGAAATTACCCGCCCCGTTGGTCAGTACCGCATCGCTCGGCAGGTGCTTTTGCAGCACGGCAACAAGGGCGGGCATATCGATGGTCCCGGGCCAGGTGCCTGCGGGTGGCGGTTGCAGGTTGGCCAGGTAATCGGCATTCGCATCGCGGGCCCAGTCATCCCAGGGCAGGTCTTTGGGCGCCGTGAGCACCTCCAGCGAGCGTGCCGCCGCGTTCAGGGTCGAATTGATGGCCAAGTCGGCTTGGTACACGCGATTGAGCTCCTCAGCCCCGGCATGGATGTGCACCAGCTTTTGTGTCAGCTTGGGCGGCTTGAGCAAGGTGTAGCTGCCCGTGGTCATCTCGCCCAAGCGAGCGCCGATGACGATGAGCAAATCGCTCTGGCGTACCCGCTGGGCCAAACGAGGATTGATGCCGATGCCCACATCACCAGCGTAGAGCCGATGGTGGTTGTCGAAGATGTCCTGAAAACGAAAGGCGTTCGCCACCGGCAGTTGCCAGTTCTCGGCAAAACGCTCCAGCGCCTGCGCCGCTTGAGGGGTCCAGCCGCTGCCACCGGCGATCACCAGCGGGCGCTGGCTCTCCAGCAGCAGGGCGCGCAGCGTGCGCAGACTGCCCGGATCGCTCCAGGCCTGCACCGGCTCCACCCGCGCAAGCGGCTGCGACTGAGTCTGGGCCATGAGCATGTCTTCGGGCAGGACCAGCACCACCGGTCCCGGCCGACCATTAAGGGCGGTGGCAAAGGCTCGGGCGATGTATTCAGGGATACGGTCGGCGTCGTCGATGCGCTCGACCCGCTTGGCCATTGCCTTGGTACTGGGGCCAAAGAAACTCGAGTAATCGAGCTCCTGGAAGGCTTCCCGGTCACGGCAGTCACTGGCGACATCGCCCACCAGCAGCACCATGGGTGTGGAATCTTGAAAAGCAGTGTGTACGGCGATCGATGCATTGGTCGCACCCGGCCCACGGGTCACCATGCACACACCCGGCCGCCCAGTGAGCTTGCCATGCGCCTCGGCCATGAAGGCCGCACCCCCCTCTTGCCGGCAGGTTACAAAACGGATGCGGTCTCTGCGCGCATGCAGACCATCAAGCACGGCCAGATAGCTCTCGCCCGGTACGCCAAAACAATGCGTTACCCCCTGGGCCAGGAGGCAATCGACCAGCAGATGCCCAGCGATCATTGAAGTCATGCTGCCATTGTGCCCGCGCCCAATTGGCCGGCGTCAAAGCCGGCGCACCGAGCGCAGCCAATAAGCGCTGAAAATCAGGCTGCACTGCACAAGGGCCAGTCCTATCAGTACCCCCCGGAACTGACCGTGGTCCATCAGCAAGCCAAAAATCAGCGGCGTGATGGCTTGCCCCACATCCAGACCGCCGTACACCACCCCATAGACACGGCCCGATGCATTGGCCGGGGTCGACTGCTTGACCAACAAATCGCGCGACGGGCCAGCCGTACCCGAGGTCAAGCCCATCAAGCCAAAAAGCACCGGCACCATCCAGGCAGGCAAAGGGCTCAAGGCCAGTACCAAGGCCAGGGTGGCTGCAACCATGAAGGCCGCCGCCACCACTTTGTCGCATCGGCTGGGATCCTGCACCAGAAAACCCCCACCCACCATACCCAGGGCACTGCCAACCATGTAGACCGTCAGGCACAGCGCCACACCGGACAGCTCGATGTCGTGCAACTGCCGGCTCGCCTCAGGCGCGAAGGCCTGGACCACGCCGAGCACGGTGGCGAACAGGAAAAAGAAGAGGAAGCACATCCACACCGCCGGCAAGCGCAGGAAATAAAAATCACCATCGGCCACCTGTTGGCGCGAGGCCGATACATCCAGGGCCAGGCGGCTGTGGTTCAGAAGCAGCAGGGTCAGCACAGCCAGAGCCACCAAGCCTCCCACGGCCAGCGCAGCCTGCCACGAATGAGCCAGCGCTACGCCCGTCATCAGGGCCGGAGCGATGGCCCAGCCCAGGGTGCCGGTGATGCCATGCGCGCTGTAGGCATGGCCAAGACGGTGCGGACTGACCCTGCGATTGAGCAGGGTGTAGTCGACCGGATGGAAGACACCATTGCCCAGGCCAGCCAGCCCCGCAAAAAAGGTGAGCATCCAGTAGTTGGTACTGACCGCGTAACCAAAACACGACAGCGCGATCGCCGCCAAGCCCACATACAGCACGGGCCGGGGACCGAAACGATCCACCAGAAAACCAGCCGCCGCCTGCACCGCACACGAGACGACAAAAAACACCGTCAACACGAAGCCCAACTGGGCGTAGCTGACATCGAAGTGGTCCTTGAGCCAGGGAAACAGCGGTGGCAACAGCAACTGGCTGAAGTGGCTGATCATGTGGGCCACCCCCACCAGCCCGATCAGGGTGATGTCCTGCCGAAGGGCGGGGGGCGCAGACAGGGCCGGGGCGCTCATTGGTCCCCATGGTAGCGCCTTTGTCAGCCGGGCCTGTTGCGCCTGGCGGCGATCAGGGTGTCGCCGGCAAACCGGTAAAGCCAAACACGCCAGGCTGTCGGATCGGATCGACACCCACCCCTATGGTGCTCTTGGGCGGGAATCGCCCCTCAAGCAGCAACTTTGACAGCGGATTTTCTATACGCTGCTGAATCGCCCGCTTGAGCGGCCGCGCACCAAAGACTGGATCAAACCCCACCTTGGCCAGCTCCTGAATGGCTGCCTCCGAAACCTGCAAGGACAGATCGATCTTCTGCAAGCGACTGACTAGTACCTGCAATTGAATGCGCGCAATGGCCTCGATGTTTCGAGCATCGAGGCCGTGGAAAACCACGGTTTCGTCGATACGGTTGAGAAACTCGGGACGAAAGTGGTTCTTGAGCTCATCGACCACCGCGTCCTTGATGTCTTCGGCTGGCCGGCCGACCATGGACTGGATGAGGGGAGAACCGATGTTGGAAGTCATCACGATGACGGTGTTCTTGAAGTCCACCGTACGACCCTGACCATCGGTCAGTCGCCCATCGTCGAGCACCTGCAGCAGCACATTAAAAACATCGGGGTGGGCTTTTTCAACTTCGTCGAGCAACAGCACGCTGTAGGGCTTGCGGCGCACTGCCTCAGTGAGGTAACCGCCCTCCTCATAGCCTACATAACCCGGCGGCGCGCCGATCAGCCTTGCGACCGACTGCTTTTCCATGAACTCGCTCATGTCGATGCGCACCAGGTGGTCTTCGCTGTCGAACAGGAAGGCTGCCAAGGCCTTGCACAACTCCGTCTTGCCCACACCCGTGGGGCCCAGGAACAAAAAAGAGCCGGTGGGTCGATTGGGATCGGACAAGCCCGAGCGAGAGCGGCGGATGGCGTGAGCCACCGCAGAAATCGCCTCGTCCTGACCCACCACCCGCTGGTGTAACTTGTCTTCCATTTGAAGCAGCTTGTCGCGCTCGCCTTGCATCAGCTTGGAGACCGGAATGCCGGTGGCACGGGCCACCACCTCGGCGATTTCCTCGGCTCCAACCTGGGTGCGCAACAACTTGGGGGCGCCAGCCTTGACCTGCTCGCTGGCCTGAGCCTGCTTGAGATGTTTTTCCAGTTCGGGCAACTTGCCGTACTGCAACTCGGCCACCTTGTTGAAGTCGCCCTTGCGGGTGTACTCCTCGATTTGGTGACGAATGCGGTCGATGGCCTCCATGACATCTTTAGAGCCCAGGGCCTGAGCCTTTTCAGCACGCCAAATTTCCTCGAGGTCTGCAATTTCCTTTTGCAGCTTGGCAATTTCTTCCTCGATCAGGCCAAAACGCTTTTGCGAGGCCTCGTCTTTCTCGCGACGCACCGCTTCTCGCTCGATCTGCAACTGAATCAGACGGCGATCGAGCTTGTCCATCACCTCGGGCTTGGAATCAATTTCTATCTTGATCTTGGCCGCCGCCTCGTCGATCAGATCGATGGCTTTATCGGGTAGGAAGCGGTCGGTGATGTAGCGGTGGGAGAGCTCCGCCGCCGCCACAATGGCCGGATCGGTGATTTGCACCCCGTGGTGTTTTTCGTATTTCTCCTGTAGGCCGCGCAGGATAGCGATAGTGGCTTCCACAGAGGGCTCGTCAACCAAAATTTTCTGGAAGCGTCGCTCCAGGGCAGCGTCCTTCTCGACATACTTGCGGTATTCGTCCAGCGTAGTGGCACCGACGCAATGGAGCTCGCCCCGGGCCAGCGCAGGTTTGAGCATGTTGCCGGCATCGATGGCCCCCTCTGCTTTGCCCGCCCCGACCATGGTGTGCAACTCGTCAATGAAGACGATGGTCTGGCCCTCATCCTTGGCCAGCTCATTGAGAGCCGCCCTGAGCCGCTCCTCAAACTCACCCCGGTATTTGGCACCGGCCAGCAAAGCGGCCATGTCCAGCGACAAAACCCGCTTGCCCTTGAGCGAATCGGGCACCTCGCCGTTGACGATGCGTTGGGCCAAGCCCTCGACGATGGCCGTCTTGCCCACGCCGGGCTCACCGATGAGCACCGGGTTGTTCTTACTGCGCCGCTGCAGGACCTGGATCGCGCGTCGTATCTCATCATCGCGGCCAATAACCGGATCGAGCTTGCCAGCCTGCGCCCGCTCGGTCAGGTCCAGGGTGTACTTGCGCAGCGCCTCGCGCTGACCTTCCGCCTCGGCACTGCCGACCTTCTGGCCACCACGCACGACCGCAATGGCTGCCTCAAGCACGGATCGGGTCATGCCGTTCTCGCGCGCCAGGCGCCCGATATCGCCTTTGTGATCGGCACAGGCCAAAAGAAAAAGCTCGGCGGCTATGAAGGCATCGCCTCGCTTGATGGCCTCTTTCTCGGTGGCCTGGAGCAAACGGGCCAGGTCCGGCCCGATCTGGATCTGATCCTGCCCCTCAACCTGAGGCAGCTTCTTGAGGCCCGCTTCCACCGCCGCCTCCAGGCCGCCGAGATTGACCCCAGCCCTTTGCATCAAGGCCCGCGGTCCCTCATCTTGTGAAAGCATGGCCGCCAGCACATGAACCGCCTCGATGTAAGGATGGTCGCGCCCCAGGGCAATCGACTGGGCATCGGCCAAAGCCTGCTGAAATTTGGTGGTCAGTTTGTCTTGACGCATGACAACTCCCGATACGAATCACGATGTAACTTGAGTCGCTCCGCGCTATTTCAAGGCTTGCCCTGCATCCAGGGGGGCGCAACAAATCACCGGCACCCCAACACTCAATCGCAAGGCGATCGGACCTCTACTGCCTAGAATCAAGAGATGAACATCCATCAGGTGAATGTTAGCTACATCGTCGAGCAGGACCGGCTGCTTGTGCGCATCAACAGCCCGGGAGGTGAGGAGTTTCGCATCTGGCTAACGCGCCGCTTCAGCCTGCAATTACTGCCCGTGCTCAGCCATAGCTCGCAGGAACAGCTTCGTGCCCACCTCCCGGCGCCCGATCCGGCAGCGCCACCGGCCGAGCAGCGCGAGCAGATGGCGCACAACTTCAAGAAGGAGGCGGCTGTCTACGCGGGCGACTATCAGACCCCGTTTCGCGATCAGCCCAGCGCCCTGCCGCTGGGCGATGAGCCCCTGCTGGTGACCGAGCTCAAGCTGAGCCCCTTGCGCGCAGGCAAGCTTGAGATGGCCCTGATCGAAAAACTGCCCCATCGCCAACGCGATATGCAAATCGTGATGGACATTACCCTGACCCAGGGGCTGCTGCGACTGTTGCATTTGGCGATCAAGGGGTCAGGATGGCTGCAGGGCGCTGAGCTCAAAGCGCTGCCCGAAGCGGTGGTGCAGGAGCCGACGGCGGCCGACGAGGCCGAGCCCAGCCCGACCAAAGACAAGCCGCGCTACCTCAACTGAGGGGATCGCGGCACCCACAGCCTCCCTGATCATGATGATCAGGATACCTGTGTGAGCGCATAGGCGCGGCTCCCACGACCCAATGAACGCGGCCCAACTGGTAGGGGCGCCGCCCTCGACGCGATGAGGCCTCGTCTCAGCCTCTGACTGCCTCCAGCGAGAAGCCAGCGATCTTCTTGTAGTGGTCCGACAGCGCGCGCAACTCATCCTGGCTGATGACATCATCAATATGCCGGAATGGACGGTCACCACTGAGCTCCTCCACCCGGATATTGATCACATCGGGAGGCTGGCTGCGGTTGGTCAGTACCACCCGGGCGGTAGCCTCCCGCCGCTGGGCTTCATAGGCCGACAGCGCGGCCACCGCATCGCCGCCGCGCGCCAACTCGGTGGCCAGGGTGCGCGCATCAATCAGGGCCTGGGCCGAGCCGTTGGAGCCCCGCGGGTACATCGGGTGAGCGGCATCTCCCATCAATGTCACCCGGCCAAAGGTCCACTGGGGCACCGGATCTTTGTCGACCATCGGGTATTCGAGGATCTGATCGGCGTTAAGAATCAGGGCCGGCACATCGAGCCAGTCGAAGGTCCAGTCCTTGAAAATAGACGCGAAGTCTTCGGCCCGACCGCCTTGATTCCAGTCGTTCATGACCTGACTGCTGCCCTCAATCTCGGCCATCCAATTGATCAGCTGCAGACCCTGACCGTCGATGTTGTCGATGATGGGGTAGATCACCATCTTGCCGGTGCGTATGGACCCGACGCGCATGTAACTTTTGCCGCTCAGGATGGGCTTGTGCCGGGTCACGCCGCGCCAGGTGTTGATGCCGGCAAAAGCCACCTTGTCGTCGGGATAGAACTGCTTTCGTACCGCCGAATGGATGCCGTCACAGGCAACCACAACACTCGCACGCACCGGATCGAGTGCCCGACCCTGTGCGTCGGTAAAGTGCACGGAGACGCCCGATGCGTCCTGACTCACGCCGGCGCAACGATGACCGGTGTGGATCCGCTGCGTCCCGAGCTGCTCGAGGGCGGCTTCATACAAGATGCGGTGCAGCTTGCCCCGGTGTATGCCGATCTCCGGCAAGGGATAGCCCGCATGACGGCCGCGCGGCTCGCGGTAAATGAACTGTCCGAAACGGTTGAAGAAAACGCTCTCGAGGTTCTCGATGCCCGCCGCCTCCAGCTGAGGCTGCACCCCCAGGGCTGAAAGCTCCCGCATCGCATGAGGCAACAGGGTGATGCCCACCCCGAGCTCCTTGATCTGCGGCACGCTCTCATAGACCTCGCAGCGCAGGCCCCGCTGGTGCAGCGAAAGCGCAAAGGACAGGCCGGCGATACCGCCGCCTATCACCACAATCGGGTCAGCGCTCATTCAGCGGAGATGCCGTTGCGCTTGATCACCGCGCCCCAGCGGGGATAGTCTTTCTGACCGATCTGCGCCAACTCATCGGGCGTGGAGGCTGACGCATCCATACCGGCACGACCGAGCAGGTCCTTGACCTCATTGCTGCGCACGATAGAGGCGATCTCGGTGTTGAGCCGGCTCACCACCGCTACCGGAGTGCGGGCGGGGGCGTAAAAGGCATACCATAGGTCGACCTCCACACCCTTGACACCCTGCTCCTCAAAGGTGGCCACGCCCGGCGAAACCGGGTGTCGCTTGGGACTGCCCACCGCCAGGGCATTGAGCTTGCCATCGCGCACGAAAGCTTGCGCAATATGCACCGGCAAAAATCCCACATTAAGCTCACCGGAAAGCAAGTCCTGGGTATATCCGGCCGAGCCCCGATACGGCACATGCAGCATGAACAGCCCGGTTTGAACTTTGAACAGTTCCATCGCCATGTGGTGCGGCGTTCCGACACCGGGCGAGCCAAATGAAATGGATCCTGGCCGCGTCTTGGCCTGGGCAATCAATTCACCCATCGACTTGATGCCCGTCTTGGGATGGGCCACCAACATCAGCGTGCCGTAGGCGGCCATGGAAATTGGCGCGAAATCCCTGATGGGGTTGAACGGAACATTCTTGTACATCTGCGAGGCCATCATCATGGTGTTGGCACCCATGAGCAGGGTATGACCATCGGTGGCCTTGGCCACTGCATCGGCACCTATATTGCCGCTGGCTCCAGGCTGGTTCACGATGACCACCGGCTGGCCCAAACGCTCGCTCAGCCGAGGCCCTACCGCGCGAGCAATGGTGTCCATACCCGTGCCGGCGGTAAAGGGCACGATGATGCGCACGCTCTGCGTCGGCCAGCTCTGCGCTGCTGCACTGACGGCCAGTACGCAAGCCCCCAGTGCCATCAGGCCCTGCCCAAAGTGTTTAAACGGTTTCATTGGTGTGTCTCCTTCCATCAAGATACGGCGCGCCGCAGGTGGGCCCTGGATTCAGAGGGGCCCGATTCCAAAGAGCGCCTGCGCGTTGGTCTGAAAAAATTTCTTCTTGTCCTCGGCGCTCATATCCATGCGCTCGAGCAGCCCCACTTCTTCCACAGCGTACTGATAGGGATAGTCCATCGCGTAGAGAACCCGGTCCACGCCCACAATCGATTGGGTGAACTTGATCGCTGGCTCCCATGCGACGCCGCTGTTGGTGATGTGGAAGTTTTCGCGCAAATAGTCACTGGGCTTTTTCAAAAGCGGCTTGATGCTCTCGTAACGCTTGGAGCGCACCGTGGCCTGGTGCATATAGTCGAGCCGATACGACCAAAAAGGCAAGGCCTCGCCCATGTGACCGATGATCATTTGCAGCCTGGGGAAGCGGTCAAACACGCCCGCGGTAATGATGCGCAGCGCATGCAGGCCGGTCTCGACGCCGAAGCCGTAGATGGCTCCGTCGAGCCCACACTCCTGAAAGGGCTCGATCATGTTGCGCGGCAACGAGTTGGGGTGCAGATAGATCGGCACGCCGTGCTGCTCGGCGGCGGCAAAGATGTCCCAGAACTTGGGGTCAGACAGATACTGGCCGTGCGTGTGCGAATTGATCACAGCGGCTCGAATGCCCAACTGCCGCACACCCCGATCGATTTCCAGGGCAGCCGCCCGAGGATCCTGCACTGGCAGGGTGAGCATGCCGCTAAAACGCTTGGGGTGACGGCTGATCGCATCGGCCAGAAAGTCGTTGGCAAACCGCGCAAAAGACACCGCCGTGTCCGTGTCCATGATCTGCACGCCCGGGGCCGTCAGCGCCAAAACCTGATGATCGATTCCCGCCTCATCCATATGGGCTAGGCGCACCTCGTCGAGATCCTGCAGGCAGCGCATGATGTGCCGGGCGCGCTCGCTGGGACTGCTCATGTAAAAACCCATCAGGCCCTTGAAGCCCGGGTCGACATCACTGCCTGCCAGGATCTTCTCGTAGAGGCGGATCATTTCCGGCGGGGCAAAGGCCTCTTCGGTGGCAATACGCAGATGGGGTCGGGCAGGGGTGGGAGTCATAGGACAATGATAAGTTCACAACCGATCGGTCGCCAACATTCGGGCCAATAACCTTGCAGGGGCCTTTTAGGGGCCATCTGACGGCGCAGACTACCCCGGCCCGGCGTTGTCTGCAGCCAGCCCCCAACGCGCCAGCGCCGCATCGTCACTGACCCGTGCATCGACCCAGCGTGCCCCCTCCGGCGTGACTTCTTTTTTCCAGAACGGCGCCTGGGTCTTGAGATAGTCCATCAAAAATTCGCAAGCCTGGAAACTCTCGCCCCGATGGGCCGAAGTGACCGCCACCAGCACGATCTGGTCGGCTGGCTTGAGCAGGCCGACCCGGTGAATCACCCGGGCGGCATAGATGTCAAAGCGCCCCAGGGCCGCATCGATCATCAGCTCAATCGATTTTTCAGTCATCCCAGGGTAATGCTCGAGCTCGAGCGACTGCACCGGACCGACCGGCACCGGCGCACCACGCTGCAGCTGGGCATGCCGGTCGCGCACGGTACCCACAAAGCTGCACACCGCACCCACGCGCAGGTCTTGGGCGCGCAGCGCCGCAAGTTCGGCCCCCAGATCGAAATCGGCCGTCTGTATCGACACCCGTGCTACCACGCTCAACCTCCGGTCACCGGCGGGAAAAAAGCCACCTCGCAGCCTTCTTCCAGCGCTTGCGTCTCGGGACACAGGCTCTGATCGAGTGCGGCGCGCACCGGCCGGCTGCGCGCGAGCGCTTGAGCGTGCGGATCGCCTCGGGCGATCAGCTCATCGCGCAGCTGACCCACCGTCTGGGCGGCCGTCATCCATTCTTCGCCTGGCCCGAGGGCCTCGCGCAAGGCGGCGAAATACCTGATATGCACGCGCCTCATTGCAGCAGATCCGAAAAAGCCAGAAAGGCCACCCGATCGCCCCAGGCGATCGCCTGGCCAGGCGGCGTATCCACCAAGCCATCGGCCCAGACGGCCGAAGTCAGCACGCCCGAACTCTGGTTGGGAAACAAATCAAGTCCCCCCTGCGGGTTTCGACGCACTCGCAGAAACTCACGCCGCTTATCGGGCCGGGGCCAGGCAAAGTGCGCCGGCAAAAAGTGCGCATCGGGCCGCTGGCCACTGGCTCCCTGCAGACGCAAAACAAAGGGCCGCACCAGCAACAGGAAGGTAACGAGACTGGAGACCGGATTACCTGGCAATCCGATGAAATGGGCGAAGCCTTGTGCCCGATGAATACGGCCGTAGGCAAAGGGCTTGCCCGGCTTGATGGCCACCTGCCACAGTTGCAACTGCCCGAGGGCCTGGACCGCTGGCTTGACATGGTCTTCCTCACCGACGGAAACACCGCCGCTGGTGAGAATCAGGTCGTGGTGCTGC
>VGHR01000089.1 GCA_016868205.1 Betaproteobacteria bacterium
CGACTATCTGAAGCACTATTTTTTCGCCACGGTTCGCAGGCAAACGCCCCCCAGCCCGCAGGACCTGGAGAGGGTGGGTGAAAGTTTGCGCGAGTTGGAACGCTTCATCGGTAAGAATCAGGAATGATCTGATCGGCTTTAACGGGGGCAGTGCTCGAGCAGACCCAGCAGGCCCTTGCGCAAGATGGCCGGGCGCACCGGCTTGTGCAAAACATCCACCGAGTACTCTTGGGCGCGACTTTCCAACTGCGCCCTCCGGGGCGCCATGAATAAACAGGCCGCTTCATGCATAGTTACGCTGAGCATGCAGCCTGTAAATGTCGGGGTGAACTCCAAAAATGTCGTCCTTTGGTTGCATGGGGGAACGAAATTACTCAAGGGGTAAAGCATATCGCATTATGTGCGTACTTATGTAATCGATAATGGCGGCATGAATCCTTTGCTTGAGCGACTGCAGCCTTATCCCTTTGAGCGCTTGCGACTTTTGCACGCGGACATCAAACCCAACCCGCAACACACGCCCATCAGTTTGGGGATCGGCGAACCTCGTCATGCGACGCCCGAATTGATCAAGCACGCGCTGGTCCAAGCCCTCGGCTCGCTGGCCAACTACCCTGCCACGGCGGGAGAGCCAGCCTTGCGCCAATCCATAGCGGCCTGGGTCGAACGCCGTTATCAGGTATCGGTCGATGCTCAGCAGCACATTCTGCCGGTCAACGGCTCGCGCGAGGCCCTTTTTGCGCTGGCGCAGACGGTCATCGACCTCAGCCGTCCAGCCACCGTGGTTGTCCCCAATCCCTTCTACCAAATCTACGAAGGGGCGGCCCTGCTTGCAGGCGCCCAACTGCACTATGCGCCGAGCGAACCCGCGCTCAACTTTGGCATCGACTGGTCCGCTGTGCCCGAAGCGATCTGGGCCCAGACGCAACTGCTGTATGTCTGTTCGCCGGGCAACCCCGCCGGCGCGGTGATGGGGCTGCAGGAATGGAAAACGCTTTTTGAGCTCAGCGACCGCTTCGGCTTTGTTATCGCCTCTGACGAGTGCTACAGCGAAATCTACTTCAGGGATGAAGCGCCGCTGGGCGGCCTTCAGGCGGCCTGGCAACTCGGTCGCAAGGAGTTCCCGCGCCTGGTCAGCCTGACCAGCCTGTCCAAGCGCAGCAATGTGCCGGGACTGCGGTCGGGCTTTGTAGCCGGTGATGCCCAGATCCTGCGCAAGTTTTTGCTCTACCGCACTTATCACGGCGGAGCCATGAGCCCAGTGGTGCAGGCTGCCAGCCGCGCGGCCTGGGATGACGAGGAACATGTCCGTCTGAACCGACAGCTCTATCGCGACAAGTTCGCGCAAGTCACGCCGCTTCTTCAAGAGGTCATGGAGGTGCGCTTGCCGGATGCCGGTTTCTACCTCTGGGCGGCGGTGCCGCCCACCTTTGCCGGCTCGGACACCGAGTTTTCGCGCCAATTGCTGGCTCAATACAATGTAGTGGTGTTGCCTGGCAGCTACCTGGGCCGCGAGGCGCCAGATTCGCAAGGGCGGGCCTTTAACCCGGGCGCTGGCCGGGTGCGTATGGCCTTGGTGGCCGATGTCCAGGAATGCCTGGAAGCGGCCCGGCGCATCGTGCAATTCATCAAAACCAACTCTCCTTCGACATGAACCAACCCGCACTACAAGCCCTGATCGAGGCCGCCTGGGAAGATCGCAGCAAATTCTCGCCGGCCAACGCTCCCTCAGACATCCGCGATGCGGTGGATGGCGTCATCAGCCAGCTCAACAACGGCAGCCTGCGGGTGGCCTCGCGTCAGGTGGTTGGCCAGTGGACCGTTCATCAGTGGATCAAGAAGGCCGTGCTGCTGTCTTTCCGGCTCTACGACAACGAGATCATCCGCGCCGGCGACCTGGGTTTTTTCGACAAGGTCAAAACCAAGTTCTCCCACCTGGATGCCGAGCAGATGCGCGCCGCAGGCGTCAGGGTCGTGCCGCCTGCCGTCGCACGACGCGGGAGCTTTATTGCCAAGGGGGCCATACTCATGCCCAGCTATGTCAATATTGGCGCCTGGGTCGGAGAAGGCACCATGGTGGACACCTGGGCCACCGTGGGCAGCTGCGCTCAAGTGGGTAACAATGTCCACCTGTCGGGAGGCGTGGGTCTTGGCGGCGTGCTCGAGCCCCTGCAAGCCAACCCCACCATCATCGAGGACAACTGCTTCATCGGGGCGCGATCGGAAGTGGTCGAGGGCGTCATCGTTGAGGAAAATTCAGTGATTTCGATGGGCGTCTACATCGGCCAGAGCACCCCTATTTACGACCGCGAGAACGACACCGTCCTGTATGGGCGTGTGCCGGCCGGATCGGTAGTGGTCTCGGGCAATCTGCCCAAGGCCGGCGGCAAGTACAGCCTGTACTGCGCCGTCATCGTCAAGCGTGTCGATGCCAAAACCCGGGCCACCACCAGCCTGAACGATTTGCTGCGCGACTGAGCACCTTCATGAATCCGACTTTGGAACTCACCGAGGACCTGATCAGCCGCGCCTCCGTCACGCCGCAGGACGGGGGGTGCCTGGAGCTCCTGGCCTCCCGCTTGCAATCTCTGGGCTTTGGCTGCGAGCGTCTGGACAGTGGGCCCGCGGATTTTCGAGTGAGTAATCTGTGGGCATGGCGGGCCGGTCGCCCCGGCTCGCCCACCCTGGTTTTTGCGGGACATACCGATGTCGTGCCCACGGGACCGCTGGAGCAATGGCGTAGCGCCCCCTTCGTGCCCAGCCACCACCAGGGTAAGCTTTACGGCCGCGGCGCCGCCGACATGAAAACCTCGCTGGCCGCGATGGTGGTGGCCTGCGAGGAATTTCTGGCCGCCCGGCCCGATCCCGATTTGTCCCTTGCCTTCCTGCTCACCAGCGACGAGGAAGGTCCGTCCCGCGATGGCACGGTGATTGTGGTTCGCGAGTTGCAAGCGCGCGGGCAGCAGCTCGACTATTGCATCGTCGGCGAGCCCACCAGTGTCGAGCGCCTGGGCGACATGATCAAAAACGGGCGGCGGGGTACGCTCAGTGCCCGACTACGCGTCAGGGGCGTGCAGGGGCATATTGCCTACCCCCACCTGGCCCGCAATCCCATTCATGGATTTTCACCGGCCCTGGCTGAGCTCGCGGCCACCGAATGGGATCAGGGCAATGCCCATTTCCCACCGACCAGTTGGCAAGTCTCCAATATTCATGCCGGGACGGGAGCGACCAATGTCATTCCGGGGGAACTGCTGGTGGATTTCAATTTCCGCTTCTCGACCGAGTCCAGCGCTGAGACGCTCAAGCAGCGGGTGGTCGAGATTTTGCAACGCCACCGAGTGGACCACGAGCTGAGCTGGACCTTGGGCGGGGAGCCCTTTCTCACTCCGGCCGGCGCCCTGGTACAGGCCATGCGCGATTCAATTGCCGAGCACACCGGCGTGCAGACTGAACTGTCGACCACTGGCGGAACCAGCGACGGCCGCTTCATTGCACGCATCTGCGAGCAGGTCGTTGAGTTCGGACCGATTAATGCCAGCATTCACAAGATCGACGAGCATGTCGCTGTCGCCGATGTCGAGCCCTTGAAGAACATCTATCGCGGCGTTCTAGAGCGCTTGGACCGGCCATGAGCGATCAGCGCTTGTTGCCGCTGATCGAAGCGGTGGCGGCGCAGTTGCAGGCCGCGGGCATCAGTCAGAGCAACGGCCTCGGGCAAGGCACTCAAACGACTTTTGACGAGGCCGCCTGGTTGGTTTTGTGGTCACTCGACATGGCCTTGGACAGCGACCTCGATCGGATCGGCCAGCGTCCGGTCAGCGGGCCCGAGCTTTCGCGTGTGCGGGCGCTGGTCGACCGCCGTGTCACTGAGCGCCTGCCCACTGCCTATCTGACCGGGCAGGCCTGGTTGTGCGGCGTCCCGTTTGTCGTGGACAAGCGGGCCATCATCCCGCGCTCGTTCATCGCCGAGCTGATGGTCGACGCCACCCTGGACCTTTGGCTGGGTGACCACACACGGCGGGCGCTCGATCTGTGCACCGGCAACGGCAGTCTGGCGATCATCGCCGCCCTCACCTATCCCGAGTTGCAGATCGATGCCTGCGACATCTGCCCGGACGCGCTGGCCGTGGCACGACTGAATCTGCAAATGCACGAGTTAGAAGCACGCGTCCAGCTGATCCAATCTGATGGCTTGAGGGACTGCCCCGGCCCCTATGACCTGATCGTCTGCAACCCGCCCTATGTGAACGCGGCGAGCATGGCCCGCCTGCCGCCCGAATTCCGGGCCGAGCCAGTACTGGCTCTGGCCGGTGGTGAGGACGGAATGGAGTTTATTGCGCGTGTGCTGCAACAGGTAGGCCGCTACATGAGCGAGAAGTCCGTACTGCTTTTGGAAGTCGGGCACGAGCGGGCGAATTTCGAAAAGGCCTTCCCGCAATTGAGCCCGGTGTGGCTGGAGACCCGTGCGGGCAGCGATCAAGTCTTGTTGCTGGAGCGCGATCAACTGCTCGCCACAGATCCCCTGCCCGCCCGATGATCAGCCTCAGGCACATTGTCTTGCGCCGGGGCAGCAAGGTCTTGCTCGATGGTGCCAGCGCAAGCATCAACCCGGGAGAAAAGATAGGCCTGGTCGGGCGTAACGGGGCCGGCAAAACCAGCGTGTTCGCCCTGTTGGCGGGACTGCTGCAGGAAGATGGCGGCCAATTGAACCTGCCGAGTCATTGGCAATTGGCGCAAGTGTCCCAGGACATGCCCGAGACCGATCAAAGCGCCAGCGACTTTGTGGTCGCCGGTGACCAAAGGCTGATGCAGGCCCGGGCCGATCTGCAAGAGGCCCAGGATGACGCCGACGGCGAACGCATAGCCCAGGCCTTCGTGCGCCTGCACGATGCGGGTGATTCCGACGCCAAGGCGCGGGCGCAGGCGCTGATTCTCGGACTGGGCTTTGGCGTGGCCGAACTGGAGCAGCCGGTCAACAGCTTTTCGGGCGGCTGGCGCATGCGGCTACAACTGGCTCGGGCCCTGATGTGCCCCTCCGACCTGCTTCTGCTCGACGAGCCCACCAATCACCTCGACCTCGACGCTCTGGTCTGGCTCGAGAGCTGGCTGCAGCGCTACAACGGCACCTTGATCGTGATCAGCCATGACCGGGAGTTTCTGGATGCAGTCACCCGCAGCACTTTGCACATCGAGCAGGGGCTGCTTTTCCGCTACGCCGGCAATTACAGCCAGTTCGAGTCTCAGCGCGCTGAAAAAATGGCCCTGCAAGCGGCGGCCTATGCGCGCCAGCAGGATCGGATCGCCCACCTGCAGAAATTCATCGACCGCTTCAAGGCCAAGGCCACCAAGGCCAAGCAGGCCCAAAGCCGCGTCAAGGCGCTCGAGCGCATGGACAAGATCGCACCCTTGCTGGCAGAGGCCGACTTCAATTTCAGCTTCAGGGTGCCGGCAAGTCTGCCCAATCCCATGCTCAGCCTGCAGGATGTCAGTGTCGGCTACCCCGATGCAGATCAGGTCAAGCGCATCATCGTGCAGAACATACGGCAGTCGGTGTTGTCCGGTCAGCGTATTGGCATCCTCGGCGCCAACGGGCAGGGTAAATCCACCTTGGTCAAGACCATCGCGGGCACGCTGGCGCCGCGCGGTGGCCGTGTGATCGAAGGCAAGGGGCTGCGCTTCGGCTACTTTGCCCAGCAGGAGCTCGATGTGCTCAGGCTGGAGGACTCCCCTTTGCAGCACATGACCCGGCTGGCGCGCGAAGGCGCCGAACCGGGAGCACCCCAGGCCCGCGAGCAGGAATTGCGCAACTTCCTGGGTCAGTTCAATTTCAGCGGCGACATGGTGATGCAGGCAGTCGGTAGCATGAGCGGGGGCGAGAAAGCCAGACTGGTGCTGGCCATGCTGGTCTGGCAGCGACCCAACCTGCTGGTACTCGACGAACCCACCAATCACCTCGACCTGGCCACACGGCAGGCGCTATCACTGGCCCTTAACGAATTCGAGGGCAGTCTGATGCTCGTCAGCCACGACCGGGCGTTGCTGCGGACAGTGTGCGACGAATTTTGGCTGGTGGCCGCAGGCGCACTGCGCGTGTTTGACGGCGACCTTGAAGACTATCAGCGCTATCTGCTCGAAGAAGCCCGGCGTCAGCGCGAGCAGGCGCGCAAACCCGGCGAGAGCGCCTCGGGCGCAGGGGACAGGCGCAAGCAGGCCAAGCAAGCGCTGCAACAGCAGCAAGCAGCGCTGCGGCCGCTCAGGAAAGAGCTGCAACAGGTCGAGGAACGGCTGGCTGCGGCTCAGGCCGAGCAACAGGAGCTGGAGCGCGAGCTAAGCGGCACGACCGTCCCCCAAGACCTCGCCAGCATCGGGAAAAAGCTCAAAAGCCTTCAACAAGAAATCGAAGGCCTGGAAGAGCGCTGGCTGGAACTGGGCCAAGCCATCGAGCAGGTCTAGCCGGCCGCGCCAGCCCTGAACACCGCATCCACCGAAGCCTTTAGCGCGAAGGCAGATAGCGCGCCGGATCCACCGGTTTGCCTTGCCGGCGGATCTCGAAGTGCAACTTGACCTGCTCCGCATCGGTATTGCCCATCTCGGCAATCTTTTGCCCTTGTTTGACCTGCTGGTCTTCCTTGACCAACAGGCTGCGATTGTGGGCATAGGCGGTCAAGTAGGTGTTGTTGTGCTTGAGGATGATGAGGTTGCCATAGCCGCGCAAGCCAGCTCCGGCGTAAACCACCCGGCCATCGGCTGCAGCCAGCACTGGGTCGCCCGCTTTCCCGGCGATGTCTACGCCCTTGTTTTTGACTTCATCGAAGGCCCCAACCGTCTGACCCTGGGCGGGCCAGATCCAGACCAATTCGTCGCCTGAGGGCGCCGAAGGGCTGGCCGGCGCCGCAGCCGGCGCACTGGCGGGCGGCTGCGCCGGTGATTTGGCCAAGGGCGGCAAGGGCTCGCCCACCGGGGGTGCGCTGGCCAGCGGCCGGGGGGGGGCTGCCCCGAGTTCGCCGGGCGGAGGCTGCACACGCAGTACCTCCCCAACTTCGATCTGATTGGGGTTGTCGATCTGATTCCAGCGTGCCACATCGCGCCAGTTCTGCCCGTTGTCCAGCGCGATTCGCACCAAGGTGTCTCCGCGCTGAACCGTGTAGAAGCCCGGTTTGCCCGCATTGTCCAGTCCGCGCAGCGGCTTGGCAGGTTCAGCGGCAGCGCGAACCGCCGGGGTCGCCACCACCGCAGGTGCTGCCGGTGGCGCAGCCTGCGCAGCCGCCTGGGGTGCAGCGGGGCGCACTGGCGCCCTACTCGCAGACCTGTCCTCCACGGGCGCAGGAATGGTGGAGCGAAAGGAACAAGCCGTCAGGGCCGCGACGGCCAGCAAAGCGAACGACAAAAAAGACGATCTCACCGAGCCAGCCCCGAAGTCACAACACGCCCGATTTTAGGGGGACAAAATGCACCGGCTCGAGCACCGTCTGCCGTAAACCCTCGCGGGTGTGGTCGACAACCACCAGGGCCTGCGCCCCGCCGCTGCGCTCCACCGGTGCAATCAGACGCCCCCCAGGCGCCAGTTGCTCGATCCAGGCTGCCGGCAGGTGCGCCCCGCCAGCAGCGGCAATGATGCCCGCATAGGGCGCGCCCTGCGCATAGCCAAGCATGCCATCGCCCAGCAAGAGATGCAGGTTGCGCAAGCGCATGGGCCTGAGGTTCTCTCGTGCCTTCTCGTGCAGGCCTCGTAGACGCTCGATGCTGTAGACCTCCGAGGCCAATTGCGCCAACAGGGCTGCCTGATAGCCGCAACCCGTGCCGATCTCCAGGACCCGCCCCAGAGGCACAGTACGCCCCTGCACCAGGAGATCCAGCATGCGGGCCACCACACTGGGTTTGGAGATGGTCTGCCCCAAGCCGATGGGCAGGGCCGTATCCTCATAGGCCTGGCCCACCAGGGCCGAGTCGACAAAGCGGTGGCGTTCGACGCGGGTCAGCGCCTGGGCCACCTCGGCGCTGGCGATGGCGGGCAGGCGCCGCACCATCTGGACCCGCACCGCTTGCGAATCCAGACCAACACCCGAGGGCGGCTCGGCCACCGGTCGCGGCCTTGCAGCGGTCCGCGCGCGAACACCTGCCCCCTCGCTCGGCAGGCGGGCTGGGAAGCTGGGGCGCGGCGTCTGCGGTGCCGGCGCGCTTTTGCGGCTCATGCGGGAATGCGCTGACGCCACCAGGCCAGCCGCTCGTGTTCGGTCAAGTCCACATGCAAGGGGGTGAGCGCAACATGGCCATGGCGCGTCGCATGAAAGTCAGTGCCCTCACCCTCATCCTTGGCCGCCCCGGCACTGCCTATCCAGTACATGGTTTCGCCGCGCGGACTGGTCTGGGTGATCACCCTCTCTGCGCTGTGGCGTCGACCCAGCCGGACCACTTTCACCTCACCGATCTGCTCAGCCGGCAAGGTAGGAATGTTGACATTGAGCAACCAGGGCGAGGCCGCCGGCGTCCGGCGAACGGCCTCGATCTCCGGCACCAGCTGTTCAACCAGGGCACGCGCGCGCGCCGCGGCGGCCTCCAGATGCGCCCATCCCTTTTCGGTTTGCGAGAAGGCAATGGCCGGAATGCCAAACAGATAAGCCTCCATCGCCGCCCCCACAGTGCCCGAATAAATCGTGTCATCCCCCATATTGGCGCCATTGTTGATACCGGAAACCACCAAATCGGGCCGGTAACCGAGCAAACCCGTCAGGGCGATATGGACGCTGTCAGCCGGGGTGCCGTTGACATAGCGAAAGCCGTTGGGGGCGTTATGAACATACAGAGGGGAATGCAAGGTCAAGGCATTGGACTTGGCGCTGTTGTTGTGCTCCGGCGCGATCACATCCACATCGGCTATCTGAGCCAAGGCGTGCGCCAGGGCCACGATGCCGGGCGCTTGGTAGCCATCGTCGTTACTGATGAGGATTTTCATCCGTGGATTCTATGGGGTCAGTCCGTCGGGGACGGCCCCGGCTCAGCCAGCAGATACCCCGGAAACAGGAGCATGGCGCACAAGTTAAAAAGATTGTAAACTTCCGAATCGTTTCAATTTGTGTCCGAGCTGGGTGGGGTTTCGCTTTCTCCTGGCGAACATGAAGGGGCGCAGCCTCTGGGCTCGGGCCGTCGTGGTCCCGGGCCCTTGGGCGCTTTGCAAAGGAGGTCAGTCATGAGCATGGATCCTTCAATGATCGCTGGCACGGGCTTGCTCGAGATTGGCAAGCCGGCCAAAAAACCCAAGACCTCGACCCGCGGCAGGCCAAGAAACAAGGTGGTTCAGGAAGCGGCGCCAGTGGACAACAAGGTCAGTCCGTCCGACCCCGATCGCAACGCCACGGCGCAAGCGCGGACTTATCTGCGTTTTTTGGCATTGTCGGCTCAGTCTACGGCCAAGGCCCGCGTGCAGAGCGAAGAAGATGTCATCGACCCGAACGAGAGGGCTTTGTTGGAGCTGATTCTTTTGCGCTGGGCAGTGGGTTCATCCATGACCGTGCGACAGGCCATCGCCCTGACTCAGCTGGGTTCGCCGGCCACCTTGCACAAGCGATTGATGCGCCTGCGCACAAAAAACTATCTGGACCTCGAGAGCGTCAGCGGGGATCGACGCGTCAAAAGACTGATCGCAGGTCCGGCGGGTCTGGCTTATCTGGACACCATGGGCCGCCACCTGATGACGGCTCGGCAACCGGTCAGCAAAACGCAGCCCTCGAGCTAGGTCCGATCGGGCACGAGCAGTAAGTCCGGCTTGATACAAAAAAGCCCAACCGGTGAGGGCTGGGCTAAGTGCTTGATTGACTTGGGGTGGCTGATGGGACTCGAACCCACGACGACAGGAATCACAATCTCATTGGAATAGTATTTGCCAGCGCTGATCCCAGTTGTAAAATCGTTTAAAATCAACAATTTATATAGTTTTATAGTAGCCTTGTGTTGATGTAAATTTGCCTTTTCCGGTCAAAATTGCCTACAGATCGCCTTGTTTTTGCCTACAGGGCACATCCAAGTAGCCAGCAGACCTAAGGGGGTAGATATGAGCAAGGACACTAGCCGCACTAAACTGACTACCCCCAGGGTTGAGGCTTTCACGTGCCCGCCTGGCAAATCTCAAGCCTTCCTTTGGGACACTGTGGCCCCGTCGCTGCTGGTGCGTGCAACACCCTCAGGGCGCAAAACCTACGCCTTCGAAGGACGGCTAAGGGGCAAGACCCTACGCATCGGGATCGGCACCACCGCAGATTGGACGCTGGAAAAAGCCAGGCAACGCGCAGTTGAGCTAAAGATGCTGGTGGATAGTGGACAAGACCCCCGGGAGCTTAAACGCCAGCAACAGGCAACAGAGGAAGCCGCGCGGAAGCAGCAGGCGGTGGAAGCAGTGACCGTAGGCGAGGTTTGGCGTATCTATATAGAGGAGCGCCGACAGCATTGGGGAGCACTGCACTATCAGAGCCACATTGACAAGGCCAGCCCTGGTGGACAGCCATCACGCCGGCGAGGCATGACCAGCAAGATGACCCAACCCGGCCCACTAGCGCCGCTGATTGACCTGCCCGGTATTTAGTACCACAAGTAGTGAGGCTGGTTGTTAAGTTTATTGGATGAGTCCAGGTTGACTCGGTGCGATGTGCCTTGTTGTTAGTGTCACTGGTGCGGGCGGTCGATAGTTCAATGATGAGTGCGGCCTGATCTGGTTGTAGTTGCATCGCCATTTCTCTGTCAGAACTCGCGCCTCCCTCAAGCTGTAGAAGATCTCCCCGTCCAAGAACTCATCCCTGAGCT
>VGHR01000090.1 GCA_016868205.1 Betaproteobacteria bacterium
GAAGCGGGTCATGAGCGCCTCGAACTGCTCCTCTGGCACATGCAGGGGCACCAGCACGGCGTCCACACCGCGCCGCTGCAATTCCCAGGTGATCATTTCAGGCGAGCGCACTTGCGCAATCGGATCCCCCACGTTGCCGAACATGCGGGTGCGGCCTTTGATGAAGTCAACCTAGCTCATGGCCGGCGTCCGTCAGAATTCCCGAGGCGCTGCACCAGCCAGCGATGAACCGCCGCAGCCAGCACGTCCGAGTTGTCGTCCATCATCAGCTGGTGCGAATTGCCCCTGAGGCCAAGGGCAGGCAGGTTCCACTCATCGGCCACCCCCCCCTGCGCTTGCAAACGCTCTCGCCAGCCTTGCAATCGCGGGACCACCTGAGACCACATGGGATGCGCCTGTTCGAGATAGTCGCCCCAAATGAAAAGATGGGGTATCTGCCGCAGGGCCCCGAGGGCTTCGTCGCTGACCGGGGTGAATCCCGAGGGCTCCAGCGCCACCACTGCCCGCACCTGATCGGGTAAAGCGCAGGCCATTTGAAAGGCGAAATTGCAGCCCTGGCTGTGCGCGATGAGGACGAAGGGGCCCCGTGACCGAACCAGTTGCGCATAGGCCTGGGCGGTGGCGGCATCGTTGGTGGCCCAGCGGGGCACCGACTGCTTCATGAACTGATCGAAGGCGGTCACCGGAAAGCGGGTATCCTTGTAGGGTTGTCGCAGTGCAGGGTCCGCATGCCAGGACCCTGCCGGCCCCAGCCGAAATAACTCCCAGGCCTCCTGTTTGCTGCGAAAGATGGGTTCGCCGGAAAAAAATTCAGGGCTGCGCGCCCATGAGGCGCGCCCCCGCTCGACTGCGTCGGCTGTCCACACGTCGTAGCCCGCCCGCAAAAAAAACTCCTGCCAGCCGCTGCGTCCGTCAGGGGTGGTCTCGTAGCTCACGCCGGACAGGCCGCCCCCATGCATCAGGAGCACCGGACAGGCCGAGCGCGCTTGCTCAAGCTGCACATATTGGGCGTACATCTGCTCGATCTCAAAATCCCCGTTGGGGTCGAGCCTCATTAGCGGGGCGCCCGGAGAAAAGCTCACCTGCCGCGTCGGCAAGTCGCTCAGGCGGGCCGATCGCCCTCCAATGTGGAGGCTGCCCAGGCGTCGCACGCGAATCACCGGGTCGAGTTTGAGTGGGCTGGGGTCGAAAAAGTCGGCCATGTCAATCGGTACAGGCGGCCACCCACCGGGTGGCCTTCTGCGTGAAAATGGTATCAGCACGGCCGCTGGCCCTGTTTTACTCTCATGTCATCGAATTTTTCCCATCCGGTCCGCGTTCTGGAGGTGATCGACACGGCTCCTGGGCGCTCGCTGCGAGAGCGCTTGCGTCTGCGCTTGACGGAGCCACCCACACTCAGAGCCCTTGAGGTGCGTATTGGTATGCTGGCCATGAGCATCCTGCCGGCTGACCTGTTGCAAATGCGGGGCCAGTACGGCCTGCAACCGGCCCTGCCCTATGTTCCCGGGCATGAGGGCGTGGCCGTGGTGCTCGAAGCCGGACCCGGCGTAAGCGACATCCAACCGGGTGACCGGGTACTGCCCATGGGCGTGGGCGGACTGTGGGCTGATGAGCGAGTGGTCAAGCGGCGATCGCTGGTGGCTGTGGCCGCCGAGGCCGACCTGCTGCAGCAAGCCATGTTGACCGCCAACCCGGCCACCGCGTGGATTTTGCTTCGGCACGAACGCCCGGTACAGGCCGGTCAGTGGGTGATCCAGAACGCAGCTAACAGCGCGGTCGGGCAATGCGTGCGGCAAATCGCCGATCATCTGGGTCTGCAGGTGCTCAATGTCGTGCGGCGGCCCGAGGCCATCGAGGCCCACTCCAAAGCCCTTTGGTTGGTCGATGAGGGGCAAGACCCCCAGGCTTTCCGTCGCCGGGTGCGGGACCTGATCGGTGCCGAGTCGCCTGTGCTGGCCCTCGATGCCATCGGTGGCCGCGCAACTTCCTGCCTGGCTGCCAGTCTGGCCGATTCGGGCCGGCTAGTGAGCTACGGCCTGCTGAGCGCAGAGCCGGCACAGGTGGCCGCCCACGACTTGATTTTTCGGGGTATCGAGATGCGTGGTTTTTGGCTCGCCCGGTGGTTTGCCGACCCGGCCCACCGGGAGGCTGCGCGGGAGGTTTACCCGGCCCTGATGAAATTGGTCCATCAAAGCGCCTTGCACATGCAAGTCGAAAAAGTCTATGACCTGGACCAGTGGGCCGAGGCGCTGGCCCACGCCGCCCGGCCACATCGAGGCGGGAAGGTGTTGCTCAGCGGGCGGCACTGCCCACCGGCTTGAAGCTGCCACGGCGTCTCACGGCCGAAAATGCGCGCTCGTTCACGCCTCGACAGCCGTATCGCGCGACCAGGCGGGGCCGGCGCGCCGGCCCTGCTCTTGAAGGAGACTGCAGATGGCTGAGGTTTACATCGTTGGGGTCTCGTGTACCCCTTTTGGCAAGAAGCCGCAGGAGAGCTTCAAGCAACTGACCCGGCAGGCCTACACCGAGGTACTCGCCGATGCCGGTCTGGCTGATGGCGGCCTCATCGAGCAGGCCTGGTTTGGCAACTGCGGCATGGGCGCCTTTGGACAGAACAATATCCGGGGCCAGGTCTGCTTTACGCCGCTGGTGCGCGAAGGGCTGTTCCCGCAGCGGGTGCCCATGATCAATGTGGAGGGAGGCTGCGCCACCGCCTCGATGGCCCTGCACGGCGCCTACAAGGACATCTTGTCGGGGCAGGTCCAGATGGCCTTGGCTATCGGAGTGGAAAAAACTTTTGTGCCCGGTGATGCGCAGCGCACGCAGCAGATTTTCGATGGCGGCATCGACCAGTTTGATCCGCAGGAATGGCAGCGTTATTACCAGGAGGCTGGCGAGCGTGCAGGCAAGCCCTTTGACCCAGCGGCCTCCAGCGGCACCCTGTTCATGGACACCTATGCCATGCAAGCGGCCTGGCACATGAGGCACCATGGCACCACGCAGGCGCAGATTGCCATTGGCGCATCAAAGAACCACGCCATGGGCGCCCTCAATCCCAAGGCGCAATACCGCTTTGAACTGAGCGTGGAGCAGGTTCTGGCCGACCGCCTGGTCAGTTGGCCGCTGACCCGGGCCATGTGCTCGCCCATAGGCGATGGCGCTGCCGCCGCCCTGCTCTGCTCCGAGCGGGCTTTGCAGAGCCTGCCGGGCGCCAGCCGTGAACGCGCCATAAGAGTGCGCGCCAGCGTGCTGACCGGCGGCAAATACCGAGCGCTTGATGAGCCCGGCCTCTCGCACCTGGCGGCGCGGCGCGCCTATGCAGCGGCTGCCATCGCGCCGACCGATGTTGATGTGGCCGAGGTCCACGACGCCACCTCGTTCTGCGAAATCTACCAAGCCGAAATGCTGGGCTTTTGCGATATCGGCCAGGGCGGGCCGTTTGTGGGTAGCGGCGCCACGGCGCTCGGAGGGCGTATTCCTGTCAATACCTCGGGCGGACTGGTCTCCAAGGGGCACCCGGTCGGCGCCACCGGCCTGTCGATGATCTACGAGCTCACCGGGCAGCTCCGGGGGGAATGCGGCGCTCGCCAGGTGGCGGGCGCCGACATTGCGCTGGCCGAAAACGGCGGCGGCGTGATCGGTTTCGACGAGGCCGCCTGCGCGGTGACTCTGCTGCAGCGCTGACCCGTATGAACTCCCTCGTCAGCACCGGCTCGCTGCACCAGGCTTTCAGCGCGGCTCGCCGTCGAGCCGGTGAAAAGCCCTTTCTGGCCGAATCGGCGCTGTGCGGCGGCCAAAGCTGGAGCTTTGAGCAGGCCGGTCAGGAGGTCGATGCGCTGATTGCGGTCTACGACCGCTACGGCTGGGGGCGGGGCCACCGCATCGCACTGGCGCTGGGCAATCATCCGCGCCATTTCTTTCACTTCCTTGCGCTCAACGGCCTGGGGGCCTCCATCGTGCCGATGAACCCGGACCACCGCAGCGCTGAGATCTGTCATGCCCTTGCCCTGTCAGCAGCGCAGCTGGTGGTAGCCGTGGAGCCGCGCCACGCAGCGATCGGGCAGGCCCTTGGCGGCCATCCGACCCTGGGCCAACTGCCGCTTGTGCGGGCGGACTTGCTGGACCGGCATTGCCCGCAGGCGCCGCAACTAGTGGCCCCCCGGCACGAGGGCCCCTGGCGACAGGAGGCGGCCATCTTGTTCACCTCTGGCACCTCCGGCCCACCCAAAGGCTGCGTGCTCACCAACGAATATGTCCTGACCGCTGGCGCGTGGTACCGCGATCTGGGCGGCGCTCTGAGCCTTCGGCCCGCGCAAGAGCGGCTACTCAATCCACTGCCGGTGTTTCATATGAATTGCGGCATGACCAGCATCGCCACCATGTGCCTGACCGATAACTGCCTGGTGCTGCCCGATCGCTTCCATGCCAGCACCTGGTGGGAGGACTGCCTGCAATCGGGCGCCACCGCCATTCACTATCTGGGCATCATGCCCCCCGCGCTGTTCAAGCGGGCTCCGGTGGAGGCCGAGCGAAGCCATCGGATCCGTTTCGGCCTGGGCGCCGGCTGCGATCCGAGCCTGCATCCCGAAGTGGAAAAGCGCTTCGGTTTCCCCTTTGTCGAGGTCTGGGGCATGACCGAGACCGGACGCTTCCTGGCCAATCAGCACGAGCCGCGCCAGACACACACCCGCGCCTTCGGGCGCGCTGCCCCGCCGCTGCAAGTGCGCATCGCTGACGATCAGGATCGTGCCGTGCCAGTCGGGACGGCCGGACAGCTGCTGGTTCGTGCCAGCGGCGCAGACGCCCGGCAGGGGTTTTTCTCTGGCTACATTGGGCAACCGCTGGAGACCGAGCAGGCCTGGCGTGGCGGCTGGTTTCACACCGGCGATCTGGTCCGCCAGACCGAGGACGGCATGCTGCATTTCATCGACCGCCGCAAAGACATCATCCGTCGCTCTGGCGAGAACATTTCGGCCGCCGAGGTCGAGGCGGTGCTGGCCGTGCATCCGGCGGTGGCCCAGGTCGCAGTGATAGCCGTGCCCGATGAGCTGCGCGATGAGGAGGTGCTGGCGGTGATCAGCCCGGCCCAGGGCTGGCCGCCCGACCCGAGCAGCGCTGCCGCGCTTGTGCAACACTGCCTGCAGCAACTGGCCTACTACAAGGCGCCGGCCTGGATCGTCTTTCGCGATCAGCTGCCCGTCACAGCCACCAACAAGCTGCAAAAGAACCTGATCTTTTCGAAGGACGGCGATCCCCGGCTCGAGGCCATCGATCTGCGCAGCCTCAAAAAGCGCCCGGCAGCCGAGCCGACGGCGCGACCCTGATCTTGTGGCCGCCGACTTGGGGTACAACCCGATGGTGCTGCCGCCCAGTACCAGCGTAACATTCCACTCTCTGCGTCCTGGCGCGGCGCCGGACTTGAAGCCGAACACGAGCGCAGAGCCGAGGGGGCTGGTCACAGAGGCCGGCTTTCATGATTCCTACAGGAGTGAGTGATGAAACCGTTTCCTTCTCGACGCACCGTCCTGGGCAGCCTGGCCGCGGGTACCCTGGCTGGCCTGAGCCCGGCCGCCTGGTCGCAAGCCAGTGCCTTTCCGAGCAAGCCCATAAAAATTATTATGCCCTGGGCCGCCGGCGGCGGCGGCGATGTGCTGGTGCGCGCCATGATCCCCGCCTTGTCGCAGCGCCTGGGACAGGCCGTGGTGGTCGAGAATCGGCCCGGGGCCATTGGCACCATAGGCAGTCTGGCGGCGGCGCGCAGCCCCGCCGACGGTTACACCCTGGTCTACGGAGCGGCCGACTCGCACTCGATTGCTCCGCACATCCTCAAGCAGGCTCCCTACGACGCCAAGAAGGATTTTGTGGCGGTCGCCCCTATAGGCTTTACCCCCTTGGCGCTGGTGGTGCACGCCTCCCATCCGGCAAAAAATTTTGCTGAGTTCCTGCAACTGGCCAAGGCGGCCCGAGAGCCGCTGACTTTCGGTTCCTGGGGTCTGGGCAGCTCCGGCCAGATCACCATGGAAGCGCTCAAGCAAGTGGCGGGTATCAACCTGCTGCACGTACCCTACAACGGCACTGCGCCGCTGATTCAGGCGCAACTGGCCAACCAGATCAATTGCTCGATCCTGCCGATTCCGGTGGCCGCTGGCCACGTGCAGTCAGGCTCGGTCCGCATGCTGGTCATCACCGCCCGCGAGCGCCTGCCCGGCTACACCCAGATTCCGATCATGAAGGAACTGGGCATTGCCATCGACATGGGGCCCTGGCTGGGTTTTCTGGCTCCGGCGGGCACGCCACCCGACATCGTGGCCAAGCTCAACAGTGCTTTCGAGGCCGTGATGGGGGAAGAACAGGTCAAGGACACCATGAACAAGATGTCCATGGTGGCCGACCGCATGAGCCCGCAGGCCTACCAGACCTTCTACAACAACGAGTTCGATCGCTGGGGCGCCTACATCCGCTCGGCCAACGTCAAGCTCGAATGAGTCTGGCGGGGCCCAAGTCTGGCCTGAAAGGGGGGCTGCGCCCCGTCATCTCCTGGCCCCCCGCGCTCAGGAAGTTCTGGGCTTGTCGGCTAGGCTGCGTCGGCCCTCGGCCACATCGGCCATGAGCGGCAGGGCCGCCGGATCGACCATGCAGTCGCAAAAAAGGGTCCGCTCTGCATCGCGCCCCTGTTCAATGGCCCAGGTCGGCACCCTGCGGACCAGCAACTTGATATTCGCACAGGCCCGGGCTGGAACTGTCTGTAGCTGCGAGGCCCAAAGTCGTGCCTGCTGCAGGACATCGGGTACGCAGGCACCAGCCAAACCGAGATCCAGTAATTCCCTGGGTTTAAACACCCGCGCGGTCAGCAGGGCGTGAAGGGCCGCACTGGTGCCCAGCAGCCGGGCCAGCGCCTGCGTCCCTCCAGCGCCAGGCAGCAAGCCCAGATTGAGTTCAGGCAAGCCCAAGGGGTAATCGCCCTCCTTCACAGCCCGCAGGTCGCAGGCCAGCGCCAGTTCAAAACCGCCCCCCATGGCCACCCCATTGATGGCTGCAACGTAGATCAGGTGGCTTTGCTCGATGAGGTCCGTGCAGCGGTGAATGCCCCCCTTGGGGACCGGCCGGTCCAGTGCGAACTTCTTGTGCCGCTCCACCATCGCCTCAGCTCGCTGATGCAGCAGGGCGACGTCATAGTGGCGAACGAAAACCCCTGGGTCGCGACCAGTGAGCACCACCACCCTAAGCTGCGGCCAGCGCTCACGGTTCTCCAGGCTCTGCAACACCTCGAGCAGTTGCGCCTCCATGGCCTCGTCCATCAGCCCCTGGTGAGGATTAAACAGCCTCACCCAGGCGGTGGCGTCCTCAATGAGACACTCGACTCTCGACCCCTGGTACATCATCATTGCCAATGCCGGAACGAGCCGTCCTGATGCAGCTGCAGGCCTGTTTTTTGCAGGGTCTTCAGGGTGTCGCCGCGCGCCAGAACTCCGAGGTTCACGCCTGCCCGCGCCAGGTGCACACCCAGCCAGCCACCAATCGCCCCGGCGCCGACAATCGCCACCCGGTTGAATGCCACCGCACTCATGCGCGCCACCCGCTGTCGATGCGATCAACCTGACGCACCAGGGCCTCAAACACGTCCTGTCCGGCGCCATGGTGGGGGTTGAACTGCAGCGCGTCGCGCGTGCATCGGGCTGCAATCGGCTCGGGGACCGGAATCGGCGAGCCCATGCTCTGTATGGCCAGCTGGATCTCGCAGGCCCGCTGCAGCGTCCACAAGATCGCAAAGGTCTGCGGCAGGGTTTGCCCCCAGGACAGCAGACCGTGGTTGCGCAGTATGACCGCAGGTCTGTTGCCGATGCTCTGCAGGACCCTGGGGCCCTCCTCGGCGTGGATGGTGATGCCCTCGAAGTCGTGGTAGGCCACCATGTCATGCAGCTGGGCCGAGTAGAAATTGGTCTGCGAAAGACCCCCCTCCAGGCAGGCCACCGCGACACCGGCGGTGGTGTGGGTGTGCATCACGCAGTGCGCGCCATCGATGCCGCCATGCAAGGTGGCATGCACCACGAACCCGGCTGGATTGACCTTGTAGGGCGAACCATCGAGCACCTCGCCCTGCATGTTGATTCTGACCAGATTGCTGGCCGTGACCTCACTGTAGTGAAGGCCGAAGGGGTTGATCAGGAAATGCTTGTCGCCCCCGGTCACGCTGTCGGGCAGGCGCAGCGTGATGTGGTTGTAGATCATCTCGGTCCAGCCAAGCATCGCGAAGACACGGTAGCAGGCTGCCAGCTGCAGCCGGGCCTGCCACTCCTCGGGATGAAAGCGGGCCTGCAGCGAGGGCACGAGGGGTTGAGGTGCGGGAAACATGGCGTATTGACCCGCCGCAAATGTTGATCCAATGTCAGTGAGAGTTTTCAGTCTAGCTGTATTTCATTGCAAACTCAATCGCTGCCTGACCTCCTGCGGTGTTGGGATCGCTGGAAACAAACTCAGATACAAGGCCTTTTCCGCTTTGGTCTTGGGTAGCCAGGTGCCCGGGGCTGGTGGCTTTTTCCCAATCGATTGATGCGGACGTGAAGCCCCCTCGAATTCCTAGTCCAGTCAGAAGTAGAGGTTGGGGAATTGTTTCACACGGTACTCGGCCGGCGCTCGCGCCCCGCACCCATTTCTTCATCGGATCTCCTTGATGTCCACGGTGAATTTTCAGAATCAATGCGAAGGCATTGCGCTTGGGACAAAGGTGGCGATGAACTCGTCGACCTCTTTCGTCAGCTCTGCTGCGGCCAGCAGCCCTTGACGCCAGCGCACAGGAATGGCCTCAAAGCCCAGCCACGCGCCCAGCAAAGCGCCCAGCACCGAGCCTCGGTGACAGTTGTCGCCGCCCGCATTGGTGTTGGCGATCAGCGCGGCCTCAAAGTCATGGGCGTAGCGCGCTGTCAGATACAGAACGCTGGGAAATGAGTCTTCGATGTAGCAAGCCGGGCTGTACAGACCACCCACCACACGGGTGGCGGCGTCCCGGTGACTAGAGGCCTGACCCATCATGGCGCTCAAGCCTTTGCCCAGCCCCTGGGCCTGCGACTGCAGCAGCGGCGTCAGGGACAGCGGAGGCGCAAACACCAACTGCGACAACAAGCGGCAATAGGCTGCAGCGAACACTTCCAAGGGCTGCGAGCGGTGGGTCAGTCTCAGCTGTCGCAAGCCTGCCTCAAGGGCTTGGTCCAAATCGCCCTGAGCCGCCAGGACGACCGGCGCCAGACCCACCAGGCCCCCGATGGACGCGGTGTCATGCCCGGTCTGGCCGGCGCACTGATGTACCGGTACGCCGCGGGCCCAGTTGGCGAAAAAGTCGCGGTGGTAAGACTCGGCATAGGTGTCGTTGTGGCTGCCTTCGGTCGTCATGAATTGCACATACTCGCCCAGAAAGTCGGCAGTATCGTGGCCTTTCATGCGGCACAGCGAACGCAGCACCAGGCGCGCGCACAGCGCATTGAGGGTGTTTTCACCGGCCTGCATGCCCTGGTGGTAATGCCGGTGGGCGGGGCCCCAGTGGTGTTTCCTGCCTTTGAGGATGACTTCGCCCACCACGTCCCCCGTCTGATTGCCCCGGCCAGCACGGGACGTGCTCGACAAGGACATGATCGAACTCGGGTGGAATTCCTTGGGTGCTTGGTAGTCCTGAATCACCCCGAAATCGCGTTGCAGTTCAGACAGCCGGTAGTACCAATGCGCCGGCATGGCCAGCGCATCGCCGATCATCATGCCCCAGAGAGCGCCGCGTACCCGGTCGGCCGTGCGTGGAGGCGGGCTGGAAAGTGATGGACTCATGGCTGGCTTTGTTGTGGGCAGATCGGTCTATTAGAACCGACCGCACACAAAGAAGGTCAGATCGCCACCATCTCGCGCACCCCGTTGGCCTGCATCTGGCTGCCCAGTCCCCGGGCGATGAATTGACCGCGCTCCATGACCAGGTAGTCGTTGGCCAGTTCCTGGGCGAAGTCGTAATACTGTTCGACCAGCAAAATGGCAATGTCACCGCGATCGGCGAGCATGCGAATCACACGTCCAATGTCCTTGATGATGCTCGGCTGTATGCCCTCGGTCGGCTCATCGAGGATCAGCAGTCTAGGCTTGGCTACCAGGGCCCGTGCAATGGCCAGTTGCTGCTGCTGCCCGCCCGACAGATCGCCGCCACGGCGTCCGAGCATCTGACGCAGCACGGGAAACAGATCGAAGAGTTCTTCCGGGATCGGTTCGCGGGCGCTCTTGTAGGCCAGTCCCATCCGCAGGTTGTCCTCCACGCTCAGGCGGGCGAAGATTTCGCGACCCTGGGGGACATAGCCAATGCCGGCCCTAGCTCGATCGAAGGGTGTGGCGCGGCTGAGGTCTTGCCCGTTGCAATGAATGGTCCCGCTGCGAATGGGTACCAGCCCCATCAGACTCTTGAGCAACGTGGTCTTGCCCACGCCATTTCGGCCGAGTGACCTGCCCCGGGCTATTAGGTCCATCTGTAGTGAGAATCTCAACATGGCATCAAGGAGAAGGACATGCCAAGGAAGAAGACCTCACCCGAGCGGATCATTTCGCTGCTGCGGCAGATTGAAGTGCAAATGGCCAGTGGCGTGACATTGCCACAAGCTTGTAAGCAGGCTCAGATCTCAACGCAGAGCTACTACCGCTGGCGACAGGAGTTCGGTGGCTTGCAAGTCGACC
>VGHR01000091.1 GCA_016868205.1 Betaproteobacteria bacterium
CCAGCACCATTCACAAGGGCTCGGATAGTCTCCGGGCCCTTTTCTTATGGCGTTTCCCCGGGGAAGTGCGGGGATGTGCTGCGGGTGGCGTGGCGCCCGAGACGCCCGAAATGGCCTTTTTCTGGCCGAGAGCCGTCTCTGTTCTCCGTTTGGCCTGCGGGTAGGCGCAGCGGGCGCCCTAGCGAAATCAACGCCTTACGCGCGCCAGTTCGTTGTCAACCAAGGCGGCCGATCAAGAATCAAACCCCGCCACTACGTCCCGCTGTGCCACCCAGTCCGTCGGCAACGGGTTCCGCTGGAACCACAGCAGACTCATGCACCGGGGCTGCTGCCCGGCCAGGATGGACTGGATGACGGCAGGTTCCAGCAGCGTCAGCCGCAGCAACTCGTTGACCGTCGAGTGATGCAGACCTTCACGCTTCGCGATATCGCTGCCGCTGGCGACCACGCCGTCGTCCAACAACTGCTGCCAGTAGAAGGCCCGCGTCAACGCCACCAGCAGGGGTTGGTCGATCGGAGTGGTAGCCCTGCCTGGTGCCTCTGGCTGGCCGTCGGGCCGTACCACCACCTTGCTGGCACCCCGTTTGCGAATCTTCAGTGGGATGAAGGTCGAGAGCCTGATCTGGCCAGCGTCCTGGCGCTCTCGAGCGACGGGGGCGCCCAAGGTCTGGAGTTTGGGTCTCACGCTGCCGCCTCGATCTCTTGCAACTCCGCGCCAATGGTCCCCGGTAGCAGATCACAGGTCAGCTGCTGCCAGCCATGGTCGCGCCAGATGATTTCCAGCCCACCGTCTGCCATCACGACCCGCTCGATCAGCAGCTTTGCCAGGCGACACTGTTCGGCAGGGAATAACTGCTGCCAAAGAGCCGCCAAATTCCGCATCGGCAACACGACTTCGGGTTCGGACAGCTCCGGATGAGTTTCGCGAATCCGATCCCACACCGCCTGCACCATGTGCGGCGCTGAGAGCACCGCGACGATCTGCTGGGTCACCAGCTCCTCGACGGGTATCGCAGGCAGCGCGCCATGCTTGCTGGCCCACGCACCAAACTGCCGGTGCGTGACCGGCCTGTAATAGCGGTAGGTCTTCCCCTTCTTGACCGTGTAGCTCGGGACCAGTCGCTCTCCATCTTGTGTGAACAGCAAGCCGCGTAACAGCACCGGCTCAAGCTGGCGATCCCGGGTCTCGCGCCGCCGTTCCATCCCATCGGTGGCGATCAGCGCATGCACCGCATCCCACTGCGCCCGGGTGATGATGGCCTGATGCTGGCCGGGGAAGCTCTGTCCCTTGTGGACGATCTCGCCGAGGTACATCCGGTTATGCAGCATTTTGTAGAGAGCCTGCTTGGTAAAGCGCTTGCCGCCCTTGGTGAGTACGCCCTCGGCGACATACGCCTTGGCCATCAACGTGGCCGAGCGAATAGATACGAAATCATCAAAGCTTCGCCGCACCAGATCGGCTTCCTTCTCATTGATCACCAGCAACCGGTCGCGTACGTCGTAGCCCAGCGGAAGCGGCCCACCCATCCACATACCCTTGGCCTTGCTGGCAGCGATCTTGTCGCGGATGCGCTCACCGGTGACCTCACGCTCGAACTGCGCGAAGGACAACAGGACGTTCAACATCAGCCGCCCCATCGAAGTCGCGGAGTTGATCTGCTGGGTAACCGCGCTGAAGCTGACCCGGTGGCGGTCGAACACATCGACCATGCGCGCAAAGTCGGCCAAGGATCGCGACAGTCGATCGATCTTGTAGACCACCACGATATCGACCTTGCCCGCCTCGATGTCGGCCATCAAGCGCCGCAGCGCGGGGCGTTCCATGTTGCCACCTGAGAAACCCCCGTCGTCGTAATCGTCAGCCACCGCGATCCAGCCCTCGTGGCTCTGGCTCTTGATGAAGGCGTGACCAGCCTCCTTCTGTGCGTCGATCGAGTTGAAGGACTGGTCCAGTCGCTCGTCGCTCGAAACACGGCAATACACCGCGCAGCGCCTGGGTGGCAATGGCAGGGGCATGTTCATGGACCGTCCCCGTTGCCGTCACGCAGGCCGAAGAATCTCGGCCCGTTCCATCGCGTTCCCGTGATCTGGCGCGCTGCAGCCGACAGGCTTTTGAACACCTGGCCATCAAGGGCATACAGCCCGTCGGGCGTGACCGTGACACGGTACTCGCGCTCATCCCACTGTCGAATCAAGGTGGTGCCGGGCATGAGCAAGGTTTGGGCGCTGCGGCCTGCGGATGATTTGATCCTGGAGTGCTTAGCCCCCGCCTCCACCAGCACCTTGCGAACGTTGGCAGGCAGCGCGCCGTAGGCCACCTCCTGGATGCGGTAGGCCAGGCGGGACTGCAGGTAGTTGCGGTTGGGGTGACTGGGCCGGCGAGGGAAGTGCTGATCCCACAGCGCCCAGAGCTCCTCCATCGGGAGCGTGGGCAGGGCCGCCAACCGGGCGGCGACGGGTACATCGGGGCTCATGGAAGTCTCCGGTCATCTGGGGTTTGTATGAACGCTTCTTCCCGGGCAGAAGCCAAGTCATAAATGCTCATCCCGGGTAATCCCCGGCTTCTGTACCCGGGTCCGCCCCCTGGGCCTCGAGGTCCCGCTTGCGGTTCAACATAAGCGTCTGCGGCTCGCCGGTACGGCGGTCCTTCACCCCAAGGAAGTGCGCTGCGCCATCCCACAGGCCCACCACAATGTCGGTGTCCTCATCCCCCTCGGGCAGCAGCCATCCGGTGATCCCCGGTGGCAGTCGGCCGAGGTCCTCGAACTCGAGGATGGGCCAGGCGCTCTGAAACAACCCACGATCGGCCCATTCGAGGATCTCGACCGGTACCCCAGGGAAGTTCACCTGGCTGAAGATCGGCAGCCACGCCAGGCGCCTGCCTTGGGCGAACCATTGCTGCACCCGCTGCATGGTCGCGTTCTCGGGTGGGCGTTACAGAAAATCGGTGGTCACATCATTCACGGGCTTCTCCAGGTGTAAAGGCCGTCCGGGGTTGCGGTCGGCGGGTGGGTAATTCGGTATCAGTAGTTCGGTATCGCTGGACTGCGGCTCGCACGATTCGCACGCGGCCACACTCGGCCCTGAGCCCGTAAGCCCAGCTGCAGCAGGGGGTTGCGCTGCATTCGCACGATTCGCAGGATTCGCACGGGCCGATCGCAAAGTGGGCGTTTTCATCGGGGCTCCAGCAGCTCGAAGGCTTCCTTGGACCGCGGGTGCTCACCGGGCACCAGCCAGCCGTGATCGAGCAGCGTGCGCACCACCGCCCGAGCCACCGCCGCACTGCGGATCGCCGCGGGGCCGTTGCGATAGATGTCAGTGAGCGTGATCACGCGCCCGGGCCCCACCTTGAGCCGCCACCACTGCAGCAGCTCCTGGGCAAGACGCAGTTCCGGCTTGATCTGTGCCGCGCCCCACAGCCGCGTGGCCTCATCGAGGTAGTGCAGAACAAGCCGCAACGCCCGATCTACCTGTTCTTCGTGGATCTCGTCATCACCCTCGAACACCGCGAAGGTCCCCGCCAGTCGTGCAATGTGCTCGGGCGCCTTGGCGGCAAGCGAGCGGATGCTGGCAAATGGTCCCTGCGGTGCGAGTCCCGCCTCGAGATCGTTGTAGATCGCGATCCAGGTACGCTTGGCCTCGGTGCTCAGGAAGAGATTCGGCGGCTCGAGCTCATGGTCGCTCGCCTTCGGCCAAGGCCCCCGCAGTAACGCGCTCACGCGGGCCGCGTAGCGCTGGTAGGCCGCTGCCTCGCCGAGGTTCGCCTCCACGTAGCTGCGCGAGCCCGCGGTCGACTGCGGGTAGCTCACGAGGCACCTCGCCAGAAAGCCCTGCTCGCGTGCGAGGGGGTCTGCCAGCAGGCTGGTGGCCACGGCCGGCTGCACCATCAGGTGCAGGCACAGGCGGCGGCCGTAGTAGCTGCCCGACCCGTCGCCCACCCGCACCCGATCAAATTCGCCCCGGTCCCACAGGCGTGAGAGCGTGGTCAGGGTGCCCAGACGTTTTTCGGGGGACATCGCAAACCCGCCGAGGAATTGCCCGCCCTCGTCATTGACCAGGCCGATCGACGGCTCGCCGATGATGAGTTGCCGCTGGATGGCCTCGCTACTGGGCTCCGAGACGATCAGGAGCGGCATGACCGGTGCCTTGGGCTTTTGCAGCTCGTGCAGCCGCCCCTGCTTCGCTTCGGGGCTGAGCTTCTTGTCGGCGAGGATGCGGCGTGAGGTGGTCTCGTAGACCTCCAGGGCCTTCTCGAAGGCGTCGCGGTCCTGTTCGTACTGCGCCATGAGGCTCTTCTGGTGCTCGCGCACCCCGGCCAGCGCCCAGCCGTCGACCGCCGATTTGCGCTCGCCCGACTCACCGAGCGTGAGGAAGTATTCCGAAAGGGGCGAGACGCGGCCGTCGATGCAGACGTTGCCGTAGGGCTGGCTCGCCTGATTCATGGCGGCGAGGATTGACTGGCCGACGAGCGCGCTTGGGGCCTGGATGATCCGCTGCATCAGTGCGACCACCTCGGCACCGATGGCGCCCATGGCCTCCTCTGGGAACGGCGATGCCGGGGGGAGGTCGCGCGTGAGCGGCATCGGCGGCTCTCCCAGAGCCCAGTTGGGCGCAGGCAGACGGCGGCTGGGGACACCTCTCATGGCCGGTCTCCTGCCTCACGTGCGATTTCTGCGTGCGACGCTGCGAATCGTGCGAATCCTGCGAATGTCGTGGAGGACCAGGGACTTACTGTCGTGCGAAGGCGTGCGAACTGTGCGAGTCGCGCCTGAACGCCGACGTCGCGATGGAGGGCAATGCGCCGGCTCACCGTGTCGCCCCCAGTTCGGCCGTGCTGCTGATGCGGCGGCTGTTCGCTTCGATCCAGGCCAGCACATCGGCCTTTCGGTAGCGCACGCTTCGGCCCAGCTTGGTGAGCACCGGCCCGCCCCCATGCGTGGCTGCCCATTCAAGCCAGCCTACGGTGTAGCCCAGTCCCGCTGCCGCGGTCTTGCGATCGAGGAGCGCCGCGTCAGGCGCGGCCCAGAACTCGGCGCGCAGATCGGCGTCGCTCTTGGTGTGGTGGCTTCGGGCCTGTTTGGGCATGACGGCATTCCTTTGGATTCATTTGGAATGCCGCCATGGTCGCGACGGGCTGTTCAGCCGTCAGCGAACTTCAGGAATATTTCCTGAAGTTCAGGAATGCGGGGTCAGCAGTCTTAGCGACTGCGGTGGATCGTGATCTCGGGCCCGAAGAGCCGGAGTGCCTCGCCCACCTTCTTGTTGAAGGCCTGCAGGCCTCGCGTGTCGTTGGGCATCAGGGCCTGTGCGGCCTCGTTTACCGCGCGGCCAATGGCCTCTGCGTTCGGTCGCTCGCCGGCCTTGTATTTCGCCGACGAGCTGGCCAGCAGGTGTGCCATCAGGGCGATGGCTTTCAGCCCGGTCATCTCGGCAACGTCGCTACCGTCCGGCAATACCGGCTGGCGCTCTTCTTCAAACAGAAACGCAGGACGGTCGTCAAAGGGCAGTTGCTCGAACCAGCGTCGCAGGCTCGCCTTGTTGATGGCAAGCCGCCCCTTCTCGATGAGTTCATCGACCGGCGCGCCGCGAAACACCTTACCCTGTCCGGTGAGAAGCCCTAGGTCTTCGTAGCCCAGTCGCCCGTCGCGCAGCGCGGTGACCAGGGCTGCGCGCTTGGCGCTCATGCACTGGGTCTCGAAGTTGAGCTTGGCCAGTTCGGCAGGCTCGACACCGCACCACAGCGCGATGGCATCGTCGATCCGGATGTGGTCGGCCAGATCCCAGTAACGCAGGCAGTGGTTAGAAGAGGTGGGGGTGGGCATCGTCGGTGGGTCGTGGCTGATTACTGGCGGGTGCTGAATGTCCAGGGGTTGATCAACTCGATACCGCAGCCCTCATAGTCGCTGGTATTGCGGGTCGCCACCGTAGCTTCGCGGGCACGGGCAATCGCGGCGATCTGGCAATCGAACTGGCTGATCGGCCGGCCCGCAGCGCGGCGTTCAGCAGCGATGGCGGCGTAGGCCCGCGCTGCGGGGCGATCAAACGGCAGGATACGGTCGCGGAAGTCTTCTTCGAGCAGGCCTTCGATGGCGGTGGAGAGCGCGTTGCGGCGCTTGCCTGCAGGAAGGATGGCCACGCCGTGCCGCAGTTCTGCTTCGCCCACCGTGGTGAAGTAGACCTTGGCGCCGTCCTGGGCGGCCAGCCATCGCTCGACCTGCCTGGCTGGCTCTGGCCGCAGAAGTTCAGAGAGGACGTTGGTGTCCAGGATGATCATCGAGGCTGGCGGCCGAGTTGCGGGGGCTCGCGCATTGGCTCGCGGGCGGGCAGTTCAAGATCGGCACGCGCTCCCGAGGAGACGCGGGCGCGGATGGCCGCGGCCAGGTCGCGCGGCGAGGTGGCATCGCTCATGACCCGGCGAAGGATATCGCGGGCCTCCTCCTCCATCGAGCGGCCGTGCTCGGCGGCGCGCACGCGCAGCCGCTGCTTGATCTCGTCATCGAGGTTGCGGATGGTGATGCTGGCCATGGTGGCGCTCCGGGGTTGCAACAGGCTTAAATTGTAATCGATGATTGCAGTGCAATCAATGAACACGCCGCGGCATGAACCCACGGGGTCGCCCGCCGCAAAAATGCTTCCGCATTCTGCACGCCTGAAAATCTGGCCAGGCGAACGCATCTGTGGGCGGCGGTCCCAGAGATTGGCTCCCCCTACCCATCCCCCGGGGGGGGGTGAAATCTCTACGCTCCATCGGACGCGATGCGCGCGTCTGCCAGGATTTTTGCGCGTGCAAATTGAAGCATGGGGGGTATCCGATGAAGGGTCGTGCTAGGTGCCCTCTAGCCGGGCTGGTGCTCAAGGTTCAATGACCCCACGAAGTGCATTATCGGTCACGCCTATTGCTGTAATCGTCGTTTTATGCAATAAAGACGAACCTTATTGCAGGATTCTCTAATGGAACGTGGCGTCACTGGCACCTACGAAACCTCGGTCGCGGCCGGCGAAAGCTGCCTCGCGTTCGTGCCTGCGCCGCTGCCGCCAGACCCTGCTCTGGCTGTCGACGTCAGCCTGCAGGAAAGGCTGGATGAGGCCCACCTCGCGCTGGGACGGTTGGACAGCATCACCGTCCTGCTTCCCGAGACCTCAGTTTTTCTCTACAGCTACGTCCGCAAGGAGGCCGTGATGTCCTCGCAGATCGAGGGCACGCAGTCATCCCTGTCGGATCTGATGCGCTACGAGGCTGAAGGGTCGCCAGGCGCCCCCCTCGATGACGTACGCGAAGTGTCGTGTTACGTCGCTGCGCTTGAGCACGGCCTGGCCTTGCTCAAGGGCGGCCTGCCGCTGTGCACCCGACTGATGAACGAGATGCACGCCAAGTTGATGACCCACGGCCGAGGCGCCGGCAAGGCCCCGGGCGAGGTGCGCCGCACACAGAACTGGATCGGCGGAGCCTCTCCCGGGCGCGCATCCTTCGTGCCACCTCCGCCACAGCGCTTGGGCGTTTGCCTTTCGGATCTCGAAAAATTTCTTAACGACCAGCCAGTCCGTCACTCTGCCTTGATCAAGGCGGCGCTATCGCATGTCCAGTTCGAAACGATCCATCCCTACCTGGACGGCAACGGCCGTCTGGGTCGACTGCTCATCCCGCTGATTCTGGTGCACGAGCGAGTGCTCCGCGAGCCGTTGCTGTACCTGTCGCTGTACTTCAAGGCCTACCGAACCAACTACTACGAGATGCTTCAACGGGTGCGCCTGCACGGCGACTGGGAGGAATGGCTGTGGTTTTTTGCAACCGCTGTGCGCTACGCAGCCGCTCAGGCTGTCGACACCGCGCAGGCGCTTAGCGCGTTGGGAGATGCAGACCGTGAGCGCATTCGGAGTATGGGACGCATCGCATCCTCCGCGCTGCAGGTGCATCAGGCGCTCTTCGCGCGCCCCGTGACCAACATTGCTGCCATCGGCAACGCCACCGGTCAAAGCCCCCACACCATCAACAAGATGCTCGACGCCATGATCGAACTCGGTATGGTGCGCGAGGTGACCGGCATGAAGCGTAACCGTATCTACGAGTACTCGGCTTACCTTGAGCTGTTGAATCGGGAGGGTCCGGAATGATCTTCTTGGGCGATCAGCGTCCGCACTGCAGACTTTTCACCGGCTCCGCCAGCTGGACGGTCAGCTGGCGGAGCGACGCCTATGCCCAGCAAGGTAGACGAGCTCAGGCTGGTCTACATGAAAGCAGGAAAACTACGCGCGACTTCGGGCCGCGAACAAGCCTAGGCGATGCTATCGCACCTACTGCGTGGTTCGGCTCTAACGCCGGTCGAAACGACGCATCCGAAATCATAATCTTCGCTAAAAAGAACCTGCCTGGCAGGATACGACGCAGTGTTGCAGACGCTGTGGCCAAGATCAAACGCGAACTGCACTGGAAGCCGGCCGTGACCTTTTAAAGTCGAATGCGCAAGACGGTGCAGTGGTACCTGGATAACCCGGGGAGGGTGACCAGTGTTCAAAGTGGCACATATCGAAAATAGGTTGTTAAACAAGAGGGGGGTAACCGCATGACACGCAGAGGCATCATCCTGGCAGGGGGCTCGGGCACCCGTCTGTACCCCGTAACGCAGGCTGTGAGCAAGCAGCTCATGCCGGTCTACGACAAGCCCATGGTTTATTACCCGCTGAGCACACTAATGCTCAGCGGCATTCGCGATGTGCAGCTAATTAGTACGCCGCAGGACACGACCCGCTTTGCTGAACTGTTGGGCGACGGCGCCCGCTGGGGCATGAACATTCAGTACGCGGTGCAGGCCAGCCCTGATGGGCTGGCTCAAGCCTTCATCATCGGGCGCGACTTTGTGGGCAACCAACCCAGCGCCTTGGTGCTGGGCGATAACATTTTCTACGGGCACGACCTCGTGAAGCAACTGCACAGTGCGAATGAGCGCACCAGTGGTGCCAGTGTGTTTGCCTACCATGTGCACGACCCAGAGCGTTATGGCGTGGTGGCCTTCGATGCGCATCAGCGCGCCATCAGCATCGAAGAAAAGCCTGCGCAACCCAAGAGCAACTATGCGGTGACCGGGTTGTACTTCTACGACCAACAGGTGTGCGACATTGCCGCAGACATTAAGCCCTCCGCCCGGGGTGAGCTCGAAATCACCGATGTGAACCGCCGCTACCTGGAACAGGGCCAGCTGAATGTAGAGATTATGGGTCGGGGCTATGCCTGGCTGGACACTGGCACCCACGACAGCTCGCTGGAAGCCGCCAGCTTCATTGCCACCCTGCAAAAGCGCCAGGGCTTGCAAGTGGCCTGCCCCGAAGAGATTGCCTTCCGCCAGGGCTGGATCAACGCCGAGCAGCTGGCAGCGTTGGCAGACCCGTTGAGGAAGAACGGCTACGGGCAGTACCTACTCAGCCTGTTGAGGTGAGCTGAGCCATGCCCTATACAGTGACGCCAACTGACCTGCCAGAAGTGCTGATCCTCGAACCCAAGGTCTTCGGCGATGACCGTGGTTTCTTCTTTGAGAGTTTCAACCAACGCGACTTTCAGCAAGCCACCGGCTTGGACGTGCACTTCGTTCAAGACAACCACAGCAAATCCAGCCAAGGGGTGCTGCGTGGCCTGCACTACCAGATCCAGCATCCGCAAGGCAAACTGGTGCGTGTGACGCAAGGTGCCGTGTTCGATGTGACAGTCGATCTGCGCTGCTCATCACCCAACTTCGGCAAATGGGTGGGCGTTGAACTATCGGCAGATAACAAGCGCCAGTTGTGGGTGCCGCCAGGTTTTGCTCATGGCTTTGTGGTCATCAGCGAGTTGGCCGAGTTTCTGTATAAGACGACAGACTACTGGTACCCGGAACATGAGCGCAGTTTGTTGTGGTGCGATCCGACGGTCGGTGTTCAATGGCCTGTGGATGGTGAGCCCAAGCTGGCAGCGAAGGACACAGCGGGAAAGGTCTTGGCCGAAGCGGATTGCTTTGCTTGAGTCACTGAAATGATCGATTGGGCGGACGCCGGAAGCTATCACGATCGCGGCATTGCCCCGCCGCAGTTAGGTGCAGGCCGCCACATAGTCCCCCTCTCGAAACGCGATCAGCACGGCCTGGTACCAGTGCACGGGTGAATTGGGCGCGCCTTGGCCAGCACCGATGCCAGAGCGGCTTCAGCCCCCTGGCCTACGGAACGAGTCAAAAAACGGATCGGCTCTACAGCGGTGAATTCCGC
>VGHR01000092.1 GCA_016868205.1 Betaproteobacteria bacterium
GCAATGATCACCTGCCTGCCTGACAAAGTCTCCTCCGTCTTGCCAGCAACCTTGACTTGGTAAGCGCCGTCGGCCGTCCCGGCAAAGGAGCCGCGGCCATGAAAAAAACTGACCTTATTCTTTTTAAACAAATAGAGGATACCGTCGTTGTTTTGCTTGACGACGGTGTCTTTGCGACCGAGCATCCTGGCCACATCGATCTTGACATCCTTGACGCTGATACCGTGGTCGGCAAAGTGATGATTGGCATGCTCGAAGTGTTCCGAGGACTGAAGCAAGGCCTTGGATGGAATGCAGCCCACATTGGTACAAGTACCGCCGGGGGCAGGGCCTCCATCCTTGTTCTTCCACTCGTCAATGCAAGCCACATTCATGCCCAGTTGGGCCGCGCGGATAGCCGCGATATAGCCCCCCGGACCACCGCCGATCACAATGACATCAAATTGTTTGCTCATGGTTGTTTAGGTCAGTTGTAGACAGAGCGAGGCGCTGCGCGAGCCGTCGTTGTGTCCGACAGAGTTTCAGATATCAAACAGCAGCCGCGCTGGGTCTTCCAGGGCTTCTTTCATGGCCACCAAGCCCAATACGGCCTCGCGTCCGTCGATGATGCGATGGTCGTAGCTCATAGCCAGATAGTTCATGGGCCGGATCACGATCTGCCCGTTTTCCACCACCGGTCTGTCCTTGGTGGCATGCACACCCAGGATGGCCGATTGCGGCGGATTGATGATGGGGGTCGACAGCATGGAGCCAAAGGTGCCGCCATTGGAAATGGAGAAGGTTCCGCCAGTCATCTCTTCAATGCCCAGCTTGCCGTCACGCGCCTTGGCACCGTATTCAGCAATCTTCTTTTCGATTTCGGCAAAACTCATCTGGTCAGCGTTGCGCAATATGGGCACAACCAGACCGCGGGGCGAGCCCACCGCGATGCCGATATCAAAGTAACCGTGGTAAACGATGTCATTGCCGTCCACCGAGGCATTGAGCACCGGAAACTTCTTGAGCGCATGAACGGCCGCCTTGACAAAAAAGCTCATGAAGCCGATTTTTACGCCGTGCTCCTTCTCGAATTTTTCCTGGAAACGTTTACGCATTTCCATGACCGGCGCCATGTTGACTTCGTTGAAGGTCGTCAGGATCGCATTGGTGGCCTGGGATTGCAGCAGACGCTCGGCAATGCGGGCTCGCAGGCGGGTCATGGGTACGCATTTCCATGACCGGCGCCATGTTGACTTCGTTGAAGGTCGTCAGGATCGCATTGGTGGCCTGGGATTGCAGCAGACGCTCGGCAATGCGGGCTCGCAGGCGGGTCATGGGCACGCGCTGCTCGGGTCGCTGGCCCAGGTCCACCGCCGGCGCGTCGACGTGCGGCAGCGCGGTGGTCGGCACCCCGTTAGGGATAGAGGCGACCGCTGCAGGCTGCGACTTGACGGCGAGGAGCACATCGCCCTTGGTGACCCGACCGTCCCTGCCGGTGCCGGCCACCGATCCAGGAGGCAAGGCATTTTCGGCCATCAACTTGGCCGCTGCAGGCATGGCCAGGCCCGCCTTCGAGGCCGGGGCCGCAACCACACTGGCTGCCGCCGGCGCAGGCGCCGCAGCAGTCGGGGCAGCACCGACCACCGCATCGGTGTCGATGCGCGCGATCAATTGATTGGCGACGACGGTCCCGCCATCGCCGACCACCAATTCAGCGAGTACCCCGCTGGCGGGGGCCGGCACTTCCATGACCACCTTGTCGGTTTCAATGTCGATGAGGATTTCATCGGCGCTGACGGCCTGCCCGGCCTTCTTCTTCCATTGCAGCAAAGTGGCTTCGGCCACCGATTCAGACAGCTGCGGAACTTTGACTTCTACGATTGCCATTTGAATAGTCTCTTGTAGGTTGATATTGGCGGCGACTGCCTGCGCCGCGGCCGAATCACTTGGACAGAACAAGGCCCTTGAGCTTGCCGAAAGCCGCCTCGATGAGGGCCTTCTGCTGATCCTGATGCAGATGTGAATACCCCACAGCCGGCGAGGCCGACGCGGCGCGGCCGGCATAGCCCAGACGCTGGCCCTCCCCCATGTTCTCGTGAATGTTGTGCTGGATGAAGAACCAGGCCCCCTGGTTTTGAGGCTCGTCCTGACACCAGACGATCTCGGTGACATTCGGATAGCGTTTCATCTCGGCGCCAAAGGCTTTGTGCGGAAAGGGGTAGAGCTGCTCGATGCGCACAATGGCCACATCGTCAATCCCCTTGTCGGCACGCTTCTTGACCAGGTCGTAATAGACCTTGCCCGAACAAGCCACGACCCGCCTGACCTTATCGGCCTTGAGGTCCGCCTGATCGGCGATGACGGTCTGAAAACCGCCCTTGGTGAACTCAGACAGGGGCGAGGTCGCGTCCTTGTTTCGCAGCAGCGACTTAGGGGTAAAGATGACCAGGGGTTTGCGCAGATTGCGCACCATCTGCCGCCGCAATACATGGAAGATCTGGCTGGCGGTGGTGGGCTGAACAATCTGCATATTGGTGTCCGCAGCCAACTGCATGAAGCGCTCGACTCGCGCCGAGCTGTGTTCAGGCCCCTGTCCCTCATAGCCGTGCGGCAGCATCAAGGTGATACCATTGACCCGGCCCCACTTGACCTCGCCCGAGGCGATGAACTGGTCGATCACCACCTGGGCGCCGTTGGCAAAATCACCGAACTGGGCCTCCCAGATGACCAAGGTGTTCGGATCGTTGGAGGCATAGCCGTACTCGTAGGCCAGTACTGCCTCTTCAGACAGGATGGAGTCGATCACAACAAAGGGAGCCTGGTTGTCAGCGACATTTTGCAGCGGCACATAGGTGCCGGTATCCCACTTCTCGCGATTCTGATCGTGAATCACCGAATGACGGTGGGTGAAAGTGCCGCGCCCGCTGTCTTCGCCGGACAGGCGCACCGGAAAGCCGCCGGCGACCAGGGACGCAAAGGCCATATGCTCGCCCATGCCCCAATCGACATTGGTCTCGCCTCGCCCCATGGCCGCACGGTCGTCAAGCACTTTCTTGACCAGCTGGTGCGGGGTCACATTGGCAGGCAGCGTGGTGATGCGCTCGGCCAGACGCTTCCACTCGGGCAAGGGGATGGCGGTATCGGCCGTGTCCGTCCACTTCTTGCCCAGGAAAGGCGACCAATCGACCGCATATTTACTTTTGAAGTTGGTCAGCACCGGATCAACGGTGTGCCGCCCGGCATCCAGGGCGGCGCGGTAGGCCTTGGCCATGTCATCGCCCAGACTCTGTCCCAGGCCCTGCGCGGCCAAGCGCTCAGCGTACAACTTGCGGGTACCCGGATGCTGCGCAATCTTCTTGTACATCAGGGGCTGCGTCAGGCTGGGCGTGTCCTGCTCGTTGTGACCGAGTTTTCGAAAGCAGGTGATGTCGACCACCACATCCGCACGGAATGTCATGCGGTACTCCAGCGCCAGCTGGGCGGCCAGCACCACGGCCTCCGGGTCATCGCCGTTGACATGCAGCACCGGCGCTTCGACCATCTTGAAGATGTCGGTACAAAACATGGTGGAGCGCAGATCGCGCGGATCCGAGGTCGTAAAGCCGATCTGGTTGTTGATGATGATGTGTACCGTCCCGCCGGTCGAGTAGCCGCGCGTCTGAGCCAGACATAGGGTTTCCTGGTTGACACCCTGACCGCCAACGGCAGCATCGCCGTGCACGAGCACGGGCAGGACCTGCGACCCCTTGGGATCGCCTCTTCGATCCATACGCGCCCGCACCGAGCCCTCGACCACCGGGTTGACGATCTCCAAGTGCGAGGGGTTGAAGGCCAGACTCAGATGCACCGGGCCACCGGGCGTGGTGACATCGGAGGAGAACCCTTGGTGGTACTTGACATCACCGGCCGGCAGGTCCTCAGGGGCGGTGTGGTCGAACTCGGCGAACAAGTCCTTGGGCATCTTGCCCAGGGTGTTGACCAGCACATTGAGGCGACCACGATGGGCCATACCGATGACGATCTCCTGCACACCCGCGGCGCCAGCCTGCTGGATGATCTCGTCCATGGCCGCAATAAAACTCTCGCCGCCCTCAAGGGAGAAGCGCTTTTGTCCCACATACTTGGTGTGCAGGTAGCGTTCCAGGCCTTCGGCTGCGGTCAGGCGGTCGAGGATGTGCCGCTTTTTTGCCGCTTTTTATCGGCATCGAAGGTCGGCTTGCTGCGCAGCGACTCGAGCTTTTGCTGCCACCAACGCTTTTGCACCATATCGGTGGTGTACATGTACTCCACACCCAGCGTGCCGCAGTAGGTCTCACGCAGAGCGTTGAGCAACTCGCGCAGACTCATCCGGTCCTTACCGAAGAATGTGTTGCTGGTATCGAATACGGTTTCCTGGTCGGCATCAGAGAAACCATAGAAAGCAGGCTCGAGTTCGGGGATCGAAGGACGCTCGGCGCGCTTGAGCGGGTCGAGGTCGGCCCAGCGCTGTCCGACATTGCGGTAAGCGGCGATCAGCTGCTGCGCTGCGGTGCGCTTGCGGCCCATCTCTGCATCCGCGCTGGCCATGATGACCCGGGTGCCGCCCTGCTTGGCCCGCTCGGCAAAGGCATTGACGACCGGCAGATGTGGCACATCCTTGCTGTCGGTCCCGTCGACCGCCGGTACATGCTGAAGGGCGTCGAAATACTCGCGCCAGTTGTCCGGTACGCTGCCCGGGTTGGAGAGGTAGTTTTCATACATCTCCTCAACATAGGGCGCATTGCCCCCGAAGAGATAAGTGTTGCCGCGATAGGCGGCATAGACGGACTGAGCCTGGCTCATTTCTCGCTGACCTCCGCCCCCCTGAAGGGAGCATTAGCTGGTTGGACACACCTTCCGCGACACGGCTGAACCGGTTGGCGGATGCGACTGTGACTAGGGAAGGACCTATGAACAGATGATGCGCTGAAATTGTAGCCGGCGCAAGTGCGACCTGAATCGACGCCCCGTCAGCCAGCGACTTTCTGCCGAATCTGCTCCAGGGCCGAGGGATCGTCCAGGGTGGTCAGATCGCCTGGATCGCGTCCCTCGCACACCGCTTGAATCGCCCGGCGCAGCAGCTTGCCGCTTCGCGTCTTTGGCAGCACGGTGACAAATCGCACCCGGGCCGGGCGCGCCACGGCACCCAGATCGCTATCGACTCGCTTCATGATCTCGCCCTCCAAGCGCAGGCAGGCCTGAAGGTCGCCAGCCACACCCGCGTCTTTGAGCACCGCAAAGGCCATCGCCACCTGGCCCTTCAGGCCATCGGCCACGCCAACCACGGCCACCTCGGCCACCAGGGGATGGCCGGAAATACTCTCCTCGATTTCACGGGTTCCCAGCCGGTGTCCGGCCACATTGATCACATCGTCGGTGCGGCCCAGAATGAAAAAGTATCCATCTCGATCGCGTATGCCCCAGTCGAAGGTGCTGTAAACCATCCGGCCCGGCACACTCTGCCAGTAGGTCTTGACATAGCGCGCGTCATCGCGCCAGACCGTCTGCATGAAGCCCGGTGGCGTGGGGCCTTCAATGCAGACTACGCCTTTTTCGCCGGGCTCAGTGAGCTCTTGCCCCGTGGACTCGTGCAGCAGTTTGACCTTGTAGCCGTACATCGGTAGCCCCGGGCTGCCAAAACGAGGCTGCTGGCGCTCGACCCCGTTGGCCAGGGTAAGGATGGGCCAGCCGCTCTCGGTCTGCCAGTAGTTGTCGATGATCGGCACGCCCAGCCCCTCGCTGATCCAGCGTGCGGTCGGCTCGTCCAAGGGCTCTCCCGCGAGGAACAAGGCTCTGAGGCTGCTGAGATCGTGCTTTTTGAGCAGGGCCGGATCCTGCTTCTTGAGCACTCGCACTGCAGTGGGAGCGCTGAACATACCGGTGACCCTGTACTTCTCGACCAGGCTCCACCAAATCGCTGCATCGGGCTGGCCGTCCAAGCCCTGGGTGGGCAGGCCCTCGTACAGGATGGTCGCCATGCCAGCAATCAGCGGGCCGTAAATGATGTAGCTGTGCCCAACCACCCAGCCGATATCGCTGGTGGAGAAGAAGGTCTCGCCAGCACGGCCATCGAAGATGTACTTCATTGACGCGGCCAAGGCCACCGCATAGCCCCCGGTATCGCGCTGCACGCCCTTGGGCTTGCCGGTGGTCCCCGAGGTGTAGATGGTGTAGCTGATGTCGGTGCTGTCCAGGGGCACACAAGCGACACGGGCCTGCCGATGCCGCTGCCTCAGTTCGGCCCAGAGGTGATCGCGGCCGGTCACCCGATCCATGGGCGCAAGCCCGCGATCGGTCAGCAAGACTGCCTCTGGCTTGTGCGCCGAAAGCCGGATCGCTTCGTCGAGCAAGGGCTTGTAGGCAATGGCCTTGCCGCCTCGGGAGCCCCCATCGCTGCTGACAATCACCCGCGGCTGCGCATCCTCGATGCGCGAGGCCAGAGATCCACTGGCAAAACCACCAAAAACCACGCAATGAATGGCCCCGATGCGCGCGCAGGCGAGCATGGCAAAGGCCGCCTCAGCAATCATGGGCATGTAAATCAGCACCCGATCGCCTTTGACCACGCCGAGCGACTGCAGCACCGAGGCCATACCTTGCACTTCTTCGTGTAACTCCTCGAAGGTGTAGACCTTCTCGCTACCCGTCTCGGTGGAGACGGCAATCAGAGCCGCTTGCTTGGCTCGATCTTTGAGATGCCGATCGATCGCGTTGTGACACAAATTGATGTGCCCGCCTTCAAACCAGCGCGCAAAGGGCGGCTGGTCCCAATTGCAAATCCGCTCGGGTGCAGAAAACCAGTCCACCAAGCGCGCCTGCTCGGCCCAAAAGGCATCGGGTTGCTCGATCGATTGCCTGTGAAATTCGGCATATTGCATGTCTTGGAGTCCTCCGTTCCAACCTGGGCTTGGTTGCTCTTGCTCAGCAAATCCTGACCACGGTCCGGCCACGCACCTCACCGTGCATCAGTGCCCGCGCGTGGGCCGCCACCTGATCAAGTTCGATCTCGGTCACCATGGTCTCGAGCAGATCCCTGTCGAGATCGCGGGCCAAGCGCTGCCAGGCCTGCTGCCGCCTGGCCAGCGGCGCCATGACGCTGTCCACGCCCACCAGGCTGATCCCGCGCAGGATAAAGGGCATGACGCTGGCCGGAAAATCTCCACCCTGGGCCAGGCCGCAAGCGGCGACCACGCCGCCGTAACGCGTTTGCGCGCAGGCATTGGCCAGGGTGTGCGAGCCAACGGCATCGACCACGCCGGCCCAACGCTCTTTTTGCAGGGGCTTGCCAGGGGCCGATAGACTGGCCCTGTCCATCACCGAAACAGCACCCAGACGCTGCAGATAGGCCTGCTCATCGGCCTTACCGGTAGCGGCAACGACCGAGTAACCCAAACGCGCCAGCAGGGCCACGGCCACCGAACCAACGCCCCCAGTGGCCCCGGTCACCAAGACTTCGCCATCGCCCGGCTCGAGCCCCTGGGACTCCAGGGCCATGACACACAACATGGCGGTGTAGCCCGCAGTGCCCACGGCCATGGCCTGCCGACTTGTCCAAGACTGCGGCACCGGGACCAGCCATGACCCCATGAGGCTGGCTCGCTCGGCCATCAAGCCCCAACGGGTCTCGCCCAGGCCCCAACCGTTATGGATGAACCGATCCCCAGCGCGCCAATCGGGGTGGGTCGAAGACAAGACTACACCGGCGCCATCTATACCGGCCACCATGGGCCAAGAGCGCACCACCGGCCCCCGGTTGGTAATAGCCAACCCGTCCTTGTAATTGAGGGTCGAATACTCCACCCTCACCTGCACATCGCCAGCCGGCAGGAGCGCTTCTTCGAGTTGCACAAGTTCGGCCGCAAAGACCTCCGCTTGCTTGTTCAGTTGAAGTGCCTTGAACATCGATCGTCTCCTTGCACCCGCGCATCGAAACGAGGCCCGCGGGACATCACGACATTATCGAAAAGGGTCTTGCGGCAGGCTGACGCACGGGCTTTGCCCGCCAGACGGCCAGTTTCAACGCCCTCCGCTGACATCAATCAGAGCCATGGTGGTGTAACTCGCCTCCTCCGAGAGCAGCCAGACGATGGCCTGGGCCACCTCCTGGGCCTGCCCTCCCCTGAGCATCGGCACCTGGTGGGCCAGATCACGGACCCGGTCGGGCTGCCCGCCCGAGGCGTGGATGTCGGTCTCGATCAAGCCCGGTCGAACAGCGTTAACCCGTATGCCCTCGGCCGCGACTTCCTTGGCCAAGCCCACTGTCATGGTGTCGACAGCCCCCTTCGCCGCCGCATAGTCGAGGTACTGCGCGGGCGAGCCCAGGCGGGCCGCCGCGCTGGAGACATTGACGATGGCCCCGCCGGCCCCGCCGCCTCGAGTGCTCATGCGCCGCACCGCCTCCCGCGCGCACAGCAAACTGCCCAACACATTGACATCGAACATACGCCGCCATCGTTGCCAACTCATTTGATCGAGTCGGGCCGCCACATCCACTACCCCAGCGTTGTTAACCAGGCCCGACAAGCGTCCCCACTGTCGATCGATCTGGTCGAACATCGCCATAACCTGCGTCTCCTGGGACACATCGGCCTGCAGGGCCATGGCCCGGCCACCCTCATCAACAATACGCTGCACCAGCGCCTGCGCCTCATCGCCTCGTGCATTGAAATTGACCACGACAGACCAACCCTGACGCGCGGCCAAGACAGACGTTGCAGCACCTATGCCCCGGCTCGCCCCGGTCACTAAGAGAATCTTGTCCACAGCATCCCCCTTTTATATCGAATAATTGGACTCTGACCCCAATTAAATGACCCTAGTTCAATTCAAGTTGTGAGCCGCCTTATTCCTGGTCTTGCACAACGGCGCCCGGCTCAGCCGCCACGCCCGTGGCCCGCTCGCGAGCGAAAGACCTGAGAACGCGCTTTTCCTGGAAGTTCAAGCTGCGCCCCAGTGCATTCTTGGCCCGCACCAGCAGCTCCCGATCCACCTCGGGGGGCAAGCCGCGCTGCCCCGGCAATTCCTCGCGCAGCGTGTCTTGGTCGTCAGCCACCAAATCATCCCACCAAGCGCGCACCACCTGCCTGAGCGCCGCATCCAACTCATCGCTCACCGCCTCATCAGCAACCATGGGCCCACGCCCCGACAGGGTCTGAGCCCACTCGGAGGAACGCGCCAGAACACGCCGATCGGCCTCACGCAGGAGACGCGCCCAGGTTGGGTCCTGTTGCATCAGCCGCGGCATGGACTGCGCGCGCTCATCGGCCAAAAGGTAGACCGACACGCCAGCGAGCTTGGCGGTCTCGATGGAAGACATCAGTCGGTCATCGTCGCTGGCGATGCACACGGCGTCCACACGCCCGCCGGCCACCAGCGCCTGCAGATCGCTTGCCATCTGACGCACCAAAGCCACTCCATCCACATCGGCCGTTGGCACCAGGCGCAAGGTCTGCTCATCAACCACCGCCTGGTCATCGCGATCCGCGTACCAATAGGTGCGCAGCAGCTGCAAGCGTAAACCGGCGCGCGCCAACATCTGGCGCAGTCCTTCGTTCCAACCTTCCCGGGCCGAGCCCTCATGCGCCTGTCCCTCATCCTGGCGGGCCAGCCACCTGAGGTAACGCGCGTCAACCAGGGCGACGGTTACTGGTTCGGCGCTGCGATGAAAAGGCTTGTTCATGGGGGTCATCGTGATAGAGGTAGAAGGTCAGGGCCGGGAAGAAAAGCCCGCAAGCGTAAGGAAGTCGAAGACGACTCCGAGGATTTTAGGCGCAGCTCGCACGGATCCTTCAGCCCGGCTGTAACGCGCCCTGGGCGGCAGCAGTCCGCAGGGCAGCCCGGCCTCAGGTCAGAGCGATCAGGGCGGCCGGATCGACGGGCACGGACACCGGCCGGGACAGCATTTCGATGAGAACCATCGCTCGCCGGTGACCATCAGCCATCTGAAAAATACCCTCCACTCCCGCAAAAGGTCCGCGGGCGATGCGCACCGCCTGCTCAGGCTCGAAAAGCCGCTGAACCGAAGCCGATCGAGCCTGGCCTTCGCGCAGCTGCGCGATCAACTCTTCGCTAACACGGGCTGGCTCGGAGCCAAAACGCACCAGACGGGCCACGCCACGCGTCGAATGAATCGGAGCCCAGCTGCGCGACTGGCTGTCGGTATCGAGTT
>VGHR01000093.1 GCA_016868205.1 Betaproteobacteria bacterium
ACGCCCCAGCGTGACTGCGCAATGGCAAGAAAGCCGTGGTTCGCATGCCTGATCAGGGGAGCCGTTGGACCATCGATCTGCGCTAACCACTCTTCCAGTTCATGCGCTGCGCCAGCCATAGCAAGGCACAGACACAGGTGAAAGTCCGCGAAGCGAATGCCGGGTTTGGCAAAGTACCTTCGGGAATGGGTAGAAAGCGCTGCCCACTGGGCGTGCGATACGTCGACGCCGCGCAGCCATGCCCGATACATCAAGCCAGACGCTCGGTGAGGCGTTAGAGGCGCCGGCGGCGTGATCAGCCCGGGCAGGTCGAAGCGTGTCAATTTGCACCGTAAGCAGAGGAGGTCCACGAGAGGCGGCTTTGAAAGTGCTTGTCGTTGTTGGAGTTTTTCCGAGTTAGCGTGTCAATCTGCAGGAAAAATCCGATTACCCCGGATACAGCCAGTCCATCTCCGCGTCAAAGCTCATCCGGACGCAACAAGGACCTTGACCGAAGCCTCCGCCAAGGCCAAAGAAAGCGCCGGTGGCGGCGGGGCGTCGGTGATAAGGATATCAACCTCCTGCAGCGCACATGCCTTTACCAATGAACGTTTTCCAAACTTGCTGGCATCGCAAAGCAAGATGACCTGATCTGAGTGCTCGATGTAGGCGCGTTTGACCTGTGTGTCCTCCGGTGAGGAGTCGAAGCCTCCCTCTTGCGTCAGCCCCGCAACGCCAAGGAATACCTTGCTGAACCATCGGCTCGAGGCATCCTCCACCGCCTGCTGACCACAGACCGACAACTCCTGTGCTCGCACGATCCCGCCTGGCATCGACACGACGCAACGTGAACCAGCCAGCACACTGGCCACGCGCAGGTGGTTGGTGAAGACATGGATACCGGCATGCCGGACCAGCTCACGCGCCAAAGTGAGGGCCGTGCTGCCGACGTCCAGGGCAATGTTGTCCTCGGGCGAAAGCAGCCCTGCAGCACCTCGGGCAATGGCTTGCTTGGCCACGATCTGACGTCTTCGGCGCGTTTCATACTGCTGCTCGCGCATTTCAGCCTCACCCATGGCCGGTGGGCCACCCGCCAAGTTAGCTGTCTGCACAGCCACCGCTGCACCCTGGGATCGCTGGATGAGGCCTTGCTGACTCAGAGCGTCCAGGTCACGACGGGCGCTCATCTGCGAGATGCCGAAATGCGCTGCAAGCGAGGCAACACGCACGTAGCCATCGCGCTGCACCCACTCCAAGATACGCTGCTTCCGTATGGCTGCTGGAAGCGCAGTTGCGGCTTGGATTGGCGTTACAGACCTAGGGGCAGTTGTGCGAGCGTCGCTTGTTGTCGGCATGGAGAGCCCGATTTTCCTGTCTCTGCTTGTCCGTCTCCGCGGGGGTCTGTGGCGCTCTCGAAACTGCCGTCGCCGAGCCGGCGCACGAACTGGACATGGCCGGCGCGGTCATCGCGTTCGGCCGCCATCACCAGTGGCAGACCCGCCTGCGATAAGGCGTTACGCGCTGCCTCATTTACTGATGACTCGGCCAGCACCACATTGGCATTTCCATCGCCGAAAGTTCCCACCACCCAGCGGGGCGCGGACAAGGCCTGCGCAGCGGGGGTACCCGCCAGCAGGCGCATCAAAACCTGGGTGAGGATCTGCGGCTGGCTCTTGCCACCCATGCAGCCCAGGGCGGCATCGATCCGGCCGTCGTAGCGCAGCAACGAGGCGGTCAACGTGCTCGGCGGCCGGCGTCCACCGGCCAGCACGGCAGGCCCGTCATGCAAGGTAAATGCTGCGCCCCGGTTCTGGCAGACGATACCCGTAGCGGGCTCCAGCATGCCGGCGCCGAAAGCATGAAAGATGCTCTGGATCACGGTGACTGCATGGCCCGCACTGTCCTGCGCCACTACGGCCACCGTGTCACCGCTGGGCCGCGGGCGCGGCGGGGTGGCTGGCATGGGTCGGCTGAGGTCGGTCGCTGCGCGCGTGAGGTCCTCGATCAGTTCGTCCGATAGCAACCGGTCCAGGTCGACTTTGACGTGTTCGGGGTCGGCCAGGAAGCGGTCCCGCAGGTCCGCGGTCAACGCGCACAGCCGCGCCAGCGCAGTGGCGGCTTCGCCGCAGGGGTCGGCCTGCTGCAGACCCAGGCGCGACATGGCCGCAAGCAACTGCATCAGCACGTGACCCTGAGACACGGGTGGCGTGGTGAGGATTTCATACCGACCGAACCGCGTGGACAGGGGGTCCAGCCAGTGGGAGCGGTGCCGTGCCAGATCCTCGGGTGCCAGCAGGCTGCCGCAGGCCTGCACGCCAGTAACGAACTGCGCACCCACTTCACCGCGGTAGAAGGCGTCTGGACCATCGTTTGCTATGCGCATCAGGCTCTGCGCCAGGGCCGGTTGCCGAAGCACCTCCCCAGTGCGCAGGACGCGCCCATCGGGTTGAAAAAAGACATCACGCAACCCCGGGTCGAGCGCAAGCTGCTGTTGCAGCGCTTCGAGGTCCCGCCCGAGCGCGGCCGCCACCGGCACACCTTCGCTCGCCAGCGTGATGGCATCCTCCAGCAGACGAGTCCACGGAAGAGTCCCGCCTTGGGCATGCAGGTCGGCCCAGGCGGCGACCACCCCAGGCACTGTAATGGGGTGTACACCGTGAATGGGCATCGAAGCATGCTGCCCGCGTAAGGCACTGGCGCTTTGTGCCATAGCTGCAGCGCCACTGCCTCCCAGAGCTCGGGTGCGGCCATCAGGAAGCCCCACCAGAGCCTGGATGTCGCCACCGATGGAGCACATATGCGGGTAGACGACGGTCAACACCGCACAGGTGGCAATGGCCGCATCCAAGGCGGTACCACCGTCTTGCAGGGCTCGTTCACCAGTGCGGGTGGCCAGGGCGTGGGGGGAGGCAACGGCGCCGGGAGTGGACATAGCGGATTTCAGTGAATGGTCGAAAGAAAAGTCTTCAAGCGAGCCGGGGCTTGGTCGCCGAAGAACTGTTCGGGGGAGGCCTGGTGGCAGATCTGGCCCTCCTCCATGAGGACCACGCGGTCCGCGACTTGGCGGGCGAATCCCATCTCGTGGGTGACGATGATCATGGTCATGCCCGTGGAGGCCAGCTCCGAAATGACGGCCAGTACCTCGCCCGTGGTCTCGGGATCCAGCGCACTGGTCGGCTCATCGAAAAGCATCAGTTCGGGACTCATCGCCAAGGCGCGCGCTATTGCGGCGCGCTGCTGCTGGCCGCCCGACAGCTTCATGGGATAGGCATCGGCCTTCGCCCCCAGGCCCACCCTCTCCAGCAGCCGCATTGCGTTGTCCCGGGCCTGCACCACCGTCTGGCCCAGCACCCTTACCGGTGCTTCGATGATGTTCTCCAGCACGGTCATGTGCCAGAACAGGTTGAACTGCTGGAACACCATACCGATGCGCCGCCTCTGCAACACCACCTGCCGATTGGTCAGGGGCCGCAGTCGGCCCCCCGCCTCCTCGTAGCCGATCAGCTCATCGTCCACGAAGATCTTGCCGCCCTGATAAGTCTCAAGCTGGTTGATGCAGCGCAGGAAGGTGCTCTTGCCCGAGCCCGAGGGCCCGATGATGCACAGTACTTCACCACGTTGAACTTCAAGGTCCACGCCGCGGAGCACCTCGGTCTGGCCGAAAAGTTTGCGCACGCCCACTGCCCGCACCAGCAGTCGGCGCTCACCGCCGCTCATGCCCGACGCTCCCCGGTGCTGGGACTGGGCGTCAGGTAGACGACCAGACTCTGCCACCATGTGCGCACCTGTCTGTCAATCTCGTGGGCCCGTAGTCGCGTCTCGATCACGCCCTGGATGGTGTTCCAGATCGCAGTGAGTACCAGGTAATTGAGCGCTACCACCGACAACAACTCGAAGGACTTAAAGGTCGTCGCCGAAATGGCCTCGGTAACCTGAAAGATCTCCTGCACTCCGATCACGCTGGCCAGCGAAGTGGTTTTGAGCATATGGTTGAAGTCATTTCCAAAGGGCGGGACGATGACGCGGGTGGCCTGCGGAATGACGATGCGCCAGTTGACCTGCCAGGAGCTCATGCCCAACGACTTCGCCGCTTCTACCTGCCCGCGCGCTACCGCCTGCACGCCATTGCGCACGATCTCGGCCATGTAGGCGCCCTCGTGAATGGCCAACCCGATGACGGCAGCCTGAAATGACGCGGTCAGCTTTATGCCCAGGAACTCGATGTCCGAAAAGCGGAACAGGCCTGCAGCGGCCATGCCCGAGAACAACATTACCAACAGCACCAGCACCGGAATGCCACGGATCAGCCAGACGTAGAAAGCGCAAGCCGAGCGAATCAGGGCAAACCGGGACAGTCGACCAAAGCCCACGATCAGCCCTATCACCAATCCGAGAAGCATGGCCAGTACGGCCATCGTGACCGTACGGCCCAAGGCATTCAGATAGGGCGTACCGGGATTGACGATGCGTTCGATGAAGAACGCCCAGTCGAAAGTCATCAGAGCTCCATGCCCTGCATGTTCCACTTCTCGATCAGCTTCTTGTAGGTGCCGTCGGCCACGATGCTGTCAAGCGAACGCTTGATCGCGTTAGTCAAATCGGTATTGCCCTTACGGATGCCAATGCCGGTGCCGATAAGGCCGAACGGGCTGCCCTTGGGCTTGAAGTCGTTCGGACGCAGGCGCACGTAGTAGGCGCCTGCGGTGGACGTAGTACCAACGGCATCCACCTGGCTGGTGGCCAACTGCTGGAAGGTGTCGGTCGTCGTGGGCAGGACGACCAGGTTGATCTCGGGCTTGCCGGACTCCTTGAGCTTTTTGTTCGCCTCGATCGCGAGGTTGTGGATGGTGGTGCCGTTGGGGACGGCGACCTTCTTGCCGCTCAGATCCTCCAGCGCGGTGCCAGGCGTATTGTCACTGCGGCGCACCACGATCTGCTGGCCGGTGCGCGAGAACGGCACCATGTCAATGATCTCCAGGCGTTCCGGGCGGATGAACAGTTCCTGCATGACGGCGTCGCACTGCTGGGCCTGCAGCGCTGGAATGAGCCCTGGGAACTTCAGCTGCACCCAATTGACCTTCAAGCCCATGCGGGCAGCGATCTCAGAACCCAACTCCACCTCGAAACCGATGGGTTGCTGCTTCTCGTCGAAGTAGGCGCGCGGTGGGTTGTCGATCGTTGCGCAATAGTTGATAGACCCTTTGGTAGCAAGAGCCGCAGGTGCAGGCACGCGTGCGGTTTGTGCCATCACTGGGGCTGCAGCCCAAAGGGCACAGGCGGCCAGACTGGCGCCGAGGGCATGACGACGCAGGAACAGGGTTGTTCTGGAAATGCTCATGACCAGGTACTCCTCAATGGTTGGGACAGGGGAAGGGGAACGGACAAGTGGATGTGACAGCTGGCAAAGCGTTCAATCCATGAAGGCGCCACCGTTGACGGCAATTGACTCGCCGGTAACGAAAGCAGCGTCTTTCGAAATCAGGAAGGCCACAACACGGGCCACGTCCTGCGGATGTTCAAGGCGGCCCATGGGTGTGTCTGCGATCCACTGGCGCTTGACGCTGTCTGGATCAGTGCCGCGAAGTCGCGCCTCCCACTCGAGCTCCCGCACCTGCATGTCGGTGGCGACGAACCCAGGGCAAACCGAATTGACGCGGATGCCCAAGGGGGCAAGTTCGAAAGCCATGGCCTGGGTGAGGCCCACAACTCCGAACTTGCTGGCGACATAGTCCGCAAGGAATGGCACGCGACCCTGCTTGCCCGCCATCGATGCGATGTTGACGATGCAGCCGGACTTGCGCGCCGCCATGGCGCGGGCCGCGGCCTGGCTTGCAAAGAACAGGCCGCGCAGATTGACGTCGAGGGTGAAGTCGAACTGTGCTTCGTCGATCTCCAGAAACGGCGCCATTCGCGATACCCCGGCATTGGAGACCCAGACTGTCAGCGGACCGACCTCCTGCTCGATCGTTGCCACTACCCTGGCGCAAGCTGCGGCATCGGTGACGTCCAGTGCATAGGCATGGGCTCCGGGAATGCGGGCGGTAAGCGCCCGTGCGCCCGCATCATCGACATCGGTAATGACTACCGTGTGGCCACGCTCCGCGAGTTCTCTGCAGATGGCGGCTCCGATACCCGAGGCCCCACCCGTCACCCCGACGATAGATGTCATTCAATCACTCCCGAATGAGCCAAGCTTCTTGGTTGGCGCCGAGCCGTCAGATCCTGTTGCGGCCAAGGCGAAGATGCCTGCACCTGGGTTGGTGTCGGTCCTTGGACAGAGGTCCACCAGGAAATGAAGTCCACAAGTCCCGGCAGGCGCTGGTCACCGTGCGCGCGCGGATCGTCCCCGACAACGAGCACCCTCAGGCCGGCCGCGCGTGCCGAACGTGCGCCGCTGGGGCTGTCTTCGATGGCCCAAGCCTCTCCCGCGGGCACCCCGAGCAGCGCCAGCGCGCGTAGATAGGGCTCGGGTGATGGTTTAGGGTCGCAAACGTCGTCAAGGCTGATCACCGCATCGAAGCGCGCCTGCGCTGCCATGACTCTGAGGTTGGCCTCGACGATGGAGTGCTCGGAATTCGACACAGCGGCCAAGGCAATGCCCTCTCGCGCCAGGTGCTCCACAGCCCGCCGTGCTCCCGGCAACACGCGCACCTCCTGCGCGTGTGCCAGGTAGTGCGCCGTCACCGCCTCGCGGAAAACGCGTTCGCCCTGATCGGCAAGGTGGCCCAGGGCCCCGGCGAAACGCGGCGCCAGCAGCCGCCAGACATCGCCTATCGCCACGCCAATGAAAGGGGCGGGCCCGTGGTCGCTGATGTCCACATCATGTGCCCGACAGGCGGCCTGAAGCGCGCGCAGGTGCAGCGGCTCGCTGTCCACGAGCGTGCCGTCCACGTCCAGGGCCACCGCGCGCACGGCCGTCATGGCGTGGCCCTCATGGTGTGGAACAACGGCTTGAGCGATCCGTACAGGGCGCGGTAGTCGGCGTACGCGGCTTCGTACACGGCACGGTGCGCGGCCTGGGGCTGCACGGACGGGGCCTGAGAGACAAAGGCCTGGGCACCCTGCGGATCGCTGCTCAGTCCCGCTCCGAGTGCGGCCATCCAGGCCGCACCCAGGCACGACCCCGGATGGCCCGACAGGGGCTGGACGGGCCGGTTCAGCACGTCGGCGATGATCTGCAGCCACACCGCGCTGGCCGAGCCGCCGTCGGAGGCCAGCACCCGGGTGGCGGGCATGCCGATCTCATCGAAAACCTCCACATGATGGCGAACGCCAAAGGCGATGCCTTCTAGCAAGGCTCGCCACAGGTGGCCGGGACCGTGGTGGAGCCCCAGGCCGGTAAAAGTGCCCCGCGCCAGCGGGTCATGGATGGGAGTCTTTTCACCCAGAAAGTAGGGCAGCGCCCGGACGCCATCGCTTCCCGGGGGCACGCACGCCGCCCAGTGATCCAGCCTCTGGTGACGGGTGTTACCAGGGCGCTCATCGGCGGCAGCGCCAAACTGCGCCGCGAACCAGTTCAAAAGAGAGCCGCTGCAGGCCATGCAGCCGTTGGGCATATACATGCCCGGCACGGGGTGGTAGTCGAGGAAGACGCGGGGGTCGGGTTGCGCGCCCTGGGAGGCCAACAAGATGTCGCAGGCCCCGCCCAGCTTGACCAACAGGTCTCCCGGCCCTTGAACGCCCGCCGCCCAGGCCGATCCCACGTGGTCGGCCACACCCGCCACCACGGGAATACCCGTGGCCAGCCCCGTGGCCCTCGCCGCTTCGGGTGTCACCCGCCCGATGATCTCGCGGCTGGCCGCGAGGGGCGGCACCTGTGCCCTGACCAAGCCTCCCGCAGCCACAAGGTCGTCGGCAATCTGTCCGCTTGCCAGATCGACAAAACCAGCCTCCAACGCCCAGTTCTGCTCTACGCGTCGGGCGCCCGTAAGGCAGTGATTGATGTAGTCATAGCTGCCGAAGACCGTGCGTATGTTGCTGAACACTTGAGGTTCATGCCGCGCCAGCCAACGCAGCTTGGCGGCCACGAGCTGCTGATTGATGCCGTTGCCAGTGCGGCGGGTGAAGGCCTCTTCGTTGAACAAAGCTCGCAGTTCCTGCACTTCTTGCGCGCAGCGACCGTCGCTTTGCTGAATGCTCGGGCGCAGCAGTTGCCCGTCGGCGTCCAAGAGCACCACGGCCGGCACCATGCCGGAAACCCCGATGGCCTGAACCTCGTCCGCGTTCGCGTTGGCTTGCGCGAGGAGTTCGGGCACGATGTCGCACACATTGGTCCACCATTGCCGTGGATCTTCCTCGGCCCAGCCGGCATTTCGGTGGGTGAGCGTAACGGACCTGCTGGCGAGGGCCAACCGCTCCGATGGCATCCGGATGAGGATGCCAATCGTCGACGTGGTCCCGATGTCCAGGCCGATGACGCAGGTCATGGACGGATGCCGTGTCAGCGCAGGCTGTTGACGCGGTCCATGAAGCGCTTGACCCGGTCACCGTCCACCGCATTCCAGGTGACGCCGTCAACCTTGAAGTGCGTACCGACGACGCAGCCATCGGCCAGTGCGAGTATTCCGCTCACCGTGTCAAGGGTGACGCCTGTGTTGGCAAAGACAGGCACTTTCCTGTCCAGTGCCTCAACCACGTGCTGCAGGTCAGAGGTATTGACGCCCTGCCCTGTCAGTGCACCTGAAACGAGGATGCCATCAGCCAGGGAGGAGAACACCGCGCTGCGGGCCCGCAACTCGATAGGGCGACGGTCCAGGGTGTCGGCAAACTCGGCGTTGATGTTAAAAAGTAGTTTGAGGTCGTCGCGGCCTAGGTTGCGCCTCAGGCGCAAGGCTGCTGCCGCGTCAGGCTTCCACAGGCCCATGTCTGAAGCGAACAGGCCGGTGAAGATTTCGCGGGCGAAAGAGGCGCCAGTGGCCGTGGCAATGGCTACGCTTGCTGAAGGGTCCCAGAGCCAGTTGACACCGAAAGGCACCTTGAGCGCGGGCTTGACCGACGTGATGACGGCCGTCATGGCTGCCACCCCTTCAGCGGGCGCTTGAAGTTGATACGGGCGGTCGTTCTCGTTGCCGAACATGATCGCATCCACCCCGCCGTCCTGCAGACGCTGCACGTCTGCCAACACCCCATCAACCAGACGACTCATACCACCGTTGGCGTCGTACAGCGGGGTTCCGGGCATCGCGCCGATGTGGGCCATACCAATCACGGCCTTCTTCCTGGTACCGAAGAAATCAAACGGCATCAACTCTTCCTTGTTCGATCACGTTCAAACACGTTCAAACACGAATGTAGCAGGGCTAGACGGGTTGAACAAGGTGCACGCCAACAACAGGAAACAACGGAGGCCTACCTAAAAGGTCAGGTCGCTGACTACAAGCTGCCAGAGATTCTTCAGATTGTCGATGATTTGCGGTTTACGCCAACCGGAAAAATCCGCCGCCATGTATTGGTGGACCAGATGCTCGAAAGGCTCGGAATAAGGCCATGAGGGATGAAAACAGAAGGTAAGTTAGCGCTTTATTCACCGGCGTGACTGGGAAATGGGTCGAGGAGCTATTTCCCTTTTGAAGCTTTAAAGGCTATAGCCAGTAGTGTTGATCCATATGCCATTAAAGGACTCTGCGAAGCGCAGACTCAACTATTTCGGGCGGCTGCCAACGTTATGCGCCCCTATCTGGAAAGCTTGGTGTGACGACACGCAATACGGAAGTGTCTGTACTTGCGCGACTGCTCAATAAGGCAAGGGCCGATGGTGTGGACTTTCAGCTATTGCTCACTCGCTAAGGTTTGGAGCGATTGTTATATCGCTTGAGCGTCTCTCACGATTGGGACAACTTTCTCCTCTGAGTTAGGGGCCCTTTTCCTGCAAGCCCTGCAAACCCCTGCGGAAACCTTCGGGTTAATGCCAAAAACTGCGGACCACGGCGTCAGGTGGGTTTTGGCCAATTTGGGCCCAATCCTCTGCGTTTACCCGGTTTCTCTGAAGCCCCCGGGGTGAGGTCGATTTCGAAGTCCGCAAGCAGTGGTAAAAAAATGATTCATTAAATCAATGGTTTACTTGCGGACTAATCGAGAGGGTTTATTTTTTCATACGCTAGGCGGAGGAAACACCCTTGCTTTTGTCGTACCGAGCGTTGGCGCGAGGAAGCTGAGGGT
>VGHR01000094.1 GCA_016868205.1 Betaproteobacteria bacterium
TTGCATGTCCTCGATGCCGTGCTGCCCGAGCTGATAGCGCGCGGCAGTGGCCACTTGAGTCTGGTGGCCAGTGTGGCGGGCTACCGCGGCCTGCCAAGGAGTCTGGCCTATGGTCCGACCAAGGCGGCCTTGATCAATCTGGCCGAAAGCCTGTACGCTGATCTGCACCCTTTGGGGCTGGGCGTGAGCGTCATCAACCCGGGTTTCGTGCAGACTCCCCTGACCGCGCAAAATCGCTTTCATATGCCGGCCTTGATATCGCCGCAAGAGGCGGCGCGGGCTACGCTGCAGGGCTGGCGTCGCGGCCGCTTTGAGATTCACTATCCCCGGCGGTTTACCTGGTTCATGAAGTTCTTGCGCGTTCTTCCGGACGCCTGGTTTCTGCCTCTGCTGGCGCGTTTCGGGCGGGGTGATCTGTGAGCTCGGATTTCGAGGCTGTAGAGGCCCTGGTGGAGTTCTTCGAGCAGCTCGATCCGGCCGCATTGAGCCGGCTGTCGCAGCTCTATGCGTCGCAGGCTTATTTCAAGGATCCTTTCAATGAAGTGCGGGGCAGCGTTGCTATCAGGCAGCTGTTCGAACATATGTACGAGGTGCTCGAGCGCCCGCACTTTCTCATCACCGACCGTGTGGTGCAAGAGGGCCAGTGCGTCTTGATGTGGGAGTTTCGTTTTCGTTTCAAGCGCTTTGAGCGCCATCGTGACCAGGTGATACGGGGCAGCTCCCACATCCGCTTTGATGCGCAGGGGCGGGTCAGCTACCACCGGGATTACTGGGATGCTGCCGAGGAACTTTACGAGAAGATTCCCGGATTGGGCGTGCTCATGCGTTGGTTGAGGCGCCAGGCCCAAGGCTGACAACCCGGGGCGGCGGCCCCGGTGCTTCAGCCCCGGTTCTTCAGCGGGGCTCTGTGTCGATGAAGCTCGGCCGCTGTAAGAGCCGTTCGAACAAGCGCGCCAGATTGGGGTGGTCTGAGCGCCAGTCGATGTGAGCAAAGCGAAGGTCCAGATAAGCCAGGGCGCAGCCGACGGCTATGTCGGACAGGCTCAGGTGTACCCCGCTGCAAAAGCTGCGGTCACCCAGACCTGTGCTCATGGCCGCGAGCGAGGCGTTGACCTTGCCCATTTGCCGGTCTATCCAGGCCTGGCACCGCTGAGCATCGCTGCGACCTGCCCAAGTGGCCTCCAACCGGGCCAGGATGCAGGCATCGAGCACGCCATCGGCCAGAGCCTCCCAGGTCTTGACCTCGGCGCGCGCACGGCCGCCGGCTGGTATGAGCTTGCCCACCGGCGAAAGGGCGTCGAGGTACTCGACGATGACGCGCGAGTCGAATACCGCCTCGCCGCCTTCCATCACCAGACAGGGCACCTTGCCCAGCGGGTTGGACAGCGGCATTTGCGTGTTGGCAGCCCAAACATCCTCCACCACAAATTGGTAGTCGAGTTTTTTCTCGGACATGACAATGCGCACCTTGCGCACATAGGGGCTGGTAGGGGATCCGATCAGTTTCATGGCAGGCTCAGGCGGACGAGTTCAAGGCATTCTAGCGATTGAACACCACAGTGTGCGGGCCGCAGCCAGCCCCCCTGCAAACCGGCTACCTACAATGGGTGACATGACCGACTTTTCCATCAGTGCGCTGTCGCCGCTCGATGGCCGTTACGCGGCCAAGGTTCAGGACTTGCGCCCCTTGCTCTCGGAGCAGGGTTATATGCACCGCCGTGTTCAGGTGGAGGTGGCCTGGCTGATCGCCCTGTCTGACGCCGGTTTTGAGCAGTTCAAGCCGCTGAGTCAGGAGGCGCGCGACGCCCTGCGTCAATGGGTGCTCAATTTCGATGAGGCTCAGGCGCGCGCGATCAAGGAGATCGAGAAAACCACCAATCACGATGTAAAGGCGGTCGAATACTGGCTCAAGGCCCGCCTTCAAGATCATGAGCAACTGCGCGGCGCGACCGAGTTCGTCCACTTCGCCTGCACCAGCGAGGACATCAACAACACCAGTCATGCCTTGCAGCTGAAGGCGGCGCGGCAGCGCGTCGTGTTGCCGGCCCTGGAGCAGATTGCACAGGCCTTGCGCGCCATGGCGCATCGCTATGCGCAGGTGCCCATGCTCAGCCGCACCCATGGGCAGACGGCCAGCCCCACCACAGTGGGCAAGGAGATGGCCAATGTGGCGGTGCGACTGCAAGCGGCCCTTGAGAAAATCGCTGCGGTGCGCTTGATGGGCAAGATGAACGGCGCGGTCGGCAATTACAACGCTCATTTGGCGGCCTGGCCGGATTTCGACTGGGAGGCCTTCAGTCGCCGTGTGATCGAGTCCCCTGAGCCTGAAGGCCTGGGCCTTCACTTCCAGGCCTACAGCACCCAAATCGAGCCGCATGATTACATGGCCGAACTGTTCGATGTGGTGGCCCGGACCAATACCGTTCTGGTTGATTTATGCCGCGATATCTGGGGCTACATCAGCTTGGGTTATTTCAAGCAGCGGCTCAAACCCGGCGAGATCGGCTCCTCGACCATGCCGCACAAGGTCAATCCCATCGATTTTGAAAATGCCGAGGGCAACTTAGGCCTGGCCAATGCCCTGTTGCGGCACCTCAGCGAAAAACTGCCGATCAGTCGTTGGCAGCGAGATCTCACCGATTCGACGGTGCTGCGCAATCTCGGCGTGGCTTTGGGGCATTCGGTATTGGCGTACCGCTCCTTGTCGCAGGGCTTGGACAAGCTCGAGCTCAACGAGCAAGCCCTGCGCGCTGACCTGGAGCAGGCTTGGGAGGTCCTGGCCGAGCCCATACAGACCGTGATGCGACGCCACGGCATATCCGGGGCCTACGAGCGACTCAAAGAGGCCACGCGGGGGCAGGTGGTCACCGCCGAAGCCTTGCACGCGCTGGTGCGCAGTTTGGCTATTCCCGAGGCTGAAAAGCAGCGTCTTTTGGCCTTGACCCCTGCGGACTACATTGGGCGCGCAGCCGAGCTCGCGCGTCGCGCCGGCGCCCCTGGAGCCTGAGGCCGCCCCCAGAGTGGGGGTGACCGGGGTTGTGCCTTCAGTCCGTGCCGGTGGGTGCGCCGCGTTTTTCCAGCGCCCGGTCGGCGTAGCGGCCAAATCGCCAGGCGCTGCCCTCGTGCACGATGCGTCGCCAGGTGGCGCGCTTGGCGCCCGGGCTCATCTGCGGCCACAGCTGAACCTCCGCGAAGGTGCGTCCGCAGCCTTTGCAGACTTCGTCGCCCTGGCTGGTCGAGCAAATGGCGATGCAGGGGGTATCGGGCGTGCTGTCGTACCAGACGCGCCAGGCCGCCAAGGCCTTGGCTGGGAAGCTCGCTTCCTCCGCCTCATCCTCGCGGTAGAAAACCATCAGGGCGTAGACCTCGGCCAGAGCGCGCAGCTCAGGGGCCAGGGTAAAGCCATCGGGCGAGGGGCTCTTCTCGCGCCAAAAGTTGATCGCCGCTTCGATATCGGTAATGTGCAGGGTGGTCATGGCAGGCGCTGGCCCGGGGCGAGCGGATCGCGATTATGGGGCAGGCTGCAGTTTGCGGGGCAATGGTTTTTCGGGTCTAATCGGGGCTGCGAGGGGGAGTAACTCCCCGGTGCCTTCGCCGGATTCGCGCCGGCAGGTGCACCGATTGGCGTGTCGTCATTACGGGGCCTCAAGTCTCCGGCACGCCAGGTGGCCCGTCCGGGCTCATCGAGCCAGACCTTCGATTCCACCCTGGTCGGAGTGGGTCGAGGCGCTCGCCGTTCGTCTCGCCCTCCCCCTCAGGTCCGTCAGAGCTTCAAGCTCGCTCCGTCACGACAACATACAAGGAGAGTTCGCATGGAATTGTTTTCCCCAGCCTGGTTTTCGGCCCTGCTGGCCATCATCCTGATCGATCTGGTTCTCGCCGGTGACAACGCCATTGTTATTGCCTTGGCGGCCCGCAACTTACCGCCGCATCTCCAAAAGAAGGCGATTTTGTGGGGCACTTTCGGCGCGATCGCCGTGCGCTCCATCATGACGGTTTTCGTGGTCTGGCTGCTGCAGATCCCCGGCCTGATGCTGGTCGGCGGGTTGGGCCTGGTCTGGATTGCTTACAAGCTCCTGGTTGATCAAGGCGGCGACGACGATCACGGCCCCATGGCGACCACTTTCTGGGGTGCCATGAAGACCATCATCGTGGCCGATGCCCTGATGGGCGTGGACAATGTACTGGGGGTGGCTGGTGCCGCGCATGGTTCCTTCGACCTGGTGGTTATCGGTCTGCTGGTGAGCGTGCCCATCGTGGTTTTCGGCAGTTCCCTCGTGCTCAAGTTGGTTGAGCGCTTTCCCATCATCATTCAGCTGGGCTCAGCCGTGCTGGCCTTTACCGCGGCCAAAATGATCGTCAGCGAGCCCTGGCTCAAGGAGTTTTATGGCGGCAAAGATGTCTGGTCCAGCGGCCACACGCCGCATATTGCGGCACATCTGGCGACCTATGCCGTGGCTGTGGTGGGCGTGCTTGCCGCAGGCTGGTGGGCCTCCCGCCGGGCCCGGGACGAAAAACCTTCCGACGACGATGGCCAGGCTGCGGCCTGAATCGATGGCGGCCTAGTGGTCCTCCCGCAAAAAATTCCCCGTGAACAGGGCGCACCATGCAAACAGTGATCGCTTATGTCGACGATGCCCAGCAGGCCCTGCGACACCTGTCGGGCGCGCGCGAGGCTGCAGCGGTGCGCTGGGTGCTGGTGGGCTGCCCACCCCGGGTGACGCATCATGTCAGTCGCTGGGTCACCCGCAGCGCCCGCGAGAGCTGGCGCAGTAAGTGGGCAGACAAGCTGTTCGCGCAACTCGTGCCTGCCCTTGAGCGGCCTGGTGACGAGATCGTTCTCTATCTAGGCGATCACAATCTGAAAGCGCAGGCCGAAGCCCTGATGCGTGAACATCAGGGCGCTCGCATTGTCGACGCTCGCCGCCCGCGCAATGGGCCTGTGGACCCCGCTGCGAACCCACAGCGTGGGCTGGTGTCCCTGCTGGCTGCAGGCCTGAGTCCGGCATTGTGGGTGGCCCTGGAGTAGCCAGCGCCCGCTCCGGTGAGGCGCCCGAAGTGGCGGCGGTCGGTCGCTTATTTGAGCCAGCCGCGCCGCCGGAAATACCACATCGGGATCAGCGCGCTGGCCAGCATCAGACCCAGCGCCAGGGGATAGCCCAGTGGCCACTCGAGCTCGGGCATGTGCCGGAAGTTCATGCCGTACAGGCTGGCCACCAGCGTTGGCGGCAACAGGGCTACGCTGGCCACCGAAAAAATCTTGATGATTTTGTTCTGATTGATGTTGATAAAGCCGACGGTGGCATCCATCAGAAAGTTGATCTTCTCAAACAGGAAGGCTGTGTGCGAGTCCAGTGAGTCGATGTCGCGCAGGATTTGCCGCGCATCCTCAAACTGTTCAGCCCCCAGCATCTTGCTGCGCATCATGAAGCTGAGCGCGCGCCGTGTGTCCATCATATTGCGGCGTATGCGTCCCGACAGATCCTCGTGGCGGGCGATGGCTGCGAGCACTTCGCCGGCCAGTTCGTCGGTTACATTGCCCGACAGCACCCTGGCGCTGACTTTTTCCAGGTCGATGTAGATGCCCTCGATGGTATCGGCCGAATACTCGGCATCGGCATCGAAGAGCTTGAGCAGCACATCTTTGGCGTCCTCAATCAGCCCCACCGCTCGCCGCGCCCGCATACGCACCAGGCGGAACACCGGGACATCTTCGTCGTGAATGGAAAACAGCACCCCCCGGCTTTTATGGTCTTCGTTCATTCGATTGAGAATGAAGGCCACGCGCACCGTGTGCGGTTCGTCGGCATCGGCAATCAGAAAGTCCGAACGGATGTGCAGCTCACCGCTGTCTTCCTCGTAGAAGCGCGCCGACTCCTCAATGTCCTCATCCATCGCATCTTCAGGGATGGACAGGCTGAAGTGCTGTTTGACCCAGCGCTTCTCTTCGGGGGTGGGTGACTCCAGGTCCACCCAGATGGGCTGGAAGCGCGAGAGTTCTTCCAGGGATTCGATCTCTTCCTGGAAGAGCCGTCCGTTGGCGAGAGTAAAAACATTGAGCATGGTGGGCTCCCGGCGGGATCTTGAGGATCGGTTGGGACCGCAGGGGGTAGGCCTGAACCTGCGGGGCGGGGTGAAGGCTTGCTTTCAACCCGCGCGGCCGGCCAAGCCGGTGCAGAGTTGAAAGCTAGCGACTGGGGCTGCTTTCCATGAGGCACTCCGTTTAAAGAACCAAAGTCAATTATGGCACCGAAGGGTTTGTTTTTTTGTCACTTTTTCTTGCGTTCCAAGGGCCTGTGGGCGCCAGAACAGGCCAGTATTCCCGACCAAGCGTCTCGGGTCTTGCAAAGTCTCAGCCGTAGGCGCATGATGGTTCTAAGCGCTCTTCCAGGCGGGCTGTCGGACACCCCGGCGGCCTTCGTGTATGACTCTCAACGACAAGGAGTTCCTCATGAATCTGACGATCAGCGGCCACCACTTGGAGGTCACCCCCGCGCTGCGTTCCTATGTCACCAGCAAGCTCGACCGAATTGCCCGGCATTTCGACCAAGTCGTTGATATACGGGTGTTGCTGACCATTGACAACATGAAGGAAAAAGAGCGTCGTCAGAGGGCGGAGTGCAGCGTGCATGTCAAGGGCCGTGACCTGTTTGCCGAAAGTTCGCACGCCGACCTGTATGCCGCTGTGGACGAATTGGCCGACAAACTCGACCGGCAGGTGGGTCGCCACAAGACCCGGGTTCAGGATCACCACCACATGGCGGTCAAGCGTCAGGTGGACGGCTCGGTGCTCAACGCCTGAGCCCGGTCCGAGGCGGTTTGTGGCGCGGCCGCCCCAAGGGGCGGCTTTTTTCGGCCGGTAGGCTGCCCTGTGCGGGGCTGCGGTGCATAATTTGCGCCCATTGACCCTGAATTTGGCCGCCCTTGCCATGAATCGCCTGTCCCAAATCCTGCCCGCCGGCCATGTCCTTGTGGGCGTGGAGGCTTCCAGCAAGAAGCGAGCTTTCGAGGAAGCTGGGCTGCTTTTTGAAAATCAGCACGGCCTGAATCGGGCCCTGGTCACTGACAGCCTGTTTGCGCGCGAACGACTGGGCTCGACCGGTCTGGGCCATGGGGTGGCCATTCCTCACGGGCGCATCAAGGGCCTGAAGGCCCCACAGGCGGCGGTTTTTCGTCTGGCCGTCCCCATCGGCTTTGACGCGCCCGATGAGCAACCAGTCGGCCTGCTTATTTTTTTGCTGGTGCCTGAGGCAGCCACCCAAAAGCATTTGGAAATCCTCTCCGAGATCGCCGAATTGCTCAGCGATGTGGGTCTGCGTGAGCAGATCATGGCTTGCGGCAGCGCCGCCGACCTGCATGCGCTGCTGGCCCGATGGCAGCCCGCCCAGGTCGCCCCCTGAGCCGGCCTGCGGTCGATGAAGCCCACGGTCGTCAGCGCCGATGCCCTCTTCGAGGACCACCGCAACTCCCTGAAGTGGCAGTGGTTGGCCGGGTTGGAGGCCTCAGAGCGCCGCTTTGACGAGGTGGCCGTTCGTGCGGCGCGCTCGGGCGCTGATCTGGTGGGCTACCTCAACTACATCCACCCCTATCGGGTACAAATCCTGGGCGCACGCGAGGTGGCGTATCTCAGCGAAGGCAGCCCCGAGGATTGCACCCGTCGCATCAATCGCATCATCACACTGGAGCCGCCAGCCTTGGTGGTGGCTGACGGCCAGACGCCGCCTGACATGCTGATCGCTCTGTGCGAGCGCGGCAATCTGCCGATGTTTGCGACGCCGGAGTCGGCGGCATTCGTGATCGATGTGCTGCGTGCCTATCTGTCCAAACATTTTGCCGACCGAACCTCCATGCACGGGGTGTTCATGGATATCTTGGGTCTGGGCGTGCTCATCACCGGTGAATCGGGGCTGGGTAAGAGCGAACTGGGGCTCGAGCTCATCTCGCGCGGGCATGGGCTGGTCGCTGACGACGCGGTAGACCTGTTTCGCATCAACCAGACCACCATTGAGGGCCGCTGCCCGGAGCTGCTGCGCAACTTGCTGGAGGTGCGCGGCATCGGTTTGCTCGATATCAAGGCGATCTTCGGCGAGACGGCGGTACGGCGCAAGATGCGGCTCAAGCTCATCGTCCACCTGGTGCGACGCGAGACGCTGGAGCGAGACTACGACCGCATTCCCTACGAGCCCTTGACGCAGGATATCTTGGGCATTGCAGTGCGCAAGGTGGTGATTCAGGTCGAGGCGGGCCGCAACCTGGCGGTGCTTGTGGAGGCGGCGGTGCGCAACGCCATTTTGCAGCTGCGCGGTATCGACACCTACCAGGAATTTGTGGAGCGTCACCGCCGCGCGATGGAGCAGGGCGACTAAGCGGCCCCTCAAGGGCGCCCGACCTCTTGCGGCCTTGCCGCGGCCGCCTACCCGCGAACGGCGCCGCGATGGGGGCAGGGGCTTTTGGTGCAGCTGGCGTAGATCGCCAGCGAGTGGTCGGAAATCTCGAAACCTTTGGACAGCGCCACGGCCTGCTGGCGTTTTTCGATTTCGGCGTCGTAGAACTCCTCGACCCGGCCGCAGTCCAGGCAGACCAGGTGATCGTGGTGTTGCCCCTCGTTGATTTCGTAGACGGCCTTGCCCGACTCGAAGTTGCTGCGATTGAGGAGCCCGGCCTGCTCGAACTGGGTCAGGACGCGGTAGACCGTGGCCAGGCCAATGTCCGATCGCTCCTCCAGCAGCACGCGGAACACATCCTCGGCCGTCATGTGCCTTTGCTTGCCGGTCTGAAAAATCTCCAGGATCTTCAGTCGCGGCAAGGTGGCTTTCAGGCCTGTGCTTTTGAGTTCGTCGATATGGTTCATGGCCTCTTTGCAATTCCTGCATCCGGGTTCGAAAAGCGTCGTCTCGCCAAACCCTGTCGCTACAATTGCGCGAATCATATCTTTCCCGAACCTGACATGTCCGTCTGCCCTTCCAAGGCCTCGCTGATCGCCCTTGCGCTGGTGGCGGGCATTTCTGCGGCCGGCTGCAGTTCTGGCCCCTCCCTGTTGTCCAGTCCGGCTCAATGGCTGACCCCTTACCGGCCTGATGTGGTGCAGGGTAATTTCATCTCGGCCGAGCAGGTCGGGCAGCTCAAGCCGGGCTTGTCGCGCTTGCAGGTGCGCAATCTTCTGGGGACGCCGCTGGTCTCGAGCTTGTTCCACGCGGACCGTTGGGACTATGTCTTCAGCCTGAAACGAGGCGGCGACAAGCAGCCCAGTCTGTACCGCTACTCGGTGTTTTTTCAGGGCGAGGCCCTGGTGAAGTTTGAGGGCGACGCCATGCCCAGCGAGTCGGAGTTTGTAGGCCAGCTTGGCGAGCAGCGTCAGCGCAAGCCGGCGCCCTCCCTGCAAGCCACGCCCGAGCAACTGGAGGCTGCCCGAGCCGCCGCCGCCCGGGCCGTCGAGCGCGAACCGGCTGTGGCGCCCGCGCCGGCCGCTGCGCCGAGCACCTATCCTGCACTGGAAGGGGATCGGCCTTGAGCGCTGCAAATGGGCCCGCGCGACCGCGTCGCGTGGTGGTGGCGGGCGCCGGCGGGCGCATGGGCCATATGCTGGTGCAAGCGGTCCTTGAAGCAGAGGATCTTGCCCTGCATGGGGCTCTGGATGCAGTGGGCAGCCCTGCCATCGGGCGGGAGGCGGCGCGTGCCTGCATCATTTCCGCCGATGTCCAGCAGACCTTGCGCGGTGCCGATGTCCTGATTGACTTCACCCGACCCGAGGGCACACTGAACCACCTGGCCGCCTGCCGCGCCCAGGGGGTGCAGTTGGTCATTGGCACCACCGGCTTTTCTGAAGCGCAGAAGCAAAAAATCGTCGAGGCGGCGCGTGATATTGCGATCGTCATGGCGCCCAACATGAGCGTGGGCGTCAATGTCACGCTGCGTCTGCTGGAGATGGCGGCGCGTGCGCTGTCGACCGGTTACGACATCGAGATCATCGAGGCCCATCACCGGCACAAGGTCGATGCACCCTCAGGCACGGCCTTGAAAATGGGAGAAGTCATTGCGCAAGCCTTGGGCCGTGATCTCAAGGACTGTGCGGTGTATGAGCGTCACGGCCATACCGGCG
>VGHR01000095.1 GCA_016868205.1 Betaproteobacteria bacterium
CCAGTAATACGTCGGCGGTTGCTGATTGTCCAGCAATCCAATTTGCTTTTGGAAATTTTTGCAGAAGTGCAGATTCAATAACCCCGAGTACTTGCGCAGAGCGTTCGCCTCTGACCGCGCCCGCTGTCACTACCCCAGCAAATCGCAGGTCCTGTTCATCCTTAGCTGTTGTTGCTTCGGTCGTTGCGCAGCCTTGGATCGCACACAATAGGACTGCTGAAGTCAGAAGGGGTCCGATGCAATGTTTCATATTTAGAAAATACGTTTCATTTCAGGACGAGAAACGTCCAGACATTGTACCAATCTGCGATCATCTCCCCGCCCTCCGGATCGAGGAAAGGACCAAGGCAATGCAGTGCCCAAAAATGTGGTGCATACGCTGCAGGCTGACTACGCAGGTCAGACTGTTTTCATGGCCAAATTCGGTCCCGGCATATCGGCCAATCCGTTTCTACAGTTTTGGCTCTTGCCCACGGAAAGCGGTCGATTGCGGGTTCATTGGCATGACGACCTGGGCCAGACTGGCGAAATCAGCGCCCGCGTTGAACTGGCGCCCGCCTGAAGTCAAGCGCCGTGGCTTGCAAGCCCGTAACCCGGCGGAGGCGGCCCACGACCTCACCCGGAAGCTTTCCGGGACGGGCCTGTTGCGCGGGCGCTCCTTGGGTTTACGGCTACAGTCGCCGGCCGCCAGAGCTGCCTGCCACCTTGACCCGAATGCCTTGGGCCGGCCAGCCGGCCGATTTCAGGCTCGACAGCAGCGCTGGCAGCAATTGCCGGACCTTGGCCGCACCCGCGCTGTTGCCCACCAGCAGACACCACTGCCCGTCCTGGACTGGGCCGGCCTGGACCTCGATCCCGGCCGGGATCAGCGGCCGCACTTGACGCAGCATGGCGCTGGACTGTTCAAGCTGATCGAGCAGCCCGGCCAGAGCCGGTGACTGGCGCAGGGCTTGATCGAGCGAGACAGCGGGGGTCGTCGATCGACGGTTCATGTGTGACGGATGTTTGGGTCCCAGGGCGGCCATTATGGGCCGGGCTCGGGCCGGTGGGGTCTGGGGCGTAAAATCGCGAGTTTGCGTGCCGGGCGCCCGAGCTCTTTGCCTAAGGGTGACGGTCGGCACAGCCAACATTTTCTAAGGGTTAAGGGCGCGAGGCGGGCCGGACTGCGGCCTCATCAAGCCCCCGGCATATGGCGATCCAATTCCTCACCAAGATCTTCGGCAGCCGCAACGACCGGTTGCTGAAAACCTATCGCAAGTCGGTCGAGCGCACCAACGCGCTGGAGCCGCTGATGGCCGCCCTCAGCGATGAGCAACTGCGTGCCAAGACCGACGAGTTTCGCGGCCGGATCGGCCAGGGCGAGGCTATCGATACCTTGTTGCCCGAGGCTTTTGCGGTGGTGCGAGAGGCCAGTAAACGGGTGATGAAGATGCGGCACTTTGATGTGCAGCTGATGGGGGGCATGGCCCTGCATGAGGGCAAGATTGCCGAGATGCGTACCGGCGAGGGCAAGACCCTGACGGCTACGCTGCCCGTCTACCTCAATGCCTTGGCGGGGCAGGGCGTGCATGTGGTGACGGTCAACGACTACCTGGCCGGTCGAGATGCCGCCTGGATGGGCAAGATCTACAACTTCCTGGGCCTGACCGTTGGCGTCAACTCGCCACAAATGGATCGCCAAGAGAAGCAGGCAGCCTATCGCTCGGACATCACCTACGGCACGAACAACGAGTTTGGCTTTGATTACCTGCGCGACAACATGGTCTATGAGCCGGCCGACCGGGTTCAACGGGGACTGCGCTACGCCATCGTCGACGAGGTGGACTCCATCTTGATCGATGAGGCCCGCACCCCTTTGATCATTTCCGGACAGGCTGAAGACCACACCGAGCTCTATCGCGCTTTGCATCGGGTGGTACCGCTGCTCACCCGCCAGGAGGGTGAGGCCGATCCGCGTACGGGTGAGGGCGTCATCAAGCCCGGTGACTTCACCGTCGATGAAAAATCGCACCAGGTGTTCCTGACCGAGCAGGGTCACGAAAACGCGGAGCGCATCTTGTCGGGCATGGGGCTGATTCCCGAGGGGGCCACGCTCTACGATCCGAGCAATATTCAGTTACTTCATCATTTGTACGCCGCGCTGCGAGCCCAACATCTGTATCACCGCGACCAGCACTATGTGGTGCAGGGCGGGGAGGTCATCATCGTCGATGAATTCACCGGGCGCCTGATGTCCGGTCGGCGTTGGAGCGATGGCCTGCACCAGGCGGTGGAGGCCAAAGAGGGCATGGAGATCCAGGCGGAGAATCAGACCCTGGCTTCAATCACTTTCCAGAATTATTTCAGGCTTTATGGCAAGCTTGCCGGCATGACCGGTACGGCCGACACCGAGGCCTATGAATTCCAGGAAATCTACGGCCTCGAGACGGTGGTGGTTCCACCGAACCGGCCCAGTCGCCGCGACGATCAACTCGATCGGGTCTACAAGACCACAGCTGAAAAGTACAACGCCGCTATCGCCGACATTCGCGACTGTCACGAGCGCGGTCAGCCGGTGCTGGTGGGCACCACCTCGATCGAGAACTCGGAGATCATCGCCAAGCTTCTCGAGCGTGAAAAGTTGCCCCATCAGGTGCTCAATGCCAAGCAGCATGCGCGCGAGGCCGAGATCGTGGCCCAGGCCGGTCGGGCCGGCATGATCACGATTGCCACCAACATGGCCGGCCGGGGAACCGACATTGTGCTCGGTGGCAATGTTGAAAAAATGATCGAGGCACTGGAGGCCAGCGAGGCTCTCGATGAGGTTGCGCGGCAGGCGCAGGTGGCCCAGCTGCGTGATGGGTGGCAGTCCGATCATGAGAGAGTCAAGACTGCCGGCGGGTTGCGCATCATCGCGACGGAGCGGCATGAGTCCCGTCGTATTGACAACCAGTTGCGCGGTCGCTCGGGGCGCCAGGGTGACCCGGGTTCTTCGCGCTTTTATCTCAGCTTGGACGATCCGTTGATGCGCATCTTTGCCGGCGAGCGGGTCAAAGCCATCATGGACCGCCTGAAGATGCCCGAGGGTGAGGCCATTGAGGCCGGCATGGTTACGCGCAGCATCGAGTCGGCCCAGCGCAAGGTCGAGGCGCGCAACTTTGACATGCGCAAGCAGCTACTCGAATACGACGATGTGGCCAACGATCAGCGCAAGGTGATCTACCAGCAGCGCAACGACATCATGGACGCGCAGGAACTGCGGGCGCAGATTTCTGGCCTGCGGCAGGGTTGCTTTACCGATCTGGCGCGCCAATTCATTCCCCCGGAGAGCGTTGAAGAGCAGTGGGACCTTGAAGGCCTGGAGCGGGTACTGGCCGAGCAGTGGCAGATCAGTCTGCCGCTGCGTCAGCAATTGGCCGATGAAACCTCGATCACCGACGAGGACATCGTTGAGCGGGTGGTCGAGGCGGCGCACCGGGCGTTTGACGCCAAGGTCGAGCAGATTGGCCCGGATAACTTCACCCAGTTCCAGCGCATGGTGCTGCTGCAGAGCATCGATTCGCACTGGCGCGAGCATCTCAGCGCCCTGGACTACTTGCGCCAGGGCATTCACTTGCGCGGCTATGCGCAGAAGCAGCCCAAGCAGGAATACAAGCGTGAGGCTTTTGAGCTTTTTGCCCAATTGCTCGACAGCGTCAAAAACGAAGTCACCCGCACCCTGATGACCGTGCAGGTGCAATCGCGCGAGCAACTCGATGAAGCGGCGGCCCAGATTGAGAGCCAGGAGGTCAGCCATGTCACCTACACCGGGCCTGACGAGACCGGAGCACCCCAGGTGACCGATGCCGACCGCCTTCAGTCTTTTATCGAGGACAAGTCGGTGCCGCGCGTCGGGCGCAATGATCCTTGCCCCTGCGGCTCGGGCAAGAAGTACAAGCACTGCCACGGCCGGCTCAGCTGAGCCCCTGGCCTGACCCTGAGCGGAGAGTTTTGATGCCCGTCAATTTTCAGGCGACGCCTGCGGATCAATTGCCAGGCGTGCCCGGCGTGCGCTGGGGTATCACCGAGGCGGGCGTTCGCAAAGCCGGCCGCAAGGATCTGTCGGTCATGCTGCTCGATCCGGGCTGTGTGGTGGGCGCTGTTTTCACGAAGAATCGTTTTTGCGCCGCCCCAGTTCAGCTCTGCCAGCAGCATTTGCAGGCCGGCGGGCAGGCCATACGCGCGCTGCTGATCAACACCGGAAACGCCAACGCCGGCACGGGCCAGGAAGGCCTGGACCGGGCCCGCGCCTGTTGTCAGGCCTTGGCCGGGCACCTGTCGGTCAAACCGGAGCAGATCTTGCCGTTTTCCACCGGCGTCATCATGGAGATGTTGCCCAGTGAGCGCATCGTCGCCGCCCTGCCACGGGCAGTGGAGGCGGCCCACGCCGATCGCTGGGCGCAGGCGGCCGAAGCCATCATGACCACCGACACCGTGCCCAAGGCCTGCTCGCGGCGAGTGCGCGTTGGCGGCCAGTCGGTCACCATTACGGGCATTAGCAAGGGGGCGGGCATGATCCGCCCGAATATCGCCACGATGCTGGGCTTTATCGCCACCGATGCCTGCATCGATGCCTCTCTCATGAACGCTCTGGCTCAGGACTTGGCGGAGGGTTCCTTCAATCGCATCACGGTCGATGGTGACACATCGACCAACGACTCCTTCGTGGTCGTGGCCACCCACCAGGCCGGCCATGCGCCCATCACGGCCTGGGAGTCTGCCGATGCGCAGGCTTTGCGCGCCGCCCTCTTTGAAGTGGCGCGCTGGCTGGCTCAGGCGATCGTGCGCGATGGCGAGGGCGCAACCAAGTTCATCACCGTTCGTGTCGAGCAGGGGCGCGATGCGCAGGAGAGCCTGCGCGTTGCCTACGCCATCGCGCATTCCCCGCTGGTCAAGACCGCGTTCTTTGCCAGCGACCCCAATTTAGGCCGTATCCTGGCGGCCGTGGGTTATGCCGGCATCACCGATCTCGATCAATCGCTCATCGATCTCTACCTTGATGATGTGTGGGTGGCCCGTGGTGGTGGCCGCCATGTCCAGTATCAGGAGGCCGATGGGGCCCGTGTGATGAAGCAGTCTGAAATCACGGTGCGTGTGCTGCTTGGCCGCGGATCGGCTGTCGAGACGGTTTGGACCTGCGATTTTTCGTATGACTATGTCAAGATCAATGCGGACTACCGCAGTTGAGTCGCCCAGGGCGATGCGGGTTGCTCTAGCATGAGCAGTCTGGAGCAAGCCCTGCTGGACCGGCTTGAGGCGCTGATTGCGCGCGTGGAAAAGCTGGTCCCCCAGTCCTTGTCGGCCCCCGATTGGAGCGCGGCCATCGCCTGGCGCTATCGTCGTCGGTCTTCTGGCGCCGGGGTGCTTGCCGCGGTTCGGCATGTCGCGGCAATCGCCTTGGACGACCTGCGCGAGATCGATGAGCAGAAAGAAAAGATCAAGCGCAACACCGAGCAGTTCGTCGGGGGGCTACCCGCTAACAATGTGCTCTTGACCGGCGCGCGGGGCACGGGTAAGTCCTCGCTCATCAAGGCTTGCCTCAATGCCTATGCCGGCCGTGGACTGCGACTCATCGAGATCGACAAGGACGATATCGTCGATCTGCCCGATATCGTCGAGTTAATCAGCGACCGCCCGGAAAAATTCATCGTGTTCTGCGATGACCTGAGTTTCGAAGAGGGAGAGTCGGGCTATAAGGCGCTCAAATCAATCCTCGACGGTTCGGTCGCTGCGGCCACACCCAATCTGCTGATTTACGCCACCAGCAATCGCCGCCATCTGCTGCCCGAGTACATGCGCGAGAACCTCACCTACACCCACACCGCCGACGGCGAGGTACACCCGGGTGAAGGGGTCGAGGAAAAGATTTCCCTGTCCGAGCGTTTTGGGCTTTGGGTCAGCTTCTACCCCTTCAGCCAGGACGAATACCTGACCATCGTGGCCCAGTGGTTGCGCCATTACCGAGTGCCTGAAGCCGAAATCGCAGTGGTCCAGCCGCAGGCCCTGCTGTGGTCGCTAGAGCATGGGGGATCGCGCAGCGGTCGCGTGGCCTACCAGTTTGCTCGCGATTACGCCGGTCAGCATGGACGCGCGTGAAGCCCTTGCAGGTCGATGAGCATCAACCCCGCCAAGGCGACAGGCGGGTGGTCGATGTGGCCGTGGGTGTGCTGATTCGACCCCAGGGCGACTTTCTTCTGACCTCGCGGCCTGATGGCAAGGTCTACGCGGGCTACTGGGAATTTCCGGGAGGCAAGGTCGAGGCTGGCGAGTCGATTGAACAGGCGCTGCGCCGAGAGCTTGAAGAGGAACTGGGCCTGACGGTCGGGCTCGTGGAGCGGTGGCGGGCCGAGGAGGTGGACTATCCCCATGCCCGGGTGCGCCTGCACTTTTGCAAGGTGTTGGACTGGTCTGGTGAGCTGCAAATGAAAGAGGGCCAGCGTTATGCGTGGCAAACCCTGCCGGTGCAGGTGCAGCCGGTACTGCCGGGCACCGTGCCGGTACTGCAGTGGTTTGCGCAGGAGCGCGGCTTTAGTGGGCCGACCCACCCCGCTTGAGTGCCCGCGGCTTCAGTGGGGCCCCTTCCTGCAGAGATGTCCGATCGCGCAAAAATTCAATCACCTCTCCGGCGGGCACTGGACTCGCCTGTTTGTCGCGCCGGTGCTGGTATTCAAACTGACCCTCTTTGAGGCCGCGCTCTGAAATCACCAGGCGGTGGGGCACGCCGATGAGTTCCCAATCGGCAAACATGGCGCCGGGTCGCTCGTCGCGGTCGTCGAGCATCACATCGACGCCCAGGCCAGCAAGTGCATCATGAACTTGCTCGGCCATCTCGCGCACGGCCGGGCTGCGGTGCGCTCCGATGGGGCAGATCACCACGGTAAACGGTGCAATCGCATCGGGCCAGATGATGCCTCGCTCGTCATGGTTTTGTTCGATCGCCGCAGCCGGCAGGCGCGTGATCCCGATTCCGTAGCAGCCCATTTCCATGAGCTTGGGTTTGCCATCCTCGTCCAGAAAGGTGGCGTTCATCGCTTGTGAATACTTGCTGCCAAGGTAAAAAACATGACCCACTTCAATGCCGCGCTCGATGGCCAGGGCGCCTTTGCCGTCGGGTGAAGGGTCGCCAGCCACCACATTGCGCAGATCGGCCACCAGCGCAGGCTCAGGCAGATCGCGGCCCCAGTTGACGCCAGTCAGATGGAAGTCCACCTCGTTGGCGCCGCAGATCCAGTCGGACATCAGAGCCACTTCGCGGTCGGCCAGTACATTGACGGGCTGCTTCAACCCAATTGGACCCAGGTAGCCAGGTTTGCAGCCGAAGTGAGACTCGATCTCCGCCACGGTGGCAAAGCGGAAATGCGCCAGCCCAGGTACCTTGCCGACCTTGACCTCATTCATATCATGGTCGCCGCGCAGCAGCAACAACCAGATCTGCGTCCGAATGACCTGCCCCTGTGGTCCGAGCTCGTCGGTGGCCAAAACCAGGGATTTGACCGTGCGCGCCAGGGGCAGCCCCAGCAATTGAGCCACATCAGCACAGGTGCTTTTTCCCGGCGTGGGCGTTTTCTTGAGCGCCTCGGCAGGAGCAGGGCGGGGACCGCCAGGTGCGAGGGATTCGGCCTTCTCCATATTGGCCGCGTAGTCACTGCCTGGGCAGTAAACGATGGCGTCCTCGCCGGTGGCGGCAATCACCTGAAATTCCTCGGACAGATCACCACCAATGGCCCCTGAATCGGCGGCTACCGCCCGGTAGCGCAGGCCAAAGCGGTCGAAGATGCGCCGGTAGGCTTGGGCCATGGCCTGATAACTGGCCTGAGCCGAGTCTGCATCGCGGTCAAAGCTGTAGGCGTCCTTCATGGTGAACTCGCGCCCGCGCATCAGGCCAAAGCGTGGCCGGCGCTCATCACGAAATTTGGTCTGAATCTGATAAAAATTTTTCGGTAGCTGCTTGTAACTGCGAATATCCTGTCGGGCGATGTCTGTCACCACCTCTTCGCTGGTGGGCTGCACCACAAAGTCGCGTTCATGGCGGTCGCGTATGCGCAGCAGCTCGGGGCCCATCTTTTCGAAGCGACCGGTCTCGTGCCAGAGCTCGGCCGGCTGTATCACCGGCATGGTCAGCTCGATGGCGCCGGCGCGGTCCATCTCTTGGCGAACAATTTGCTCGACCTTGCGAATCACGCGCAGACCCATGGGCATGTAGGTGTAGATGCCTGCACTGAGTTTTTTGATCAGGCCAGCGCGCATCATCAGTTGGTGGCTCACCACCTCGGCATCGGCGGGCGCTTCCTTGAGCGTGGCAATGTGAAACTGGGACGCTTTCATGAGGGAAATCGAGGGGGTTTGGGTCCTTAAAAAGCCCCCGCCTTGACTTGGCGCAAGGCGCACGGCTGTGCATAATGGACTCAGTTTAAAAATTTGAGGTTCGATTATGCTCGACCGAGACGGGTTCAGGCCCAACGTCGGCATCATCCTGCTCAACCAGAGAAGCCAGGTTTTCTGGGGCAAGCGCATCCGCACCCATTCGTGGCAGTTCCCGCAGGGTGGCATTGACCGGGGTGAAAACCCCGAGCAGGCCATGTTTCGTGAGCTGCACGAGGAGCTGGGGCTTTTTCCCCATCATGTGCAAGTGCTGGCCCGCACCCGCGACTGGTTGCGCTACGAGGTGCCTGATCGCTACATCCGACGCGATGCTCGCGGTCATTACAGGGGCCAAAAGCAAATCTGGTTTTTGTTGCAGCTCATAGGCCACGACTGGGATTTGAACCTTCGCGCCACGGACCACCCCGAGTTTGATGCCTGGCGCTGGAACGATTACTGGGTGCCGCTCGATGTGGTGGTCGAGTTCAAGCGCGGCGTCTATGAGATGGCGCTCAACGAACTCTCGCGCTATGTGCCCCGGTCGCTGGCCCGGGCCGAGCTGCGTAACCGCTTCATGCGCGGCGGACCGCGCCGCGAGGGGAGTGCGCCCGACCCTCAAGACCTGCCACCCGGGGCGAGCTTTGACCCGGATCCGCAGCGGCCCAAGCCATGAAGCCGGTCCTGTTTGGCCTGATGGCCTTGTTCAGCGGCCTGGCCCAGGCCCAGCTCTTTGGCGGTGCCGACTGGCAGGAGGGCCCGGTGCCTGCGCCACCGGCGTTCAATCTGGACCGCCTGCTGCGCTTTGAGGTCGATTCACGCTCGGCCCTGGTTTATGCGATCGACCCGCAAACGCTCAGCGTGTCCGAGGCCGACCGGGTGGTTCGCTATGTGGTGGTGGCCACCAGCCCCAGCGGGGTGCGCAACATCTTCTTCGAGGGCCTGCGTTGCCCAACCGGCCAGGTCAAGACCTATGCCCGCTATGCCGATGGCCGCTGGATCGTGGCGGCCGATCCGCCCTGGCAGGACATGGCGGGCCGGCCTTCGCGCCACGCCTTCGCGCTGGCCCGCCAGGGCGCTTGCAACAATGCGGGCACGCCGGTCACCGCTCAGGAGGTGGTGCGCAACTTGCGCACTGGCCCGAGCGATGCGGCGCGATAAAGCAGATCGTTCCCCCCCGCCTTCACCGATTGCAAGACCTGACCATGAACTTTCGCGATATTGCCGGCGATGCGCAGCGCGCTTTCCAAGTGCTGCGCGCGGGGGGCACGCCATCTTGCCCATGGATGTGGGTTACTCCCTCATCGGAGGCTCGGGGCCGGCCTTGCGCAAGATCTTTTAGACCAAGCGGCGGGCGGCCAGCAGGCTCAACGCGATGGTAGCCAATCACGACATAGCCTACTCGGTCTATGAGCTCTCCCTGCGCGGCCGCGATGTGATCGATTGCATCACCCTTGAATACGACCTGCCGCTCGGCGCGGTGGCGCCCTGCCACATGGACCATCCCATGCTGGCCCGCCTGGATGAACAGACCCTGCAGGCCAGCACCAAGGACCAGACGCCGGTCATGCTGCTGCTTGCGGGTAATTTTTATGCGGCCATAACCGATCTGTCCTGGCAGGCCAAATTCCCGCTTTTGGTTCTTCGGCCAATCTGTCCATGACCGGCACCAAGTTCGACGGCGAGCAAGTCGAGCCGG
>VGHR01000096.1 GCA_016868205.1 Betaproteobacteria bacterium
ACAGAAGATACTAAAACGTTCCATTACATCAACAGCCTAAGAAACGCTCAAACTATTGAAAACGTGGACCTTTTCCAAAATCATGGCGCCAAACTGTCGAACTCCGGGAGTCGGAGTCTCGGTTGGCAGCTATTGTTGACGTTACCTTCAATCTCGGTGCTGGTCGGTTGCAGACATCAACGCTGCGGCGCCGTGTGAACCAACGCGACTGGGATGCAGTTAGCCACGAACTGAGGCGCTGGGTGTATGGTGGTGGGCGAGTGTTACCGGGGCTAGTTGCGCGGCGGGAGGTTGAGTGCAGGCTCATCCTGTGAGCCTGTGCTTTGGTACCTTTGTGAATCTGACGGATTGGTTCTGCTTAACAGCGAGCCCCCGATCACATTCACAGACGAATGATTTTCGACTATCCTTTCCAAATCGTTACAAATTTACCAAGACCATATCGAGTGCAGCCAGAAGTGCGGAGATCATGGCAATAAGAGAGGTTGCAGAGTACCTCAAGGTCAACGAGGGAGCGATTCATCGGCTGACGTCGGCCCAAAAGTTGCCAGCGTTCAAGGTTGGAGGATCCTGGCGCTTTTCGCGTGCTGACTCGACAACTGGATAACCGATCAATCTGATGGCGTCTACGCCACCATCGAAGCGATTTAGACCTTTGTCGATCACCATTACGCTGCGCAAGTCGCCATGATCGATGCGTGGCTGCTCGGTGTCAATGTCCAGGTCGCCCCGGCATGAAAGACGTCGTGCCAGGACGCCCTTCGATCTCTAGGGTGGCAGTGGCTGGCTGTGATTGCGCGAGCAGTACGCCACGTCGCCACACCCTCAGCCGTGCTGCACGCAAGCGAATGGCCTCAATGGGGTCGCGAGCCTGAAGGAGTAAGAAGCTTGCGTCGCAGCCCTTTTCGATGCCGTAATTGCGCAAATGCATGATGCGGGCTGCATTCGCTGTCACCGCGTCAAAGCATGCGCGCATGCCAGTCTGACTGGTCATCTGTGCCACATGCACTCCCATATGGGCCACCTCAAGCATGTCGCCTGAACCGAGCGAATACCATGGGTCCATCACACAGTCGTGGCCAAATGCAACGTTAATGCCTGCTGCCATGAGCTCGGGTACACGCGTCATGCCACGTCGTTTGGGATATGTGTCATGGCGCCCCTGGATCGTGATATTGATTAGCGGGTTAGCTACCGCGCTCACGCCCGCTTCCGCAATCAGTGGGATTAGTTTGCTGACGTAGTAGTTGTCCATGCTGTGCATGGAGGTCAGATGTGATCCGTTGACGCGACCCTGTAACCCCAATCGGTGCGATTCATACGCCAAAGTCTCAATGTGCCGTGACATTGGATCGTCGGTTTCGTCGCAATGCATGTCTACCAGCAGGCCACGGTCAGCGGCGAGTTCGCATAGAAGTTTTACGCTGGCCATGCCGTCTGCCATGGTGCGCTCAAAGTGAGGAATGCCTCCAACAACATCAACGCCCAGATTCAGTGCCCGGGTTAGACTGTCCACACCGTCCTTGGTGCGTAGCACGCCGTCTTGCGGAAAAGCAACCAGTTGCAGATCGATGTATTCGGCAACGCGCTTTTTGACTTCAAGCATGGCCCGTACCGGTAGTAGCGACGGGTCGCTGGTATCCACATGGCTTCGGATGGCAAGCAGCCCGCGCGCCGCAGCCCAGTCGCAATAAGCCAGTGCCCGCTCCACGAGCGCCTCCTCGGTCAGCAATGGCTTGAGCTCGCCCCACAATCCAATGCCCTCGAGCAGCGTGCCGCTCTGGTTGACTCGCGGCTTGCCGTAGCTCAGCGTGGCATCCATATGGAAATGCGGATCGCAGAACGGCGGACTGAGCAAAAGCCCCTGCGCGTCGAATGTATCGCGCGCCTCAGCCTTGAGGCCGGGACTGACCTCCACGATGCGTCCATCCTGTACGGCCACACTCATGTCGTGGCGGCCATCTGGTAATACGGCGTTGACAATGAGCAAATCTAGCATTAGCGTTCACCTTTGCGGTAGGGTTTCATCAACGCCTGGGGATATGTAGCGCGGCGCGCCACCACCACCAACGCGAGTATGGACAGCGCGTAGGGAAGCATCAGGTAGACCTGATACGGCAGGCCCACGTCGCCTAGTTGCTGCATGCGAAGCTGCAATGCGTCGAAGAATGCGAAAAGCAGGGCTCCAAGGAGTGCCTTTGCTGGCCGCCACGAAGCGAACACCACCAGCGCCACACAGATCCATCCTCGCCCGTTGACCATGTTGAAGAAAAAAGCATTGAAGGCGGACAGCGTGAGAAAAGCGCCAGCCACGCCCATCAGCGCTGAGCCTGCAACCACGGCACCTGTTCTGACGGCCGCTACCGAGAGCCCCTGTCCCTCCGCTGCCTGAGGGTTCTCACCGACCATGCGTACGGCGAGACCTACCGGCGTTCGATACAGAACCCAAGCTGACAACGGAATCAGCATGATGGCCACCAACGTGAGTGGTGTCTGTCCAGAAAGCACGGGGATGCCCAGCCAGTCCATCGGCGCGAACGGTGTGATGGTCGGCGGCGAACTCACCTTGGGAAATGTCAGACGATAGGAAAAATAACTCAGTGCAGTAGCGAGCATCGTGATGCCGAGGCCAGCCACATGCTGGGACAGGGCAAGCCAGACAGTCAGCAGGGCATGGAGCCATCCGAACACCGCCCCGGCTAGCGCAGCAACTGCAACACCCACCCACAGCGGCCAGCCAAGATACACCGCAAGCCACCCCGTGAAGGCACCTGCGACCATAATGCCCTCTATAGCCAAGTTGAGCACACCTGCGCGCTCGCACCAAAGTACTCCAAGTGTTCCCAGAATCAACGGTGTGGCGATGCGAAGGACCGCGATCCAGTAGGCTGGATTAAGCAACAGTTCAATAAAGTCAGCCATCTAAGATTCATTTCCTGCGCAAGCGGTACTGAGTCAACAGAGTGGCGACCAGAACGCATAGCAGCGACACGGCGACGATGACGTCGGCGAGATAGGTGGGTACACCCATGGCACGGCTCATGCTGTCCGCCCCCACCAGTACACCTGCAATGAAAATGCTGGCGGCAATGACGCCCATGGGATGCAGCCCTGCAAGCATGGCCACCACAATCCCGCTGTAGCCGTAGCCTGGCGACATGTCCAGCGTCACATAACCAGTACGGCCCGCCACCTCAATGGCGCCCGCAAGCCCCGCAAGCGAGCCGGACAGCAGGGCTACCAAAACGACCGTACGCGTGACCGGAACGCCGGCAAACGCTGCAGCCCGCGCATTTGCGCCAAGCGCACGGATATCGAATCCGAGAACGGTGTGCTCGAACACAACCCAGAGAAGCAGAGCAAGCCCGATTGCCCAGAGTAGCCCGGAATGTAAACGAGTTCTATCTAACAAACGTGCAAATTCGAGTTCGCTGCGGAGTGCCACGCTCTGCGGCCAACCCATCGCAGCAGGATCCTTCATTGGACCGTCAAGCATGGCCGAAACCAGTAGCAAGACGATGAAATTCAGCAGCAGGGTGGTGACGACCTCGTCAACACCCAGGTGTGCCTTCATCAGAGCGGGGCCGAGCAGCAATAACGCGCCGGCGAGTGCTGCTGCCAGCAGCATGAGTGCAAACAGCACCCACACCGGGGCAGACAGGTCTTGTGAGCCCTGCATTCCCCCAACGGCAATGGCGGCCAGCGCCCCTGCGTAGAGCTGCCCCTCTGCGCCGATGTTGAACAGGCGGGCCTTGAACGCAACAGTCGCGGCGAGGCCAGTCAGTATGAGTGGAATGGCTCGGGTCAGTGTTTCACTCCACGCGAATGCGGACCCGAAGGCGCCTTCAAGCAGCAAGCCCCAGGTACGGGCAATGGGCGCACCAGCCCACGACACCAGCAAGCTGCTGATCACCAGCGTGACCGCAATCGCGCCTAGCGGCGCGAGCAGCAAGGCGACGGACGACTGCGTAGGCCGCTTCTCAAGCCGCATGCGATACCCCTGCCATCGCAAGTCCTATGCTTTCCCGCGTCCACTGCTCGGCAGGCTTTGCAACAGTCAACCGACCAGCGTGCATGACCGCGATTCGGTCCCCCAGAGCCATGACCTCGTCAAGGTCGTCGGACACCAGCAGCACGGTGGCGCCGGCATCGCGAGCGGTGAGGAGTCGTTCCTGCACGTAGGCAACTGCGCCGATATCCAGTCCCCACGTCGGCTGATGCGCAACGATCACCCGGGGTCTGGCTTCTGCCAGGTGCGCCGGCGACATGAGCGCGCGACCGAGGATAAGCTTTTGCATGTTGCCCCCCGACAGGGAACGAGCTGGCGACAGCAGGCCGGCGCCTCTTACGGCGAAGGTGTCGATGACGTGCTGCGCATGACGCAAAGCGGTCGAGCGCCTGACCCATGAACCGCGCGAAAACACCTTGCTGCGCAAACGCTCGGACACCACATTTTCCCAGAGGGCCAGATCACCCACGACACCCACCGCGTGCCGGTCCTCGGGAATCCGTGCAACGCCCCGGTCTACCAGCCACGCCGGTGAAGCGACTATGGGTTCCCCGCGCAGTGTGACCCTGCCGGAAATCGCACCTCGCATGCCGCACAGTATTTCTGCCAGCGCAACCTGTCCATTGCCAGACACGCCAGCGATCGCGACGATTTCACCGGCATGCAAAGCCAGCGAAACTCGATCGAGACGGTCGCGCTCGCCAGCAGGCGTGCTGACCGAATCTAGCTCGCAAAGCACCTGACCTGACCCGCGTGGCGGGCGTCGAGCAACGTCATCTACCGTGTGCCCCACCATCCACTGGGCTAAACGGGCTTGGGTGGCGTGCGCCGCATCAGCCTGTGCTACGAGCTTGCCCTGGCGTAGTACCGCCACGCGATGCGAGACACGCAGGACTTCGGGAAGCTTGTGGCTGATGAAGATGATCGACAGACCCTGCTTCACCATAGTGGACAAGCTTGTGAAGAGCGCCTCGCTCTCCTGTGGTGTGAGCACTGCGGTGGGTTCATCGAGAATCAGGATGCGCGCACTACGGTACAGCGCCTTGAGGATTTCCACGCGTTGGCGCTCACCGACCGACAAACTGCTGATCAGTGCATCGGGTTGCACAGAAAATCCAAACCGCTCCGCTACACCGATTAGCTTCGCCCGCGCTTCGGCTCGACGCGAGCGAAGCAGCCACAGCGGTTCAGTGCCGATGATCACGTTGTCCAGCACTGACAGGTTGTCAGCCAGGGTGAAGTGCTGATGCACCATGCCGATACCCGCCGCCAAGGCAGCCCGCGGGTTGCCCGGCGGCAGCGGTTGACCAAACGCCTCTATGGTGCCGGTATCGGCCACGTAGTGCCCAAACAGTATGGACACCAGCGTGGACTTCCCCGCTCCGTTTTCGCCCAGAAGCGCCAGAACCTCGCCCTGCGAAAGCGAGAGCGTGATGCCGTCATTGGCCACCAACGTGCCGAAGCGCTTGGTGATCCCCGTCAGGCGAAGAACAGGCGTGTCAGCCATCGCGCATCGCAGGCGCATCACGCCCGGTTCATCAGGACGGAATTACTTGCCCGACTTGGGTTGGGTGTCATCCACCTTGACGGTGTACTTACCTGCAAGGATCTCAGCCTGACGCGCCTTCACCTTGTCTTTGATGGGTGCTGGGATCTTGGCATCAAAGGTTCCGAGTGGCGAAAGCTCAGAGCCCTTGTACTTCATCATCGAGTATTGGCCGTAATCTTCCGCCTTGAACTTGCCTTCCTTTACCAGTTTCAGCGCACGGTCAATCGTCGGTTCCATGTTCCACAGTGCAGACGCGATCACGGTGTCAGGGTACGCGTCCTGCGTATTGATCACGTTACCGATGGCAAGCACCTTACGCTCCTTGGCGGCATCGGACACTCCGAAGCGCTCGGCGTACATCACGTCTGCCCCTTTGTCGATCATGGCGAAGGCCGCCTCTTTAGCCTTGGGCGGATCGAACCAACTGTTGATGAATGTCACGCTGAACTCGACTTTGGGATTGACCTCCCGCGCGCCGGCCATGAAGGCGTGCATCAGGCGGTTGACTTCAGGAATCGGATAACCGCCGACCATGCCGATCTTATTGCTCTTGGTCATACCGCCTGCAATCAGTCCGGTGAGGTAGGCAGGTTCCTGGATGTAATTGTCAAAGACGCTGAAGTTAGGCGCCTGCGCCTTACCCGACGACCCCATCAGGAATGCAATCTTGGGGAAATCCTTGGCCACCTTCCGTGCTGCAGCTTCCACAGCAAAGGACTCGCCCACGATGAATACATTGCCTGCGTTCGCATACTCGCGCATCACGCGTTCGTAGTCGGCATTGGCAACGTTCTCACTGGCCTTGTATTCGATTTCGCCGCGCGACTCAGCAGCCTTCAGAGCTTTGTGGATTCGACTGACCCACTGCTGCTCGAATGGCACCGTGTATATGGCAGCTACTTTCATTTTGCCGCCCGCTTGTGCAAGCGAAAGAGCGGGAATGCTGGAAATTGCTGCAACAACCAGGGCTGTGACGGCGCGGCGACTCATGCGGATTTTGGTCATAGTGTTAGCTCCTTAAAGTGAATGATGGGCCACGATAGAAAAAGGGGATACAAGCAGCATCTATTTGGTTCCGAACATGCGGTCGCCCGCATCGCCGAGACCTGGAAGGATATAGCCGTGATCGTTAAGTTGCCGGTCGATGGCAGCGGTGAAGACCGCAACGTCAGGGTGTACATCGTGGAAAGCCCTGAGGCCTTCCGGGCATGTGAGCTGGCATACAAATTTGATCGAGCGCGGACGGAGTTCCTTAATGCGGTCCACTGCGGCAATGGCGGAGTTGCCGGTCGCAAGCATGGGATCCACCACGATCACATCTCGCTCGCTCATGCCATGTGGCATCTTGAAAAAGTACTCAACAGCCCCCAGAGTTTTGGGGTCACGGTACAGGCCAATATGCCCAACCCTAGCACCTGGAACCACGCCGAGCATCCCGTCGAGGATGCCGGTTCCGGCGCGCAAAATGGAGACGAACACGAGTTTCTTGCCGTCGATTGCACGCGCTTTCATGGGCTCCAGCGGTGTTTCTATATCGACCTCGTGCAACGGCATGTCGCGGGTGACTTCGTAAGTCATCAGCATAGCCAGTTCATTAAGCAGCCTGCGAAAGCTGTTGGTGCTGGCATCTTTGCGGCGCATCAGCGTCAACTTGTGTTGCACCAGAGGATGGTCGATGAGATGGACGTCTCGCATGGTCAGAGTGTCTCCAGGTTCTAAAGGTATTAGAAAACGGTGCCGTCGCTTTCGATCATTAGGGGTGGAAGACCCGATCGCAAGGATTGTGCCAGCGAGCGGCCCGCTGCCCAGGTGCCGCCTTCAAGTACGCATGCCAGCGGCATTTCCTCGGCGCTGCGGCCAAGCGCACCGCGCACCATCGGGGCCAGTTCATCAAGCAGTGCGACCGTGAGCGCGCGCCATTCGACGATGAATGCGTCCCCGACTTGCCAAGCACGACGATTGAAGTCTTTCATGGTGGGGCGCAGCACACCCGTGTCCAGGAACAGGCCGCCGTTGCGATACTCTGGAAGCCCAGTGAGCGCATCCAGGCCGTGCACGGGTACACCGGCCCACTCAAAGGGTTCTAGCAACGAATACGTAAGCCATTGACTCAACTTGTGAAATGGGATCCACCCCTGCGTCAAGCCTGGCCCAGGCGCACCGGGATGGCGCCAGCAATCACCCAGCGGAATGCCAGCGACCGAGTTTTGTGCAGGCCAGATTCCCGATAAGGTGCGCAACAGCACTTGCAAGATCTCGTGAGTTTCAATGGCACCATCGGCAGTGCGGGGCAAATGGTCAAACAGACCACCGGGTCGCGCGGGCGTACCAAAGACTTGCGACTGCTGGGCAAGTGACTCACCCAGGCGCTGGAGCAAGGCTGCGCGAGCCTCGAGTCCGACCAGAGGATTCTGAGCCGAGACCTGAAACGCTGCGCCAAGTTGCTCAGCTGTTACAGCCCTCAAGCCGGACGCGTCTGCCTGCAGGGGTTGCGACATGTCACTGGAAAAGAGCCCTGCACTGAAGGCGTGAAAGCTTGCTACGCCAAGCCCTTCGGACCGCATCAGACGCAGTCCCGTGCCAGCTTCACTGTAGCTCCATAGGGGGCCGGCCCCGGCGTCAAGCAATACGCTCACCATGGCCAGATCGATTCGTGATCTGGCACTGCAGGCGATATCTGCGGCCTGCAGCCTTTGGTCAAGTTGCTTGATGCGATCAACGCCTGAAGCCTCGAAATGACGCCACCGACTGTGATAGGGAATGTGAAGCGACGGGTAGCGATTGCGTGTGATCTCGGTGACACGGTCCACCGCTGTACGCATTGCACTATCGTCCACCGAAAAGTGGGCGGACTCGCCGCTGCGTGCAGTTGCGAGCAGCGCCTTGGCCCGTGCGCGAATGGCTCCGGTGCTACGCAGCGCCTCAGCGGCACCCTTTGGGGTATCTGCTGTATCGGTAGGCTGGCTCAAGCGCTAAGGCCCCGACCCTTGGCCTGCTTGAGTTCATCGGCGTCGGGCACCCGGCCAGTGGTGAAATAGCCTGCAGCCATCTTGGCATCCATCTCCACACGCGCGTCAGCGGGAATTATCTCGTCAGGAATGTTCACCCGCTCACCTACTTCAATACCGGAGCCGGTGATCGCGTCGTACTTCATGTTGCTCATCGAGACCAATCGATGGATCTTGCGGATACCAAGCCAGTGGAGCACATCTGGCATGAGTTCCTGAAAGCGCATGTCCTGCACGCCAGCCACGCACTCGGTGCGGGCAAAGTATTGGTCGGCCGTGTCGCCTCCTGGCTGGCGCTTTCGCGCGTTGTAGACGAGGAATTTCGTGACTTCGCCAAGGGCGCGCCCTTCCTTGCGCGAATAGGCGATCAGGCCAACGCCCCCACGCCCACCGGCTTCGGCAGGTTGAGCTCCACGTATGCACTCCTCGATTGCATGGGTGAGGTAAGGCCTGCAGGTACAGATATCGGATCCGAACACGTCGGAGCCATTGCACTCGTCATGAACCCGTGCGGTCAACTCCACCGCTGGGTCGGCGAGGTCTGGCGGGTTTCCGAAGATGTAGACCGTCTGTCCACCAATCGGTGGCAGGAAAACGTCCAGGTCAGATCGCGTGACCAGCTCTGGATACATGCCACCAGTCTCCTCGAAGAGAACGCGGCGCAAGTCCATTTCAGAACAGCCAAACCGTCGAGCGACTTCAGGTAGATACCAGACTGGCTCGACGGCAACCTTCGTCACGACCGCCGCCCCGCCGGCCAGCAACAGCTGGCCGTCAGGTTGAAGGCGACCCTTGTGGAGTGCCTCAATGATCTCCGGAAGGATCACATGGGCCTTGGTGACTGCAATCGTCGGACGGATGTCGTAGCCCGCCGCCAGCTCTTGGGTAAAGACGGACGCCACTTCAGCGCCCCAAGGATCCAGACTTACGATCTTTCCCGGATCGCTCCATTGGGCGTAGGGTCCGATCTGATCGGTGGGCGAGGTATTGGTTAGGTCGGCGCGATGCTCCCGCTTGAGCGCGCCAGCAGCCACAGCCAACGCACGGTAAACACTGTAGCTGCCACTGTGAGTCCCTATCACGTTGCGATGTCCTCTCGTGGTCGTCGTACCAACCAGCGGGCCACGCAGCGTGGCAGTCTGTGCGCCCCACTTGATGGGTAGCGCCCCGTGTCCGCCGCATGGTGAAGTCAAGCGGATGTGTCGCTGGTTTGACGCAGCGGCTGCAGTGGTGGAATCTACTGACATGACAAAGCTGCCTAAGCCGCCACTATAACGCGCGCACTTCAGTGCATCAATACCCAGTGTATTTTTGTAGGAGGTGTCGTGAAGCTGCCTGGAGCGTGTGATGGAGCGCTGGACTCCCTTTGAGACTGCCAGCGGATTTTTGGCTGGCTAGCAGTAACAACACGGGTTTGACGCAGGTAACCGCT
>VGHR01000097.1 GCA_016868205.1 Betaproteobacteria bacterium
GCCGAGGCCGACTTGTTACTGCATGTGGTCGACGCGGCCAATCCGGATCATCCGGAGCAGATTGAGCAGGTGCACAGGGTGCTGGCAGAGATCGGTGCCGATCATCTGCCGCAGGTGCTGGTGTTCAACAAGCTTGACGCCCTACCTGACGGACGCAGACCGCTGCGTCTGCACGAGGTCCTGCGGCACAGCGCCCAGGAGGTGGGCGAGCGGGTGTTTGTCAGTGCACGCACCGGGGAGGGCCTGCCAGAGCTGCGAGACTTGCTGCTGCGTCGCGTTGGCCCGGCTGGGGCGATCGCCGGGGTCGGGGCGGGGTTATGTGAGCCTACGCAGGGAAGTCCTCACGGTTTAGGCACAATGTAGCTTACAGAATAAAGTCTCTTGTCCGTCCATCATGAAGTTCAACCCTGTGCTGCAAACCTTCGTGGCCTGGCCCCAGCGCCTGTTTCAGCGCGTTCGCGGCATGTTCAATCTCAACGACTCTCGCTGGGGCCGCGACGAGTCCTCCTCGGGCGAGTCACCGAGTCCTTCGGACCGGCCCGCCGCCCCGGTTCCACCGCCGGCTTCCCCGCCCCCCAGCGCATCTCCGCAGAGGCCCTCGGGCGGGCCTCAGGGCCCGACCCAAGGGCCGCCCGATCTCGACGAGCTATGGCGTGACTTCAACCGCAAGCTCGGCGGCCTGTTCGGTGGACGCAGGGGGGGCGGTGGGCGTCCTGGCGGACCGGGGCGTGGCGGATTCCAGCCGCCCGACATGAAGAGCGCCGGCCTAGGCGCGGGCCTGATCGCGGGCGTCGCCCTGCTCATATGGCTGGGGACCGGTTTTTTCATCGTTCAGGAAGGCCAGCAGGCGGTCATCACCCAGTTTGGTCGCTACCACAGTACGGTGGGTGCGGGCTTTAACTGGCGCTTGCCTTACCCGATCCAACGCCACGAGATGGTGGTGGTCACACAGATCCGATCGGTCGATGTCGGCCGTGACAGCATCATCAAGGCCACCGGCCTGCGCGATTCGGCCATGCTGACCGAGGACGAGAACATCGTCGAGATCAAGTTTGCCGTGCAGTACCGTCTCAGCGATGCACGAGCCTTCCTGTTTGAGAGCAAGGATCCGGCTGCCACCGTGGTCCAGGCGGCAGAGACCGCTGTGCGGGAAGTGGTGGGCAAAATGCGGATGGACTCGGCTTTGGCTGAGGAGCGTGACCAGATCGCACCTCGCGTGCGCAATTTGATGCAAACTATTTTGGACCGTTACAAAGTGGGCATCGAGGTGGTTGGCGTCAACCTGCAGCAAAGTGGTGTGCGGCCACCCGAACAGGTTCAGGCGGCTTTCGATGATGTGCTCAAGGCCGGCCAGGAGCGTGAGCGTGCCAAGAACGAGGCTCAGGCGTATGCCAATGATGTGGTGCCGCGAGCGGTCGGTACGGCTTCGCGACTGCAGGAGGAGGCGCAGGCGTACAAGGCGCGCATCGTCGCCCAGGCCCAGGGTGATGCGCAGCGCTTCCGTTCGGTTCTGGCCGAGTACCAGAAGGCCCCCCAGGTGACCCGCGAGCGCATGTACGTTGACACCATGCAGCAGGTCTTTACCAGCGTCAGCAAGGTAATGATCGAGTCGCGTCAAGGCTCCAACCTCCTGTACCTGCCGCTGGACAAGCTGCTTCAGTCGACCGTTGTGCCTGAAGCGAGCCCTGGTACGCCGATGTCTCAACTGCCCGCCTCTTCCAACCCTGCGCCGGCTGCTGCCGGGGGGGACCCGCGCAGTCGCGATGCTTCTCGCACTCGCGAGCGGGACGGACGCTAAAGGGATCTGATCATGAACCGCATTGGATTGATTGTTTCTTCTGCATTGGTTTTGCTTGCGCTGGCCAGTTCGACGCTTTTTGTGGTGGACCAGCGCCAGTTTGGCGTCGTGTATGCGCTGGGCCAGATCAAGGCCGTTATCACCGAGCCCGGCTTGAACTTCAAGCTGCCTCCCCCGTTCCAAAATGTCTCTTACATTGACAAGCGTCTTTTGACGCTCGACAGCACCGACCCTGAGCCGATGCTCACGGCCGAAAAGCAGCGGGTGGTGATTGACTGGTATGTTCGTTGGCGCATCTCTCAGCCGAGCGACTACATCCGCAATGTCGGTCTGGACGAGCGAACTGGCGCCAATCAACTCAGCCGCGTGGTTCGTAACGCCTTTCAGGAAGAGATCAACAAGCGCACCGTCAAGGACCTGCTCTCGCTAAAGCGCGAGCAATTGATGGCCGATGTCAAGACCGAGGTGCAACAGGCGGTCAAGGGTTCCAAGCCCTGGGGGGTGGAGATCGTTGATGTGCGCATCACCCGGGTGGACTATGTCGAGGCCATCACCGAATCGGTTTACCGCCGCATGGAGGCTGAGCGCAAGCGCGTGGCCAATGAATTGCGCTCCACTGGTGGAGCCGAAGGCGAGAAAATTCGCGCCGATGCCGATCGCCAGCGTGAAGTGACGGTGGCCAACGCCTACCGCGATGCCCAGAAAATCAAGGGTGAAGGCGACGCTGAGGCGGCGCGCATTTACAACGACGCCTTTGGTCGCGATCCGCAGTTCGCCCAGTTCTACCGCAGTCTGGAGGCCTACAAGGCTAGCTTCAACAAGAAGTCGGATCTGATGGTGGTCGATCCCTCCTCGGAGTTTTTCCGCGCCATGCGCGGTTCTGGCGGCGCGCCGGCCCAGAGCCCGTCCAATCCCCCGCGGCGCTGACCGGCTGCGCTTTGGACAGCAGTACGATCTGGCAGGCGCTGGCCCTGGTCCTTGTGATTGAGGGGTTGTTGCCGCTGCTGGGGCCCGGTCGCTGGCGCCGCACCTTCGAGCAACTCCTGCAACTCAGCGATGGGCAGCTGCGTTTTTTCGGCTTGCTCAGCGTCGCTCTGGGGCTTTCGGCGCTCTGGCTCTTGTCTTGAGCGGCCTCCGGTCCGGCTGCGGCCGCCGGGCTGGCCACCGGTAGAATCTCGGCTTTAACAGCTCCGCCGCATTGCGATGCCCGCTCGCTCTTCGTCTTGGCAATTGCCGGACCAAATTGCTGATGTTTTGCCCTCAGAGGCGCGACATATCGAAGAGCTCAGGCGTCTGTTGCTCGACAGTGCGCGCAGCTATGGCTATGAACTGGTCACGCCGCCCTTGCTGGAGCACCTGGAGTCCCTGCTCACCGGCACCGGTGAGGCCCTGAGCCTGCAAACCTTCAAGCTGGTCGATCAGCTTTCAGGCCGCACGCTGGGATTGCGGGCCGACACCACGCCCCAGGTCGCCCGGATCGACGCCCACCTGCTCAATCGCGCTGGCGTTACCCGCCTTTGCTACTGCGGCCCGGTGGTACACACCCGGGCCGATCGGCCCCATGCGAGCCGGGAGCCGCTGCAGTTTGGCGCAGAAATCTACGGGCATGCCGGATTGGAGGCCGATTTGGAGGTGCAGGGTCTGGCCATCGAGGGGCTTCGGGCGGCCGGATCGGGCCCTTTGCAGCTCGATATGGCTGATGTGCGCATCGTCAACGCGCTGTTGGCCGGGGCTGCGGTCAGCCCAGCCTGGCAAGCCCGTGTCCATGCGGCTTTGGCAGCCAAGGATGCAGCCGAGCTCAAGGCCTTGCTTACCCAGCCGCCGGGCCTGGTGAATCGAAGCGCCTCCGGTTTATCGGCTTTGCTGGGTCTGTATGGCGATGTTTCGGTGCTGCACGAGGCCCGGACAGTTCTAGGCGATGTGCCCGGTATCGCGCAGGCCTTGGACGAGCTGCAGCACTTGGCGATGCATCTGAAGGCTCAGTACCCCGATTTGACGATTAGTTTTGATCTGGCCGACCTGCGCGGCTATGCCTACTACAGTGGTATTCGCTTTGCGATCTACGGCCAGGGCGAGGAACTGGCTCGCGGCGGTCGCTACGATGAGGTTGGAGCGGTTTTCGGTCGCAAGCGTCCGGCTGCCGGCTTCAGTCTTGACCTCAAGGAGTTGGTCAGCGTACTTGCGCCGCGTCCGCTCAGGCCGGCCATCCGTGCGCCTTGGGGGCAGGAGGATCACCTGCGTTCGGCGGTCGCGCGCTTGCGGGCCGAGGGCCACACCGTCGTCTGTGTGCTGCCGGGGCACGAGCACGAGGTTCATGAGTTCGACTGCGACCGTGAATTGATCCAGGTTGCAGGCCACTGGGTGGTGCAAGCCCTCGACCGCGCCGGCTAAAGCACGGCTTTTTTCAAACAAGACATCAAGATGACAAAACATCAATCGCTCGATTCGGGCCGCAATGTCGTGGTCGTTGGCACCCAATGGGGCGACGAGGGCAAGGGCAAGCTGGTGGACTGGCTCACCGAGAAGTCTCAAGGCGTGGTTCGTTTTCAGGGGGGGCATAACGCCGGCCACACCCTGGTCATCAATGGGGTCAAGACGGCCCTGCACCTGATACCCAGTGGAATCATGCGCCCCGGTGTCAGGTGCTACATCGGCAACGGGGTGGTTTTGTCGGTGACCAAGTTACTCGAGGAGATACGGGGGCTGGAGAATGCCGGGGTGGAAGTGCGCTCGCGCCTTCGCATCAGCGAGAGCTGCCCTCTGATCCTGCCTTTTCATGCCGCGCTGGATGTGGCGCGGGAGGCCGCCCGCGAGAAGGCCGGTACCGACAAGATCGGTACCACAGGACGGGGCATCGGCCCGGCCTACGAAGACAAGATTGCCCGACGCGCCTTGCGGGTGCAGGACCTCAAGCACCCGGATCGCTTCGCCGCTAAGCTGCGCGACCTGCTTGAGCTGCACAACTTTGTGCTTTGCGCTTACCTCAAGGCTGCGCCGATCGAATTTCAGTCGGTCTACGACGAGGCGATGCTCCAGGCCGAGCTGATCAAACCGATGATGGCCGATGTGTCTCGTGAGCTTAACGAGGCCCATCGCGCCGGCGCCCACTTGCTTTTTGAAGGGGCTCAGGGCACCTTGCTGGATGTTGACCACGGCACCTACCCGTTCGTGACATCGAGCAACTGCGTCGCTGGCAATGCGGCAGCCGGATCCGGTGTTGGCCCCGGACTCCTGCACTATGTGCTGGGGATCACCAAAGCCTATTGCACGCGGGTGGGAGGAGGGCCATTCCCGACCGAGCTGGACTGGCAAACACCTGGCACGGTCGGGTACCACCTGTCAACCGTCGGGGCTGAAAAAGGCGTAACGACAGGACGCAGTCGGCGCTGCGGCTGGTTCGATGCCGCTTTGCTCAAGCGTTCGGCCCAGGTCAACGGACTGTCAGGGCTGTGCATTACCAAGCTCGATGTGCTCGATGGCCTCGAGGAACTCAAGCTCTGTGTGGGATACCGCCTCGATGGCGAGCTCCTGGACATTTTGCCCATGGGGGCGGACGACATCGCCCGCTGCGAGCCGATTTATGAAAGCTTGCCCGGCTGGTCACAGACCACCGCGGGCGTAACGCGCTTGCAAGACCTGCCCGCGCAGGCCCGCGACTATTTGCGACGGATCGAAGAGATCACCGGCGTGCCCATCGCTATCATCTCGACCAGTCCGGACCGCGATCACACCATCGTTCTGCACGATCCTTTTGCTGCGACGACCGCCCCCTGAAGTACTGGAGACCTTCACCATGTTGACTGAAGACGGCAAACATCTGTATGTGAGCTATGACGAGTACCATAACCTGATTGAAAAACTGGCCTTGCGGGTCTACCAGTCGGGCTGGCACTTTGACACCATTTTGTGCCTGGCTCGCGGCGGCATGCGTCCTGGCGACATCCTGTCGCGTATCTTTGACAAGCCGCTGGCCATCATGTCCACCAGTTCATATCGCGCCGAGGCCGGCACGGTGCAGGGCAATCTCGATATTGCCCGCTACATCACCACGCCCAAAGGAGAGATTGCTGGCAAGGTGCTCCTGGTCGATGATCTGGCTGACTCCGGCCACACCTTGCAGGCGGTGGTGCAGCTCCTGCGTACCAATTACAAGCCGATCACTGAATTGCGCACGGCGGTCATCTGGACCAAGGGGCTGTCCTCGTTCAAGCCTGATTATTCGGTGGACTACCTGCCTTCCAACCCGTGGATTCATCAGCCTTTCGAGAGCTATGACTCGCTGGGGCCAGACAAGCTGCTGGAGAAATGGCGGGTGTGAGCCTGCACCTGGTTGACCCTGTGTTGCCCTCAACTACCTAGCTGTATGACCGATTTGACCACCAGGCTGGTTCACCATGCCTACCAGCCTCCAGAGGGCTTTCAAGCTGTACCGCCGCCGGTGCACAAGGCCTCCACCGTGATCTTTCCGAATGTGGCTGCCCTGCGCAGCCGCCAATGGAAGCGCCGGGATACCTACACCTACGGTCTGCACGGCACACCGACCACCCTGATTCTCGAGGAGCGAATCGCCACGCTGGAGGGCGCGCAGCACTGCGTGCTTGTGCCCAGCGGGCTGGCGGCGATTTCCCTGGTGGGCATGGCCGTGCTGACCAGCGGCGATGAAGTCCTGATCCCAGACAACGCCTATGGTCCGAACAAGGCCTTTGCCGAGGCTCAGCTCAAGGCCTGGGGTGTGCATGTCGTCTACTACGATCCCATGAACCCCCAGGACCTGGCCGCCCGGCTCACGCCGCGCTCGCGCTTGGTCTGGTTGGAGGCGGCTGGCTCGATCACGCTGGAGTTTCCCGACCTCCCCGCGCTGCTCCGCGTGCTGCGCTCATACGGTTCTGCGCATCGACAGGGCCTAGTTGCCGCTCTGGACAACACCTGGGGCGCGGGCATTGCGTTTAGGCCTTTCGAGCTGGGCATCGACATTTCGGTCCATGCCTTGACCAAGTATCCCTCTGGCGGCGCCGATGTACTGATGGGTGCGGTACTGACCTGCGACCCGCAGATGCACGATCGCCTGATGGACACCCATGCGCGGGTTGGTTTTGGTGTGGGTGCCAATGATGTGGAGCTGGTATTGCGTGGCCTGCCTTCGATGGGTCTGCGCTATGCGGCGCACGATGCGGCCACACGCGAGCTGGCCCTCTGGATGCAGTCCCAACCCCAAGTGGAGCGGGTGCTGCATCCGGCGTTGCCTGGATCGCCGGGATTCGAGGCCTGGAGGCGCGATTGCACCGCGGCAGCGTGTCTGTTCAGCGTTGTGTTCAAGCCGCATTTTTCGCCCGATCAGATCGATGGCTTTTGTGATGCACTGCGCTTATTCAAGTTGGGATACAGCTGGGCTGGGCCGATCAGCTTATGCGCTCCCTACGATGTGTCCAAGCTGCGGACCCTGGATGGGCCCCATCCCCGCGCCTTGGTACGATTTTCCGTGGGACTGGAGTCGGTAAGCGATCTGCGCCAGGACCTGGCTCAGGCCCTGGCCCGCCTTTAAGCAACTGTCGGCCGACCGAGAATCTGCTGCGCCAGCGCCCGCATGGCGCGGTGGCTGTGATCCTGGGGACGCAAGCTCGGTGCCGTCTCGTAGTGCCTGAAATTGCGTCGAATCGAAGCAAGATAAGCCGGATCGTAGTGGTGGGTCAGCAGATCCTGCACGACGGCGGCCGTTTGTCCCGATCGCGCCAGTTCCTGCCAATGCTGCACCTGCTCGCGCCCGCGCACCTCGATCAGGCTGGCCAGTCGCTCGCAGAAGAATTCGGTGTTGCTGACGAAAAAGGGGTACTCCTCGATTAGCAACGCCACCCGGCTCGTGTCGTCGAGTTCCAGGCGCAGGCAGGGGCTCGAGCGCATGGCCGAAATAAGGCTTTCGGCTAGAGCCAGATTACCCACTTTTCGGCTTTCGCTCTCTACATAGACGGGCCGATCGGCGGAAAACTTTCGCAGCGCATCCCAGATCAGGGTATCGTAGGCTTTCTGTGTTGGCTGCTTTTCGCCGGGGATCAAGCCCAACACGGAGCTGCGGTGACGGGCCAGGCCCTCAAGATCGAGCACCTGCGCGCCCTGCTCGGCCAGAGCATGCAGCAGGCGGGTCTTCCCCGATCCGGTGGTGCCGCAGATTACCTGCCAGTGCAGTCGCTGCACCTGACGGGCGAGATCTTCAATGACCGCGCTGCGAAAGGCCTTGTAACCGCCTTCGATCAGGCTGACCCGAAACCCGATCTGATCGAGCACCAGGCCCAGCGAGCCGCTGCGTTTGCCGCCCCGCCAGCAGTAGAGCAGGGGAGCCCAGTCCTTGGGCGTGTGCATGAGCTCGCGCTCGATGTGGGCTGCGATATTGCGCGCAGCGATGGCAGCGCCGCGCTTCTTGGCCTCAAAGGCGCTGACCTGCTTGTACTCGGTACCCACCAGATGGCGCTGCTCATCGTCCAGCGTTGGCCAATTGACTGCCCCGGGCAGATGGTCCTGAGCAAACTCGGCCGGTGAGCGCGCATCAATGATGGCGGAGAAATCGCTCAGCCGTGCGATGGCCTGCTCGGCAGTGATGAGATACAGACTCACTTCAACAGCTTTTTAAACTCCGCCCACATCGTATCGAGCATCAGGGTCTGCGCCCGCTCGTTTGGATGGATGCGATCGGTTTGGAACAGCTCTGTGGGATCGGGGCGGTCCGCAATGCCCTTGAGGAAAAAGGGCACCAAAGCGCTGCCGGTTTCCCGGGCGACCTTGGGGTACAGCGCGGCAAAGTCGGCCGCATAGCGGGCGCCGTAATTGGGGGGCATCTGCATGCCCAGCAAGACCACGCGGGAACCGGCCTGGCGACTGGCCCGGGCCATGGCGCGCAGGTTGTCTTCGGTCTGTGTCAAAGGCAGGCCGCGTAGCGCATCGTTACCGCCCAGTTCGATGACGACGATGCGGGGCCGGTGCTGCTCGAGCAAGGACGGCAGGCGAGAGCGCCCACCCGAGGTGGTGTCCCCACTGACGCTCGCATTGAACACCACCTCCTTGCGGCCTGTTTCGCGCAGACGCTGCTCGAGCAGAGCCACCCAGCCGCTACCGCGGCGCAAGCCGTACTCGGCGCTCAAGGAATCGCCGACCACAAGCACAACAGACCGTTGGGGATTCGCTGCCGTGCCTTGCACCTGGGCAGTCGCCGCCGGTAAGGCCAGTAACCCTGCCACCAGCCCGAAAATCTGTCTGCGGCTGGGTAATGCCCCGGCGGCCTCCGGGCTTGTCACCGACTTGTTACAGTGCTTCATCGGGTTCGCCATTTGTCCTGAATGACCATGTAAATCGCAGCCGTTTTTCATGACTCCACTTTCGTCCCTGCCCCCCGAAGCTCCCCAAAGAGCCCCGATCGCCCCGGACCGGCCCGCGCCAAGCGAACTGATTATTGTCGTTGACCATGTCTCAAAGACCGTCAGCGATCCGAGCGGTCCGCTCACGATTTTGCGCGATATCAACATCAGCTTTGCACCTAGAGAGACGGTGGCTATTGTCGGCGCCTCCGGATCGGGCAAAAGCACCTTGCTGTCCATCATCGCCGGGCTGGACAAGCCCAGCGAGGGCACCGTGCGTCTGCAGGGGCAGGATTTGTTCGCGCTTGACGAGGATGATCGCGCCGCGCTGCGCGCGCAAAAGATTGGCTTTGTGTTTCAAAGTTTTCAGCTGATGGTCCACATGAATGCCTTGGAGAATGTCATGTTGCCCCTCGAGCTGGCCGGCGTACGAGGAGCGCGTGAGCAGGCGGTGGATATGCTCAGTCGGGTGGGTTTGGGAAAGCGGCTCGGTCATTACCCGCGAGTGCTGTCGGGCGGCGAGCAGCAGCGTGTTGCCTTGGCTCGGGCCTTTGTGGTCAAGCCCTTGGTGCTGTTGGCCGATGAGCCGACCGGTAGCCTCGACTTTGCCACCGGCGAGACTATTTTGTCGCTGATGATGGCCCTGAACCAGGAGTTGGGCACCACTTTGATTTTGGTCACGCATGATGCGCAGTTGGCGGCGCGCTGTGGCCGCAGGGTGGTGATCGAGGCCGGCCGCGTTGCCGCC
>VGHR01000098.1 GCA_016868205.1 Betaproteobacteria bacterium
GCGATCAATTGATGACCACCACCTTGGATGGTCGTATTCGGGCCGCGCTGTTGGGGCAAAATGGCGCAATTCGGGATCCGCAGTGGGGGCCCTATGCCCAATAGACCCGGTCGAAAAAGTTCTTGAATGACCAGCACGAAAGGGAGATGTCGGTATGAAATCCAGACTCATGATTGCGATGTCCGTCCTCGCGGTTTCCCTGCTGCTTGGAGCCTGCGGCTCCAGGGTCAAGCTCAATGAGGCGGCGGTAGAGGATCGCAATATTACGGGGGTCAATGCCGCTGCCGCCTCGGGGGCGGCGGGTGGGGCGGGTTCGGCCGCTGGATCAGGCGCAAGCTCAGCCCAGGGTGCGGGAGTGGCCTTGGCACCTGCAACGCCGGCTGGCGCGAGCATTGCCCCCAGTGATTTGACCGCGCGCAAGGGGCCCGCTGCGGTGCCGTCAGATCTGGCCCTGGTGATCTACTTCGACTACGACAGCTTCGAGATCAAGCCTGAGTTTCAGCCAGTTGTTCAGGGCCATGCCCGTTACTTGAGCGTCAACAAAGACCGCAAGCTGGTTTTGGAAGGGCATACCGATGAACGCGGGGGACGCGAATACAACCTGGCTCTGGGGCAAAAGCGCGCCGAGTCGGTCTCCCGCGCCCTTTCGGTCCTTGGCGTGACCGGCGCCCAGGTGGAGTCGGTGAGTTTTGGGCAGGAGACTCCAGCGGCAACCGGCTCTGATGAAGCGGCCTTCCAGAAGAATCGCCGCGTCGAGTTCAGATACCGGTGACTGCGATGGCGCCACTTTCTCGAGCCTTGATCGGCTGCTTGCTCTGCGCGGTCACCGGTGTGCAGGCGGTCACCCTGTTTGCCGACAACGAGGCGCGGCAGGAGTTGCTCAATCTACGCCAGCGTCTTGCCACGCTCGAGCGCACGCTGGAGCGCAACTTGCAGGAGGAGTCGCGCTCACGGCGCGAGCTTGCCGATCAACTGCAGTCTCTAAGCAACGCGCAAACCCAGGAGCAGGCCCGTCGAAAGCAGATTGAGCAAACCCTCGAGGCGCTGATTAAGACCACTGAGGAGCAGGCCCGGGTCGGGCGCGGCAGCCTGGAGTTGCTCAACCAACTGGAGAAATTGCGGCAGGACCTGGCCCGACTGCGTGGCGAGAATGAGGCCTTGAGAGACTTCGTTGCAGGTTTCCAAAGAGGGCTGGCTGACCTCAGGCAGTCGCAAGCAGATCTGCGCAACAACATCGGCGGGGTCCAGGCCGGCCTCAATGAGGTGCAGCGTGCCGTCAAGGACGCTGGGGCCTTGGAGGAGCGCCTTCGCAAGGTCGAACCGGTCCGCGTGTCGCTCGAAGGGAGGGACTTCGAGGCCTTGCCCGCCGAGCTTGCGGCCTATGATGCGGCGGTCAAAGCCTTCAGCAGCGACGATCACAAGTCGGCCCAAGCCCTGTTCGAGCAATTTTTGCTGCGTTACCCGGGCAGTGCTTATCGACCCTGGGTGCATTACTGGCTGGGGTCCTCACAGCAAGCCACAGAAGAGTTCAAGGCCGCGCAGGCGAGCTTGCGCACTCTGCTCAAGGACTTTCCGGGGCATCCCCGGTCGGCCGATGCGATGCTGGCCTTGGCCGGCGTTCAGTTTGATCTGAAGGAACCCCGGCCGGTCGTCCGCAAGACGCTGGAAGACTTGATCAAGGCCTACCCGGGGACCAAGGCCGCCGCAGTAGCCCGCGATCGCCTGGCCAAGCTCAAGTAGAGCCCGCCTGAGCAAGCCCCCCCGGGCCGGGCCCTCGCAGCGCGCTCCAGCGAGCCCCGGGACGGGCGCCTAAAATCCGCGCATGGACTTGCAACAATTCAACAGCCTGCAGCAGCAGGTTCTGCTGGCTGCCTTTGGGCTGGCCTTTGTTTTCGGCCTGATCGGTCAGCGTACGCATTTCTGCACCATGGGCGCCGTCAGCGACATCGTCAGCATGGGCGACTGGACCCGCATGCGCATGTGGGCCCTGGCTGGCGGAGTGGCTGTTCTTGGCTTTCAGGCGCTGGCCTACGCCGGTCTCATCGATCCGGCACGCACGCTTTATGCCTCGGGTCGATTCATTTGGCTCTCGGCCCTGTTGGGCGGCGTGTTGTTTGGCTTTGGCATGGTGCTCGGATCGGGTTGCGGTAGCAAGACGCTGATTCGTGTGGGTGGGGGCAGCTTGAAGTCGGTGGTGGTTTTCCTGGTCATGGGGATTTCGGCCTTTATCACCCTCAAGGGTTTGACCGCTGTCCTTCGGGTCGGGACCGTCGATCGGGTGGCCTTTGAGGTGCCTGCGCCGGGCACACTCGCGGCGCTCCTGGCCCCGTTATTGGGTGCCACGGTCACCCAGGTTGGCCTGGTGATCGGGCTGGTCCTGGGGCTGGGGTTGTGTCTTTGGGCCTTGCTGGCGCGCTCCTTTCGCAGCGCGGACAACCTGCTTGGCGGCTTGGGTTTGGGTGCCTTGGTGGTTGCCATGTGGTGGCTGACCGGACACCTGGGCTTTGTGCCCGAGCATCCCGAAACGCTTGAGGAAGTCTTTGTCGCGACCAATTCCGGACGCGCGGAAAGCTTCACCTTCGTGGCCCCCATGGCGCACACGCTGGACTGGCTGATGTTCTTCAGCGACAAGAACAACACCCTTAGCCTGGGCATCCTTTCGGCGGCGGGCGTGGTGCTGGGTTCGGCGGCCTGGGCGCTAGGCACGCGCACCTTTCGGTGGGAGGGTTTCCGTGATGCCGAAGACACGGCCCTGCACCTGATCGGTGGTGTGCTGATGGGAGTCGGTGGGGTTACTGCCATGGGCTGCACCGTAGGCCAGGGCTTGTCCGGGCTGTCTACCTTGAGCTTGAGCAGTTTCCTGGCGCTCGGTGGGATTCTCGGCGGCAGCTACCTCGGGCTGCGCTGGCAGATCATGCGGCTCGAGCGTTCGCTCTGAGCGCGATGGCCACCGAACTTCTTGCGCGCGCTGATCCGGCCAGGCGGTTTGGAGGCTTGGCCCGTCTGTACGGGCACTCAGGTGCCAGGGCCTTGTCGCGAGCGCATGCAGTCGTCGTGGGCTTGGGAGGCGTCGGCTCCTGGGCGGCCGAAGCCCTGGCCCGCAGCGGCGTGGCCCGGTTGACGCTGATCGACCTGGACCACATCGCCGAATCGAACATCAACCGGCAGGTGCACGCCCTGGAGGTCACCTTGGGTCAGGCCAAGGTGCAGGCCATGCGTGAGCGCATTGGCCAGATCCATCCCGATTGCCATGTCCGATGTGTCGAGGATTTTGTCAGTGAGAACAACTGGCCGCACATCGCCGATTTGCACCTGGATTCAGATCAGCCCTTGGCAGTGATCGACGCCTGCGACCAGATCGCGGCTAAAGTCGCCATGGCAGCTTGGGCCTTGCGATCAAAAGCGCTCTTTATCAGCGTGGGGGCGGCTGGGGGCAAGCGGCACGCCCATCGGGTTGATGTGGCGGACCTCTCGCAGGTCACCCACGACCCGTTGTTGGCCAAGCTGCGTTACGGCCTGCGCAAGCACCAGGGAGCGCCGCGCGAGGGCCTGATGCGGCTGGCTTGCGTGTACAGCCCAGAGGCGGTCATGAAGCCAGCATCCGTGTGTGAGGCCGATTCAGACGAGCAGGTCGATGGCACGCTCAATTGCCACGGTTATGGATCGGTGGTGAGCGTCACCTCCACTTTTGGTCTTTGCGCTGCCGGGTGGGTGCTTGATTCGATAGCCCGCAAGTGGGGCTGAAATTTGCCGCTATAATTTCAGGCTGTGCTGAGCTTCAAATAGCACTTCTCGCATCTGTCTGGAGCGTCCCCTTGGAATGATCGAACGCTAGCGATCTGCCCACAGGCTTCGGGTCGTTAGCTCAGTCGGTAGAGCAGCGGACTTTTAATCCGTTGGTCGCGTGTTCGAGTCACGCACGACCCACCATACAACCGCCTTGCAGACCTTGCAAGGCGGTTTTTTTTACGCTGATGCCAGTGGGCCAGGGCTTTTAAAATGGGCGTGATGGGTGCTCCTTCGCAGCCGGCCCACCGAGACTGAGGATTTTTCATGTCGAGAAAGTATTTCGGTACCGACGGTATACGCGGCACAGTCGGGCAGACGCCAATCACTCCTGACTTTGTCTTGCGTCTGGCCCATGCGGTAGGACGGGTGCTCAAGCAATCGCAAAAGCGTCCTCTGGTACTCATCGGCAAGGACACCCGCATTTCCGGCTACATGCTTGAGAGCGCGCTGGAGTCGGGCTTTAATTCGGCCGGGGTCGATGTGGTTCTGCTTGGGCCCTTGCCGACCCCGGGCGTGGCCTATCTGACTCGCACGCAGCGCGCCAGCCTGGGTGTGGTGATCAGTGCCAGCCACAACCCCTTTGAGGACAACGGCATCAAGTTCTTCAGCGCGCAGGGCAGTAAGCTCGACGATGCCTGGGAGCTGGAGGTGGAGGCCATGCTGGGCCAAAACCCAGCTTGGGCGGCCGCTTCCGATCTGGGCAAAGCGCGGCGTCTCGATGACGCCGCGGGGCGCTATGTTGAGTTTTGCAAGAGCTGCTTTCCTGCTCACTTGACTCTCAAGGGCCTGAAGATCGTGGTCGATGCCGCCCATGGAGCGGCTTACCAGGTCGCCCCGGCGGTACTGCACGAGTTGGGGGCCGAGGTCATCCGCATCGGCTGCTCGCCCGATGGCGTGAACATCAATCACGAAGTCGGTGCCACCCACCCCGAGGCGCTTGCGCGCGCGGTGTTGGCACACGGCGCCGATTACGGGGTGGCCCTGGACGGCGATGCCGATCGACTGCAGATGATCGACCGCGCTGGCCGGGTGTTCAACGGCGATGAGCTCCTGTTTGTGATGGCGCGCGATCGGCTCGACCGTGGCGATCCTTTGGCGGGCGTGGTGGGCACCCTGATGACCAATCTGGCGGTCGAGCAGGCCCTCAGGGCCCGTGGCCTGGACTTTGCTCGGGCCAAGGTGGGCGACCGTTATGTGCTTGAGGAACTCGAGCGGCGCCAATGGGTGCTGGGCGGCGAGGGCTCGGGCCACTTGCTGGCGTTGGACAAGCACAGCACCGGCGATGGCCTGATCAGCGCCTTGCAGGTGCTCCAGGCGCTGGTGCGCAGCGGCCGGTCGCTCTCCGAGCTCTTGTCGGGGGTGGACCTCTTTCCTCAAACCCTGATCAATGTCAGGCTGCAGCCAGGCCAGCAATGGCAGGAGGCCGGCCTCCTGCAAAAGCTGATGCCGCAGGTGCAGGCCGAGCTGGGCGATACCGGCCGCATTCTGATTCGGGCCAGCGGCACTGAGCCGGTGGTGCGGGTCATGGTCGAGGCCCGGGACGCCGCGCTGGCCCAAAAGTCGGCCGAGCGCCTGGCGGCAGCCCTGGCGCCGGCATGATGTCCCTCAGGGTGATCGATGCCCGCTATGACGAGCCGGCGCACGCTCGCGCCCTGGTCGATCTGTTGGACTTGTACGCCCGCGATCCGGCCGGTGGCGGCGAGCCCCTGAGCGCCTACGCGCGCGAGCATTTGCCGGCGCAGCTGGCGATGCGCAGCACCGCCTTCAGTGTGCTTGCTTTTGATGACGCGGTGCCTGTCGGCTTGATCAATTGCATCGAGGGCTTTTCCACCTTTGCCTGCCGACCGCTGGTCAATGTGCACGATGTGGTGGTCGTCGACACCTACCGTGGCCGCGGTGTTGGGCGTCTCATGCTCGATCGGGTGGAGGCCATCGCCCGGTCTCGCGGAGCCTGCAAGCTCACCCTCGAAGTCCTTGATGGCAATCGCAGCGCGATCAGCCTGTACGAGAAAGTCGGCTTTGAACCCTACCAGCTTGACCCAGCCATGGGCCAGGCGCGCTTCTTCCAGAGGTGGCTCTAAGGGCCGCCTCAGGCGGCAGCCTCTAGGCCGTTCTTGAAGTGCTCGCGCATGCGCTCGGCTGCTGCAGCGCCGTCGCGTTTTTGCAGCGCCTGCATCAAGGCCTCGTGTTCGGCCAGTGATTCCTCCAGGCGCCCAGCCTTGAGCAGCGAGTGGTGGCGGTTGAGTTTCATCACCTTGCGCAGGTCGGTCACCATTTGGTCACGCCATTTATTGCCCGCGACCCGCAGCAACTCGTGATGAAAAGCCTCGTTGAGGCGAAAAAACGCCTCCCGGTCGTGTACCGCCGACCTCAGGTCCTGGTGCAATTGCAACAGCTGTTCCATCTGTCTGGGGCTGGCGCGTTCGGCGGCGACTTGGGCGGCATCGCTTTCCAGCAGGGACAGCAGGTGATACACATCGGCCAGATCCCGCTCCGACACTTCGGTGACATAAGCCCCCCGGCGCAGCCTCATCGTTACCAGCCCTTCGGCGGCCAGCACCTTGAGGGCCTCGCGCAGGGGCGTACGGCTGATGCCGTACTCATCCGCCAACTTCAGCTCATCGATCCAGCTGCCCGGCGGCAATTCTTGCTGGAAGATACGCTCGCGCAGGCGCTCGGCCACCTCCTCGTAGAGGGCCCGGCTCGACAGGGGGGCTACAACCGACATGCCCGGAGCTTACCTCAAATTTAATTTTGCATCAATAATTATGAATGAGGTAGACTCTGCGGTGCCGCTTCAATGAAAGAGTGTCATGAACAAGACCAATACCCCTGACGAGTTCAAGTCGGCCACCCTAGAAGACTGGCAGCGGGCAGCCATCAAGTCGGCTCCGGGCGGGGATCTCAATGCGCTGGATTGGCATACCGCCGAAGGCATCACCGTCAAGCCGCTTTACACAGCTCAAGACACGCAGGCGCTGCCGTTTACCGATACCTTGCCCGGCCTGGAGCCCTTCATTCGCGGCCCGCAAGCCACCATGTACGCTGTGCGTCCCTGGACCATTCGGCAGTACGCCGGCTTTTCTACCGCGCAGGAGTCCAACGCCTTCTATCGCAAGGCCCTGGCTGCCGGCGGACAGGGTGTGAGCGTGGCCTTTGATCTGGCCACCCACCGCGGCTATGACTCCGATCATCCGCGCGTGACTGGCGATGTCGGCAAGGCCGGCGTGGCTATTGACTCGGTCGAGGACATGAAGATCCTCTTCGATCAGATCCCGCTGGACAGGGTGTCGGTCTCGATGACCATGAACGGCGCCGTTTTGCCCGTGCTGGCCGGTTATGTGGTGGCGGCCGAGGAGCAGGGCGTTTCGCAGGATCGGTTAAGCGGCACCATACAGAACGACATCCTCAAGGAGTTCATGGTCCGCAACACCTATATCTACCCCCCTGAGCCCTCGATGAAGATCATCGGCGACATCATCGAGTACACCGCCAGGAACATGCCCAAGTTCAATTCGATCTCGATCTCGGGCTACCACATGCAGGAGGCCGGTGCCAACCAGGCGCTGGAATTGGCCTTCACCCTGGCCGATGGCAAGGAGTATGTGAAGACGGCCTTAACCAAGGGTCTCGATGTCGACGACTTTGCCGGTCGGCTCTCGTTTTTTTGGGCCGTCGGCATGAACTTCTATCTGGAGATCGCCAAGATGCGTGCGGCGCGGCTGCTTTGGTGTCGCATCATGAAGGGCTTTGGCGCCAAAAATCCCAAGAGTCTGATGTTGCGCACTCACTGCCAGACTTCGGGTTGGTCCTTGACCGAACAGGACCCCTACAACAATGTGGTGCGTACCACCATCGAAGCGATGGCCGCTGTTTTTGGGGGCACACAGAGTTTGCATACCAACAGCTTTGACGAGGCCATTGCGCTGCCCACCGAGTTCAGCGCCCGTATTGCCCGCAACACCCAGCTCATCATCCAGGAAGAGACGCACATCACCAATGTGGTCGACCCCTGGGCCGGCAGCTACATGATGGAAAAGCTCACGCAGGATATGGCAGACAAGGCCTGGGCCTTGATCGAGGAGGTCCAAGCCCTTGGAGGCATGACGCGCGCTGTTGATAGCGGGTGGGCCAAGCTCAAGATTGAGGCCAGCGCGGCCGAAAAGCAGGCTCGTATCGATTCGGGCAAGGATGTGATTGTCGGCGTCAACAAGTACAAGCTGCCCAAGGAAGACCCGGTGGAGATCCTGGAGGTGGACAATGTCAGGGTGCGCGAAGAGCAGATCGCACGCCTGAAAGACATCAGGGCCCGCCGCGATGGACCTGCAGTTCAGGCGGCGCTGCAGGCGCTGACCGATGCGGCTCAATCGGGTCAAGGCAATCTGCTCGACCTGAGCATCCGGGCGATCCGTCTGCGCGCCACCGTTGGTGAGGTGTCTGATGCGCTGGAGAAAGTCTATGGGCGCCATCGCGCCGACATCCAAAAGGTGACTGGTGTGTACGCTGCTGCCTACGATTGTGCTGAGGGCTGGGACAAACTCAAGGCCGAAATCGCCGAGTTTGCCGAGCAGTACGGCCGCCGTCCTCGTGTGCTGATTGCCAAACTCGGTCAGGACGGGCACGACCGTGGAGCCAAGGTGGTCGCCACCGCTTACGCCGACCTGGGCTTCGATGTGGATATTGGTCCTCTGTTTCAAACTCCGCAGGAATGTGCCCGTCAGGCGATCGAAAACGATGTCCACGCCGTCGGGGTTAGTACGCTGGCTGCAGGCCATAAAACCCTGGTGCCTGACATCATCGCCGAGCTGCGCAAGCAAGGCGCTGAGGACATCATTGTGTTTGTCGGCGGCGTGATCCCGCGCCAGGATTACGATTTCCTGTTTGAAGCCGGGGTCAAGGGGATCTACGGGCCGGGCACGCCGATCGTGGCCAGCGCCAAGGATGTGTTGGAGCAGATCAGGAAGGCTACGGCCTGATCGGGCCCAACGGTAGGAGCCCAGCCCCCTGGGCGACCCCATGCGGCACATGAGCCCCTTCATCCCCACCGTCCAAAGTATCGTGGCCCCTGCCAGTGCCATGGCGCAGCGCCGTGCCGTGGCCAAGGCCATCACGCTGCTCGAATCCACGCGCGGCGACCACCGTGCGCAGGGCGACGAACTGCTGACTGCCTTGCTGCCGCACACGGGCCAGAGCTTTCGCTTAGGCATTAGCGGCGTGCCTGGCGTGGGCAAGTCCACCTTCATCGAGGCGCTGGGCCTGCACCTCATTGCGCAAGGCCATCGTGTGGCGGTGCTGACGGTCGATCCGTCCAGCACGGTCTCGGGCGGCTCGATCCTGGGCGACAAGACCCGCATGGAGCACCTGTCGGTGCACCCCAAGGCCTACATCCGCCCCAGCCCAAGCAGCGGCACGCTCGGCGGTGTAGCCGAAAAAACCCGCGAGGCCATGCTGGTGTGCGAGGCCGCCGGCTACGATGTGGTCATCGTCGAGACCGTGGGCGTGGGCCAGAGTGAAACCGCTGTGGCGGGCATGACCGACATGTTCGTGCTCATGCAGCTGCCCAACGCCGGCGACGACCTGCAGGCCATCAAAAAAGGCGTGATGGAACTGGCCGACCTGGTGTTGATCAACAAGGCCGACATCGACCTCGACGCCGCCACCCGGGCTCAGGCCCACATTACCTCGGCGCTGCGTTTGCTGGGACAGCACGGTCGCCCCGATCAAGCCCATCATGACACTGCGATCTGGCATCCCAAGGCCCTGCAAATCAGCGCCCTTCAGGCACAGGGCATCGAAGCCTTCTGGGCCGAAGTACTCGAATTTCAGCGCCTGCAGAAGGCCCGGGGCGCTCAGGCCCGGCGTCGGCAGCAGCAGGCTC
>VGHR01000099.1 GCA_016868205.1 Betaproteobacteria bacterium
CCGACTCGGTCACCGTGGTTATCAGCGAGGGCGCCAAGGTGCAAGGCGATATCCTCGCCCACCGCATTTTGGTGGCTGGCAAGGTATCCGGCCAGATTCACGCCACCGAGCGCGTGGAATTGCAAGCGCAGTGCATGGTGCAGGGCGATATCAAGTATGGCTCGATCGCCATCGAACACGGCGCCCGGGTGATGGGGCTGCTGCTTCAAATCGACGAGTCTAAGCGCGAGCTGAGCGGCTACAGCGACCTGCGCCAAGCCCTCAACAAAGCCAAGGCCGGCTGACCCGCCGACCGGCCATCAGGCCGAGAATCAAACCCGCAGGTCCGCAGATCAAGGCCGTGGCGGCGCTCAGGGTGTCCAGGGCGCGCAACTGCAGCGCCGAAGCCAGCGCTGGCTGGTAGATCGCCAGGGCAACGGCGGCCAGGGCTGACGCCATGACGGCCACGGCCGCCCAGTTGCCGGGGCCTGAACGCGGCCAAGCGGGCACCGAGACCTCGCCGGCTTTGCTCACCATCACCAGCGCCACATTGCCCGCCACAAAAGCCATCAGCACCATCGCGCGCGTATGCTCGGCCGGGACCGGGCCCTCCGCCGCCCAGGTCTGCAGCGAGGCCCCGTACGCCAAGGCGATGCCGCCAAGCAAAAGCAGGCCCTGCACCGATGCCCGGGCCATTGCGCCAGCATCCAACAAGGCCGAACGGGTATCGCGCGGCGGACGATCCATGAGGTCGGCCTCCTCCGGTTCGCCCTCAAAGGCCAGTGAACAGGCTGGGTCGACGATCAGTTCAATCAGCGCGATGTGCAGAGGCAAGAGCAGCGGGGGTAAGGCCAGCACCACAGGCAGCGCCGCCATGCCGGCAATCGGCAGATGCACTGCGAAGATATAGCCCATCGATTTATGCAGGTTGCTGTAGATTCGGCGCCCGGTGCGGATGCCACGCACGATGGAGCCGAAGTCGTCGTCGACCAGCACCACGCTGGCGGCCTCACGAGCGACATCGGTGCCACGCTGGCCCATGGCCACGCCCACATGCGCAGCGCGCAGCGCCGGGGCATCGTTGACGCCGTCGCCCGTCATGGTCACGATCTCACCCAAGCCTGCCAGGGTCTGCACGATGCGCAACTTCTGCTGCGGCGAGATACGGGCGCAGACCGAGGTCGAGCGCAAGCGGGCCCCCAGCTCGAGTTCACTCAAGCCATCAAGCTCATCGCCGCACAGGACCTGCCCCACCGCCATGCCCGCCTGCGCCGCAATCACCCGGGCGGTAGCAGGATGGTCGCCGGTGATCATGATGACCCGCACCCCGGCGCGGCGGCACTGCGCCATGGCCTGAGGCACCTGTGGCCGCAAAGGATCGGCCAATCCGATCAGGCCGATCCACTCGAAGTTGAAGTCATGCGCCGATTGCGGCCAAGGGGCATCGGGATGCTCGCTGCGTGCCACCGCCAGCACACGCAAACCCTCAGCGGCCATTTGCTCGAGCACGCCCTGCCATTGCGCCCGCTGCGCCGACGGCATATGACACAGATCCATCACCGCCTCAGGAGCGCCCTTGGCCGACACCACATGAGCCTGGCCGTCCCCCGCGCGCCAGACCTGTGACATCGCACGCAAGCCGGAGCTGAGAGGATAGCTGTGTACCAACTGCCAATCGTGCAGCCGGCTCTCGGGCAGCATGGTCCGGCCCAGACGATGGAACGCCTGTTCCATCGGGTCAAAAGGCTCGATCAGACTGGCCAAGATCGCATGCTCGGCAATCTGATGAAAGGCCGGCGCCAATGCCTGCGGTGGCCAATCGCCCGAGGCATCGCAGCGCAGCAACTCGGGCTGATCCCCCACCGCCATCATTTGCACCGCCATGCGGTTTTGCGTGATGGTTCCGGTCTTGTCGGCGCACAGGACGGTCGTGGCGCCGAGCGTCTCAATGGCCTCGATCCGACGCACCAGCACCCCTTCTCGGGCCAGGCGATGCGCCCCAAGAGCAGGGAAGATGGTAAGCACCACGGGGTACTCCTCAGGTAGCATGGCCATCACCGCCGCAATGCCCACCAGAAGTGCCGGCAACCACGAGCCGGTGCGCAGCCCTTCAATCAGCACCATGGCCGCGCACAGAAGCAAGGCCACCCAGGCCAGTACCCTCACCAAGCGGGCCGTCTGGGTCTGCAAAGGGGTAGGCTGCGGCCTGATCTGACCGAGCGATTGACCGATACGGCCGAACTCGGTGCGCTCGCCCGTGGCCTGCACTTCCATCAGGCCCTGCCCCCGGACTACATGGGTGCCGAAAAACACGCGCGCCGCTTTACCGCTGGCCTGCACCTGCTTGGTCACCGGCTCCGATTCGCCCGTCAGCAGCGACTCGTCGACCTGCAAATGGTCCGCTTCGAGCAGCAGCCCATCGGCAGCGATCCGCCGCCCCTCGGCCAGCAGCACCCAGTCGCCCCGGACGATTTCGCGCGCGGGCCACTCCTGAAGCTGGCCATCGCGCAAGACCTGCACCCGGTGCTCGCTGAGCTGACGCAGGGCCTCGATAGAGCGGTCAGCCCGCCCCTCCTGCAGCAAGGTCAGGCCAAGCACGGCCAGCACGAACACTGCCAGGGTCAGGCCCTCCCCCCAATCACCGAGCACCAGATAGATGGCCACGGCCGCCAACAACAGCACAAATATGGGTTCAGCCAGCAGACACATACAGCGCCGCAGCCAGGACCGTCCTTGCGCCGGGCCGATCTCGTTGGGCCCCTCAAGCGCAAGCCTCTGTAGCGCATCGGCCTGGCGCAGGCCGATGCGCTGACTGCTCATCGCCGCATTCTCCAGCGCAAACCCGCCTCAAGCAGGCTGGCGGCTGTCGGGCAAAGTTGCGCCGCCGGCTCAGACAGCAGCGCACAGACCTGCAACGGGCCGGGCTGGCCTTTGCAGGGTCAAGCGCCTTATCATCGGCCCTGCAAAGGATAGGGCCCTGGCGGCCTGATGGACTGGAGACAGCGATGAGCATTTACGACCAAGACCTCGGCAAGAACCTGGCCAACTACACCGCCCTGACGCCAGTCAGTTTTGTTGAGCGCAGCGCCGAAGTTTTTGCCGATCTGCCGGCCGTCATTCACGGCCGGCGACGCTACAGCTGGTCGCAGACCCGTGAGCGTTCAGCTCGTCTGGCTGCAGCGCTGCAGAGCCTGGGTATCCAACGGGGCGACACCGTCAGCGCCATGCTGCCCAACACGCCTGAAATGATCGAGATGCATTACGCCGTCCCGGCCCTCGGCGCGGTGCTCAATGCACTCAATACGCGGCTCGACGCGGCTTTGCTGGCCTGGCAGATGAATCACTGCGAAGCGCGGGTACTGGTCACCGATCGCGAATTCGCGCCGGTCATGCAAAAAGCGCTGGAACTGCTGCGCTCGCAATACGGCCGAGAGCCTGTGGTCATTGATGTGTGCGACAGCGAGTACACCGGGGCGGGTGCCCGGCTCGGCGCCCATGACTACGAAGCCTGGTTGTCCGCGCATGCACCCGTCGAGCGCCTGCATGGCCCCGACGACGAATGGGACGCCATTGCAGTCAGTTACACCAGTGGAACCACCGGGGACCCCAAGGGGGTGGTCACGCACCACCGGGGCGCGTATCTCAACGCGGTGTGCAACGCCGCCACATGGACCATGCCGCATTTCCCGGTTTACCTGTGGACGCTGCCGATGTTCCACTGCAATGGCTGGTGTTTTCCCTGGACCCTTGCCCTTCTCGGCGGCACGCATGTGTGCCTGCGCAAGGTCGATGCCCCTTCGATTTTGCAGGCGATGCGCGAACATCGCATCGACCACTATTGCGCCGCGCCCATTGTCCACAGTCTGATCTACAACGCTCCGACCGAGATGCGCGCAGGCATCGCCCAACAGGTGCGCGGTCTGGTCGCCGGGGCTGCCCCACCGGCGGCCATGATCGAGGGCATGGCCCGCATCGGCTTTGCCATCACCCATGTCTACGGACTGACGGAGGTCTACGGACCCGCCGCAGTAGCGGTGCAGAGGCCATCCTGGGCCGGCCAGAGTGTGGCCGAGCAAACCCGTCTCAACGGTCGGCAGGGCGTGCGCTATGCGCTGCAGGAGGGCATGACCGTGATGGACCCCCTGCGCCTCGAGCCCGTACCCGCCGACGGCCAGACCATGGGAGAAATCATGTTCCGCGGCAATATCGTCATGAAGGGCTATCTCAAGAACCCGGGAGCCACCGCCCAGGCCTTTGAGGGCGGGTGGTTCCACACCGGTGATCTCGCGGTACTGGAGCCTGACCGCTACGCCAAGATTCGCGATCGCAGCAAGGACATCATCATCTCTGGCGGCGAAAACATCAGCTCCCTGGAGGTCGAAGACGCGCTCTATCGCCACCCGGCAGTGCTCGCTTGCGCCGTGGTGGCCAAGCCCGACCCCAAGTGGGGTGAGACGCCCTTGGCCTATGTCGAACTCAAACCGGGCAGTCAGGCCGATGCTGCCGAGCTGATCGCGCATTGCAAGGCCTTGCTGGCCGGCTATAAGGTCCCACGCGAACTTCGGTTTGAGGAAATTCCAAAAACCTCAACCGGAAAAATTCAGAAATTTGCCCTGCGCGAGCGGGCCCGGTCTGCATCGGCTATCGAATAGGAGCCTGTCATGAAGTCCGCTCAAGAACCTTTGCTGCTGCGTCACGATGATGGCCGTGGCCTGACCACGCTCACGCTCAACCGCCCTGAGGCATTCAATGCGCTCAGTGAGGAACTGCTGGAGGCCTTGCAGGTGCAACTCGATGCCCTTGCACACGATCCATCTCTGAGGGCTGTGGTCATTGCCGCCTCTGGCAAGGCCTTTTGCGCCGGCCATGATCTGCGCCAGATGCGAGCCGAACCCGATCTGGCCTACTACCGGCACCTGTTTGACCAATGCGGCCGCATGATGCTCAGCGTGCAAGGGCTGCCGGTGCCGGTGATTGCCAAGGTGCAGGGCGTGGCCACAGCAGCGGGCTGCCAATTGGTGGCCCAGTGTGATTTGGCCGTGGCCGCCCGCACGGCGCGCTTTGCGGTCAGCGGTGTCAACCTTGGCCTGTTCTGCGCCACGCCCAGCGTGCCTCTCTCGCGCAACCTGCCACGCAAGGCTGCTTTCGAAATGCTGGCCACCGGCGAGTTCATCGACGCGGCGCAGGCGCAGGCCTGGGGCCTGATCAACCGAGTGGCCGAGCCCGAAGAGCTCGACCAGACGGTGCAGCACCTGGTCGATCAAATCAGGGGCAAACCGCGGCTGGCGCTGGCCTTGGGCAAACAACTGTTCTACCGGCAGCTTGAGGCCGGCACCCGCGCAGCCTACGACGATGCGGCCCAGACGATGGCCTGCAACATGATGGACGCCACGGCGCTGGAGGGCGTCCAGGCCTTCCTCGACAAGCGCCCCCCGGCCTGGTGATCGCAGGCCCCATGTTGCCCTCAACACTGGCGGCCTGGTCTGCTGTCGATGACCAAACCCTGGGCCACATTTTGCGCGGCGTCGATCACCCCGTTCCGGATGGATTCAAGCCTCTGGAGTTGCTGGGCCGCCGCATCGGCTGGCTCGCGCCTGGCCACGATGACGCCCTGCTGCAGCACTTGCCCCTGTGCCAAAAAGTCCCGCAGGGCCTGCGTTGGCATGCCGACGATCTCAGGCCCGTCGATCGCAGCGAGCTGCTTGCCCGAGTCGCCCACAAGCTGCATGCAGCTGGACTGCTGACCGGCTGGCGCCATGAACTCTACAGTTACTGGGGCGAAATCCCGATGGCCCCCAGCCCCTCTGAGGCGGAGTGGTTCCGAATGGAGCGTTGCGCCTTCCGCTTTTTTGGCTTGCGCAGCCATGCGGTCCACATCAACGGCTTTTGTGCAGACGGGCGCATCTGGTGCGGCACCAGAGCCTTGAGCAAAGCCACCGATCCGGGGCGCCTCGATAACCTGGCCGCCGGCGGTCTTCCAGTTGGCGAGTCACTGCTCGACTGCGCCGTGCGTGAGCTGTATGAAGAAGCCGGGATACCTGCCGAAGTCGCCCACCAGGTGCGTCCCGCGGGCTCCTTACTCACCCGCCGACGCGAAAACGAAGGGTGGCACGATGAGCGATTGTGGGTCTACAACCTGCTGCTGCCGGCCGGCCTGGAGCCTTGCAATCAGGACGGCGAGGTCAGTCACTTTGTCTGCCTTACCCCCGACCAGGCGATGGCGAAACTGGCCGAGATGACCGAAGATGCAGCAGGTGTCTTGGCCCAGGGACTGCTCGCGCTACGCAGCGCCGCCTAGCGCCGGAGCCTGCTAGAACCAGCGCACCACCGGCCAACCTCGCTCGAGTGCAATGCGCTCGAGCTTGGCGTCAGGCTGTGCGCACACCGGCTGGGTCACCGCCTCGAGCAGCGGCAGGTCATTGATCGAGTCACTGTAGGCCGTGCTGTCGAGCTCGGATAGACTCCAGCCCTGCTGAGCCAGCCACTGCTGCAAGCGCAGCACCTTGCCACCCCGCATATTGGGCGTTCCCACCAGCCGCCCGGTAAAGCGGCCCCCGAGGCATTGCGGTTCGGTGGCAATCAAATCGGCAACGCCTAGATGCTCCGCTGTCAACTCGGTGATGAATCGGTTGGTGGCCGTTGTGATGGCCACCCGATGACCGGCATGCTGATGCTCGCCGAGTTGGCGCACGCCCGCCAACGCAAGACGGGGCAGGATGCATTGCTGCAAAAAGCGCTCTCGCCAGGGTTGCCAGGCGGCCGCATCCATCAGGCACAAGGTGCCCATATAAAACTCACAAAAGGCGCCGACATCCACGGTGCCGGCCTTGTAGTCCCGCTCCATGTCACGGCTGGCGCTCATCAAGGGCTCGGCATCGACCAAATGCTGCTCGACCAGGAAGTCACACCAAAGCTGATCGCTGTCGCCCTGGAGCAGCGTGTGGTCCAGATCAAAAAGAACCAGCGGAGGATGACTCATCGCCAGCCTCAGACCGATCGCAGATGCCAGCCCTTGGGCCGGGTGAAGGTGCTGATGCCCTCCACCGACAGCGTCAGCCCCAGGCCCGAGTCCCCCCAACCGCTCCAGGGCAAGCGCGGGCTGACCCGGTCGCAGCAATTCCAGTACACCGAACCAGCCCGCACCCTGGAAAGAATGGCCCTGGCTCGCGCCTCGTCGGGCGTGTACACACCAGCGGTCAATCCGTAGCGGGTGTCGTTCATGCGCTCAAGGGCTTGCGCGTCATCGCTGACCTTCTCGATGCCCACCAGCGGGCCAAAGCTTTCTTCGCGCATGAGCGCCATGCTGTGATCGGCACGGTCGATCACTGTGGCCCCGAACCAGTTGCCCCGACCCGCAAAGGGGCCGGGAACGCGCGCGCCGCCCGTTAGCAAGCGCGCACCGCGGCTGAGCGCATCCGTCACTTGGGCTTCGAGGACCCCGATTTGTGCTGAACGGGTGAGCGGGCCCAAATAGGTGTCTTCCTGCATCGGATCGCCCAGCTTGAAGCTGCGGGTGGTCTCCACCAGGGCCTCGATGAAACGACCGTAGATCGCCTCATGCACATAAATCCGCTCGACCGAACAGCAGCTCTGGCCGGCGTTGTACATCGCCCCGTCGGCCAGAGACTGTGCCGCCACGACCGGATCAGCATCAGGACAGACATAGCTTGGATCCTTGCCGCCGAGTTCGAGCTGCATCTTCATCATGCGCGGACCTGCGGCCTGGGCGATTCGCTGTCCTGTGGCCAGCGATCCCGTGAAGAAAATGCCATCGAGATCCTGATCCGTCAAGGCGGCACCGGTCGAGCCATCGCCGTAAACCGGTACAAACACATCGGCCGGCACCCCACTGCCGTGCAACAGCCGCGCCATGGCCTGCCCGGTCAGCGTGGCAAATTCAGAGGGCTTGTAGATCACCGCATTGCCCATCAATAGCGCCGGTACAAACACATTGCCACCAACGAACCAGGGGTAATTCCAGGCCGAGACATTACCGATAACGCCCAGGGGAATACGCTCAATCTGCTCGCGCATGCCATCGGCGTCCCAGACCTGCGAGCCGGCTGCTGCCGCCGGTGCATGGGCCCGCAAAAAATCAACACGGCCGAGAAAAGCATTGAGCTCGTTGCGCGAATGCGCCAGGGGTTTGCCCGTCTCGCAGGTCAGGATGCGGGCCAACACCTCAAGTTCATCCTGCACCGACTGACGAAACCGCCCCAGAACCTGCAGACGGGTCTCGAGCGACTGGGCCGCCCAGGCCGGTTGCGCCCGACGGGCCCGCTCCGCTAGCTCGGCCACTTGCGCCGCGGTGTGGATCGGCTGCTCACCAATGACGCTGCCGTCGGCGGGGTTGATCAGGGTCAGGGCGTTCATGCTCAATCGGTCCTCGGTTCAGTCAGCGCAGCGGCTCCGTTGAGCCTGTCCTAAAAAATCACGCAGGATCGGCGTGTCATCGAGCGTCCCCTGGTCGCGGCGGTGGAACTCCGGGTGCCACTGCACAGCCGCGACATAAACCGGGCCGCTCCAGCGGATGGCCTCGATCATGCCATCGTGTGGACAGCGCGCCTCGACCACAAACTCCGGCGCCAGGTCCTTGACGCCTTGGTGATGGATGCTGTTGACCACCGCTGCTGTTTGCCCCCCGAGAAGCTGACACAAGCGGCTCTGCGGGTCTATGCTCAGATCGTGGAGATGGTTGTCGTAGGTTTGGGCATTCCTATGCACCAGCGCGTGGGGCAGTTGCGTGGGGATATCCTGGTAAAGAGTTCCGCCAAAGGCCACATTGATCAGTTGCAAGCCCCGGCAAACACCAAGTACGGGTTTGCCGGCAGCGACAAAGGCCTGCACCAAGGCTTTTTCATAGTCGTCACGCACCCGATCGCCGCTCCAGCGCTCCTGCAGCGGCACTTCCCCGTAGCTGCCCGGCCAGACATCGGCTCCGCCCATCAGGACGAGTGCGTCGAGCCACTGGGCATAGTGAGAAAAATCCACATCGCCACGCCGCGTGACCCCGGTGGGACTGGGCACCATCACCGCCAGGTCACCCTGACTCATCACCCAATGAGCGATGGACTCCTCGACATAGTGCAGGGTCTTGCCCGTAAACAGCGGGCGAGCCGGGTCGGCATGAAAAAAACAGGCTGACACGCCTATCTTCAACCTCTGATCAATACTGCGGCTCATGAGGGCTTGTAATGAATCGAACCTTACAGGGCGGCCTGAAACAGGCGCTCGAAGTCAGCGGCAGTGCAAGGCCGGGGGTTGGTCTGATGACACCCATCGGCGGTGGCGATGGCCACCAGAGCCTGCAGATGCTGCTGCCCGACACCGTGGCTCCGCAAGGACGCGGTTATGCCAATCGACTGCTTGAGCTGACGCAGCCAGGCCACAAAAGCCGAGCCGCCGCCGGCGACGCGGCAGACATGGGCCAGTTCATCGAATCGGGCCGGCACCGCCTCGTAATTCCAGTCCATGACCGTGTCGATCATCAGCGCATTAGCCAGACCGTGATGCATATCGCAAACAGCGCCAAGCGCATGCGCGCAAGAGTGCACCGCACCGAGGTCCTTCTGAAAAGCGATAGCCCCCATCATCGAGGCCATCATCATGTCGCTGCGCGCCTGCAAATCCTGCGGCTGATGCACCGCCCGCGCCAGCGC
>VGHR01000100.1 GCA_016868205.1 Betaproteobacteria bacterium
AGGGCACCAGCAGCAAGGTGGGCGTCACGATTTCGGTGTCTTTGGGTTTGGGGATGCCGTAGGCGTCCTCCTCCATGGGGCAGCCGGGGTACCAGGCATGAAAGCTCAGGGTGCGACTTTGCTTGTCGACCACCGGCAGACCAATCTTGCGCGGCAGGCGCTGCGCCAGGCTGTCGCAGGCCAGCTTGGGCTCGGTATCGGCAGTGACCGGCCAGCCACCCAGGGAGGGCGCCAGCAGCGCATCTTCCTGCCAGCGGTAGAGAGCCGGCAGCGGGTCAAACTCGCCCTTGATCGGCCAGTAGGCACCGATGACGGTGTCGGGCCGACCCACCAGCCAGATGCGCAGCACCCGTTGCAGCCGTTCGGCTTTCTCCAGCCGGTCGGGCAGGTTCAACCTTTGTTCGATGAGGGCTTTGCGCGCGCTTTGTTTGTCCATAATATTCACATGCTACCGAACTTCATGGCCCGTCTGGGCCTGGCCCTGGCCCTGATGACAGGCGGGGCGCCAGCGGCGTCCCAGGCTGCGGCCGATGCCCCCCAAGCCCTGACAGCAGCCGACCAGGCGCTGCTGGACATCAAACAAGCCTTCGACCGGGGCGAGCGGTCCCGGGTGCAATCGCTCCTGCCGCAGGTGCGCGGCCACATTCTGGAGCCTTGGGCGGCCTACTGGGAGATGCGTCTGCGCCTGGCCGATGCACCCGCAGCCGATGTGCAGGCTTTTCTGAGCCGCTGGGCCGGTACCTACCAAGAAGACAGGCTGCGCAACGACTGGTTGCTGATGCTCGGACACAAGCGTGACTGGCTGACCTTTCAAAACGAGATCGTGCACTACCGCATGCATGACGATCCGGAGGTGCGCTGCTACGCACTGTGGATCGATCATCTGCGCGCGCCCGATGCGGGTGGGCCGGAGCGGGCCGAGGAGGTGCGGCGCCTGTGGCATGCGCAGCGCGAGGCCGACGACGGCTGCAAGGGCGCGGCGCGGGCCTTGCATCAGGACCGCCAGCTATCGGCTGTGGAGGTCTGGCGCAAGGCACGGCTGGCCATCGAGGCCAATCGCCCGCGCATGGTCCGGGAGGCGGTGGACATCGTTGCGCCCGACGCCGATGCCCTGCTGGCGCAGGTCTTGACCGATCCCGGACGCTTTTTGCGCGAGAAATCCTTGGCCATCTTGCGCCAGCGCCGAGAACTGGTCACTCTGGCCCTGCTGCGACTGTCGACCAACGACCTACCAGCGGCGGTCGAGCAGCTGCGCAAGAAGTGGGGGCCGCAACTCAACGCCGAGGAGCGCAACTGGGTCTGGGGCAGCCTGGGCCGGCGCGCAGCCATGCGACTCGATCGCGAGGCCCTCGAGTACTACGCGCAAGTGAGCAACCCCGCCGACCTGAGCGATGACATGCTCGGCTGGAAGGTACGCGCAGCCTTGCGGGCCGGCAGCCGGCCGCAGTGGCCTGTGGTCTTGGCCGCCACCGGTGCTCTCAGTGCTGCTGCAGCGCGCGACCCGGCCTGGGTGTACTGGCGCGCCCGCGCATTGATGGCCCTGGCGGGCACGGCCTCTGCCGGCAGCCCCAGCGAGGCGGCGCCCGGCCCCCATGCCGGTCCGCTGTCGACCGCACCGGGGTCCACTGCTGCGGCCGTCCCGCCCCAGCGCGCACAAGCCCTGGTGATGCTGCAGTCGATTGCCTCGGTACGCGGCTTCTATGAGCAACTCGCGCTGGAGGAGCTGGGCCAGCGCATCAGCCTGCCTCCGCGGGCTGCGCCCCCCACCCCGGCCGAGCGCGAGGCCGCGCGGCAGAACCCCGGCCTGCAGCGGGCCTTGCATGCCATCGCTATCGGCCTGCGCAGCGATGGCGTGCGCGAATGGAACTACAGCATCAGCCTGCACCGCAAGGGCGGCCTGAGCGATCGCGAGCTGCTGGCCGCCGCGCAACTGGCCTGCGAACGCTCGGTGTGGGACCGCTGCATCAACACCAGCGAACGCACCAAGAGCGAAATCGATATTGAGCAGCGCTTTCCCACCCCGCTGCGCGAGAGCGTGCTCAAGCGCACGCGCGCGATCGGGCTGGACCCGGCCTATGTTTACGGACTGATCCGGCAAGAGAGCCGTTTCATCATGGACGCACGCTCACATGTGGGCGCCTCGGGGCTGATGCAGCTCATGCCGGCCACCGCCCGTGAGACGGCGCGGCATATCGGGCTCAACAGCTATGCGCCCCATCAAATTAATGATCGCGACATCAATATCCTGCTGGGCACCGCCTATCTCAAGCGCGCGCTCGACGACTTTGGCGGCTCCATGGCCCTGGCTGCAGCCGCCTACAACGCCGGCCCCGGACGGCCCCGCAGCTGGCGCGAAGGCCCGATGCTCGAGGGTGCGATTTGGGCCGAGAATGTGCCCTTCATCGAGACGCGCGACTATGTCAAGAAGGTGCTGTCCAATGCCACCGTCTACGCCGCTTTGCTGACCGGCCAAGCCCAGTCCCTGCGCGAGCGCCTGGGCACCGTCGGCCCCCGCGAAGCCGGCGCACCACCGATAGACAACAAAATGCCCTGAGCCCACCAGGGCAGTGGCTGTGTGGGTGAGGCAGCCCCGCGCTCGACGCGGCACAATGAACCCATGCAAAAAAATGTTTTGCTTCTCGGCGGGGGCGGTTTTGTCGGCCGCCATGTGTGCGAGAAACTGGCCCGCCGGTCCATCAAGGCGACCGTGCCCACCCGCAGACTGCCCCATGCGGCGGCGGTGCTGACCTTGCCGCAAGTGCGGGTGGTCCAGGCCGATCTCCACGACCCGGCGCAGCTGAGCAGCCTGGTTGCGGGTCACGATGCGGTGGTCAATCTGGTGGCCATTCTTCAGGGGACGCCATCGGCCTTCGAGCGGGTGCATGTAGACCTGCCGCGCTCGCTGGTTCGCGCCTGCGCACAGACCGGTGTGCGGCGGGTGGTGCACATCAGTGCGCTGGGCGCTGACGAGGCGCGCCCCGAGAGCCTGCCCTCGATGTACCTGCGCAGCAAGTCGATGGGCGAGCAGCTGCTGCATCGGGCCGACCTGGATTTGACGGTGATTCGGCCCAGCGTCATCTTTGGGGCCGAGGATCGGTTTCTCAACACCTTTGCGCGCTTGCAGCGGCTCGCGCCCTTCGTCCCCCTGGCTGGCGCGCAGGCGCAGCTACAACCGGTCTGGGTTGAAGATGTGGCCGACGCGGTGGTGGCTTGCCTGCATGGGCCGCATCAGACGGACAGCCTGGGCCGCATCTACGAGGCCACCGGGCCTGAGGTTTACACCCTGCGCGAGCTGGTGCAATGGGCCGGCCGATGGGCTGGGGTGGCCGGTGGACGGGGCCGACCGGTCTGGCCGCTGCCCGAGGCCTTGGCCCGCTTGCAGGCACGGCTGATGGAACTCATGCCCGGCGAGCCCTTGCTCAGCCGTGACAACCTCGACTCTCTGCGCGTGCCCAATGTGGCCACGGGTAAGCATCCGGGACTGGCCGATCTGGGCCTGCAGGTGTCCTCGGTTCGAGCCATCGCGCCGACTTATCTCAGCGGCCTCGAAGGGCGCGGCTCCCCCCCGATGGCCCGCCCGCAGCTGTAGGAGCGCCGCCTCGGCGCGATAGCCCCGCCCCCTGCAAGAGCGCCGCCCTACACTTGGCGACATGAAGATTTTTCAGGTCGGCGGATCGGTGCGCGATGGCCTTTTGGGGCTGCCGGTGCAAGACCGTGACTGGGTGGTGGTGGGTGCGCGCGCGCAAGACCTGCTGGACCGTGGCTATTTGCCGGTCGGCAAGGATTTTCCGGTTTTCTTGCATCCGCAAACCCGCGAGGAATACGCGCTTGCCCGCACAGAGCGCAAAACGGCGCCGGGCTATCGCGGTTTTGAAATCGCAGCCGAGCCCTCGGTCACACTTGAAGAAGACCTCTCGCGCCGAGACCTGAGCATCAACGCCATGGCCCTGAATGATCAGGGGCAACTGATCGACCCCTACGGCGGACGGACCGATCTGCAGGCCGGGCTGCTGCGCCATGTCTCGCCGGCTTTCAGTGAAGACCCCGTGCGCGTTCTGCGCGTAGCCCGCTTTGCCGCGCGGCTGCCTGAGTTTTCAGTGGCTGCGCCCACCCTGGCCCTGATGCGCGAGATGGTGGGCAGTGGTGAGCTTGATGCCTTGGTGCCCGAACGGGTGTGGCAAGAACTCTCGCGCGCTCTCATGGAGACGCGGCCCTCGCGCTTTTTTGAGGTGCTGCGTCAGTGCGGGGCCCTTGCCAGGCTGATGCCCGAAGTGGACCGGCTCTGGGGGGTGCCGCAATCGCCCGAGCATCACCCCGAGGTCGACACCGGGGTGCATCTGATGATGGTGCTCGATCAAGCGGCCCATCTGGCCGCCCCCCTGACGGTGCGCTTTGCCTGCCTGGGTCATGATCTGGGTAAGGGCTTGACGCCGCGCGAGCAATGGCCGCGCCATCTGGCTCACGAGGCACGCAGTGTGCGGCTGATTGGCCAACTGTGCCAACGGCTTCGGGTGCCCAGTGCCTGCCGCGAACTGGCCGAGGTGGTCGCGCGCGAGCATGGCCATATTCATCAGAGTCTGGATTTGGGCGCGGCGGCGCTGGTGCGCCTGCTCGAGCGTTGTGATGCGTTTCGCAAACCGCAGCGCTTCGAGGAAATCCTTTGGGCCTGTTGGTGCGATGCGCGCGGCCGCCTCGGTCGCGAAGACGAGCCTTATCCGCAGCGACAACGGCTGCAGAAGGCTCTGGCCTTGGCCCGGGCCGTACCGAGCGAGCAAGTGGCGCTCAAGGCGCAAGCGCAGGGGTGCAGCGGGCCGCGCATTGCACAAGCTATCCATCAGGCCCGGGCCGAAGCACTAAAGAGCCTGTAGCCACGCCCCCTGTAGGAGCGCCGCCCTCGGCGCGATGAGGTGCAGGCTCAGAACACCATCGAAATCAGAGTGACGACAAAGCTCAGCAGTACGGTGCTGGCAAAGGGCAGATACCACTGGCGGCCAAACAGCTTGAAGCGAAAGTCACCCGGCAATTGGCCGACTCCCAGCTTGTTGAGCCACGGAGTGAGCCAGCTCAAGACCACCAAGGCCAGAAAAATGATGATCATCCAGCGCAGCACGACGCACCCCCGGCTTGCGATCGGCGCTGCGCTTGCGATGGACGCATCGAGCGGGTGTTCATAGGGTGTGCGAGCGGTCGCCGTTTGAAAAGCCCAGCGCTTCCCAGGTGGGGAGACCCTGGTCGCTCGGGTCGGCCGGGCGGCGTGGTGCGGGTGCGGCAAAGCCGATGACCTTGAACAATTCGCCCATCTCGTGCTCGTTAATGAGCTTTTGCAGCATCACCCGCTCGCTCAAGGGCAGATCGCCCGCCCCGTCGAGCAAGCCGCAGTTGATCAGAAAGTGTGCCTGACTGGTGTAGCCGAGCACCTGGAGCCCGGCGTCCTGGCCGGTCAGGGCAATGCCGGTGAAATTGACATGACTGGTGATGTCCTTGAGTCCGACCTGATCCAGCGGGTGGGCATCGGCGCGGTGCGCCTGGTGGCACATGAGGGTGCCCATGTGGCGTTGGGGGTGGTAGTACTCGGCCTGCGGAAAACCGTAGTCGATGAAGAAGGCGGCCCCGCGGTGCAGGACCTGCGCCAGCGTGCGTACGAAGCCCTCGGCCTGCAGATGGATTTCTGTCAAGTAGTCGTGCGCTCCCGGGATGTCCTGCGCAGGCCGCATCGGTGTGATGCGGTCTTCGAAAGCCAAGCCCTCGTCAGCCCGCACCACCCCCCGCTCGTGCCAGAGCCCAGCCTTTCGCACCAGCAGCTTGACCGGCATGGCATCAAACAGTTCATTGCCGATCACCACCGCCTCGATGCGATCGGGCAGTTGCTGCAACCACTGCACCCGCTGCGCCCAAGGCGCCAGGGCTTCGCGCTGTCGCTGCTGTAGCGAGGCCGACAGATCGACGATGACATAGCGGTCGAGCAAGAGGCCAAGCCCCTCGAGCGAGCGCAACACCTGCTGCGCCAAAGTACCAGAGCCGGCGCCAAACTCCCAGACCTCGCGTACGCCCGTGGCCTGCATCGCCTGGGCGATTTGACGGGCCAGTGCGCGACCGAAATGCGGCGAGAGCTCAGGGGCGGTGACAAAGTCACTGCCTGACTGCGGCATCAGCCCAAACTTGCGGCTGTTTGCGCTGTAGTAGCCCCAGCCCGGGGCGTAGAGGGCCTGCGCCATGAAGGCGTCAAAGGGCAGCCAGCCGCTGGCTTGGTCGATGGCCCGCAACAAGTCGGGCGGAAGGGGGCTCGCTACACTGTGCATATTGCAGCGTGCATTGTCGCCGCTTGCGCTCGGCCCCGCTCATGAAAACCGTTCTCGTCACTGGAGCTGCCCACCGACTGGGCGCCTGCATCGCCACGCTGTTTGCGCAGTCAGGGTGGCGGGTGCTTTGCCACTACGACCGCTCCCAGGACGCGGCGCAGGCGCTGGTGGGCCACTTGCGCGCCGCCGGTCATGCGGCACAGGCGGTACAGGGCAGCCTGCAGGACGAAGCCGGCTGCCAAGCGCTCATGGCGCAGGTGCAAACTCAAACCGACAGGCTCGATGCGCTGGTGAACAACGCCTCGACCTTCATCGATGACACTGGTCTGGACTTCAACTCGGCGCAGGCCCTGCAACAACTGCGGGTGAACCTGTTGGCCCCGCTGCTGCTGACGCGCCAGATGGCGCGCGACCTGGTGCCCGACGGCGCGCAGGGCTGCGCCCTGCACATCCTCGACCAGAAGGTCTACAACCTCAATCCCGACTACTTCAGCTACACCGTCAGCAAGCTCGCCCTGGAGCGGGCGGTCGCGCTGCAGGCGCAGTCGCTGGCGCCTCGCCTGCGGGTATGCGGCGTGGCACCGGGCCTGATGTATTTGAGCGGCCCCCAAACCGCCGATAATTTCAGGCAGGCGGCCTCGGCCAACCTGATGCGCCGACCGACCGACCCGCAAGATGTGGCGCGCGCCTGCCTTTTTTTGGCCAGCACCGCCAGCATCACCGGAACCGTGCTCAGTGTGGACAACGGGCAGCATCTCGTGCCTTTGCCCCGGGACATCATGTTCGTCGTTGACGATCTGCTCAAAGGACTCTCCCCATGAACCGCGACCCCAGCGCTGAGCTGGCCACTACCTGCAGGCGTTTGTTTCTGCGTAACTACGAGGTCAACATCAACATCGGGGTGCATGCCTTCGAGAAAACTCGCGAGCAGCGTGTGCTCTTCAATGTGGACCTCTACATTCCGCTGGCGCTGTCCACCCCCCGGGCCGATGAGCTTGCCGAGGTGGTCGACTACGACTTCATCCGCAGTGTGATCCGCGAACGGGTCGACCGTGGGCACATCCATTTGCAGGAAACCCTTTGCGACGAGGTGCTGCAGCGCATGCTGGCTCACCCCAAGGTACAAGCTGCGCGCGTCTCCACCGCCAAGCCCGATGTCTACGACGACTGCGAAGCCGTCGGCTGTGAAGTCTTTGCCGTCAAGCCCTCTCAAGCATGAACCCGACCGCTTCTGCTCAAGCCCCCGATCGCCAAGACAAGGCCGAGCGCGAACAACACAAGCTCGAAAAACGCCTGTGCCGTGAAGTAGGCCGTGCCATCGTCGACTACCAGATGATCAAAGAGGGCGACAAGGTCATGGTCTGCGTCTCCGGCGGCAAAGACAGCTACGGCATGCTCGACATTTTGCTCAAGCTGCAGCAGCGCGCGCCGATTCGTTTTGAGTTGGTGGCGGTCAATCTCGACCAAAAACAGCCTGGCTTTCCAGCCCATGTGCTGCCCCAATACCTCGGCGGCCTGGGGGTGCCGTTTCATATCGAGACGCAAGACACCTACAGCATCGTCAAGCGGGTGATCCCCGAGGGCAAAACCATGTGCTCGCTGTGCTCGCGCCTGCGCCGCGGTATCTTGTACCGCGTGGCCGAGGAGCTCGGCTGCACCAAGATCGCCCTAGGCCACCACCGCGACGACATCTTGCAGACCCTGTTTCTCAATATGTTTTTTGCCTCCAAGCTCAAGGGCATGCCGCCCAAGCTGGCCAGTGATGACGGCAAGAATGTGGTCATCCGGCCGCTGGCGTATATAAGCGAAAAAGACCTGAGCGCCTGGGCCCAGGTGCGTCAATTCCCCATCATTCCCTGCACGCTCTGCGGCAGCCAGGATGGCCTGCAGCGGCAGGTGGTGGGCGACATGCTGCGCGAATGGGACAAAAAATTTCCTGGCCGGCTCGACAATATGTTCACCGCCCTGCAAAGCGTCGTGCCCTCGCACCTCATGGACCGCCAGCTGCACGACTTTGCCAGCATCAGCGCCACCGGTCTGCCCAACCCGCAAGGCGACAAGGCCTTTGATCCGGAAAGTTTTGCGCAGCAGGGGGCCATCCGTTTCGTCGACTGACGGCGGTCGAGCGACTTGTTAGCCCCGATCAATTCCCCCCGGAGCACCGTCTCGTCATGCATATCTGTCTGGTCGTCAATGCGAGGCTGCCGGTTCACAAGTACGGCGGTACGGAGCGGATAGTTCAGTGGCTCGCCTCGGAGTTTGTCGGGAGCGCCCAAAAGGTTTCCCTGATTGCGTGGCCGGGTTCACGCTTGCCAGGGGTGACTTGTCTGCCGGCGCGTAGCCCTGAGGAGGCGCTTCGAATGATCCCGAGGGATGGCGATTTCGTGCATTTCCACAGTTGGGAGCCTCGGGAGGGCCTCGCCACCCCCTGGATATACACCTTGCACGGGAACAATCAGAACCCTCAAACCCTGCCCTTGAATACCGTCTGCGTCAGTGCCGACCACGCACGCCGACATGAGCGAAATATTTTTATTTACAACGGTATTGACCCCAGCGAATTCATCTATCAGAAGCACAAAAGCGACCACTTGCTGTTTTTTTCCAAGGTCCGCAGAAGGGTCAAAGGCGCGCGCCGCGCTCTCAAGCTCGCGCGAGACGCGCGGCAGCCACTTTGGGTCGCTGGCGGCTATCGCTTTGATTTGCTCAAAGTTGGCGGACTGCTGGACAGCTTGCGTCCGGGTGTCCGGTTTTTAGGCGAAATCGGCGGCATGGAGAAAGCCCGCTGCTTTGCACAGGCCAAGGCGCTTTTGTTCCCCATCGATTGGGAAGAGCCTTTTGGCTTGGTGGTGGTCGAGGCCTTGATGTCGGGTACGCCAGTGATCGCCACACCCAGGGGGTCGATGCCTGAACTCATCAATCAAAGGGTGGGCGCTTTGTTCGGCACGGACGAGGACTTTTCAGCAGCGCTCGATCAAGCCTTTGCTTGTAAGCCTTCGGATTGCCGAGACTGGGTGATGACCCACTTTTCGTCACGAATCTGCGCAAAAAATTATCTGCAGCTCTACGAGCGAGTCTTACAAAATGACGCTGTCTTTAACGCTGCGAAGTGAACAAAATTTTCTTTTGTTCTCCGTTTTGTGATTTCGGCCGTATGAACCCCGCCTCAAAGTACGCGTCCAGGCTCTTGCTTGCAGTGCTCCTGAGCCTGATTGCCGGTTGCTCCGGCATGAGGCTCATCGACAACGAGGTGATCAGCCATGCGCGCTGGTCAGACAAGCCGGCTGCACCAGGCAGCACCTACCG